>CAYRKB010000163.1:0-8377 GCA_964424705.1 uncultured Victivallales bacterium
GGAGATAAAGAAACGCGCCTGAACGGACAACTCCCCGGAACTCACATGCGCCCGGGTACAGAAGAAGGGGAAACTTGAAACTTGCAACAATTCTGGAAAACCTATAGTTCTGCGCACACTACGTCTGCATCATGGGCGGGGAGACGAACTGCGGCGAAACGGAAAGGGCGGGACACTATGAAGTTCAAATGCACGCACTGTGCGCAAACGCTGGAAGCCGAAGAGGACTACACAGGGCAGACCATAGAATGCCCCACCTGCAAGAAGACGTTCACAGTTGCAGCGCCTTCGGCTGCGGCCGCTCCCCGCGATACAAAGGAAATGTCCACATTGGGCTCGAACCTGATGGCGCCGGGCGAGAGCACCTACTTCGCCATTGCGCTTGTCATTTCCTGCCTCGTGTGGCTGGCCTGCGTTGTGGCCATCTTCCCCATCTTGATCATCGTGGCCCTGGGGCTGATGGTGTGGCTGGGCAACGGCCTGCTGGTCGCACAGCTTAAGGCTGACGCCGTAAAGGTTGAGGGCTATCAAATGCCGGAGCTTGCAGGGTCCTTTGCCAGGGCGTGTGCAAAGTTGCAGGTCAAGGTGGTTCCCGACCTTTATGTCCTTCAGTCCGGCGGCCTTCTAAACGCCTTTGCGACGCGCTTCAGCGGAAGACACTTCGTCGTGGTGTATTCCGAACTGCTCGATACGTACGGGCCGGATAGCGCGGAAATCGAGTTTCTTCTGGGGCACGAGCTCGGGCACATCAAGCGGAGCCACATTCTCAAGCATATCTTTCTGGCACCGGGGCTCCTCTTCCCCCTTCTCGGCAACGCATACAGCCGGGCCTGCGAAGCGTCCTGCGACCGGCATGGCCTGTTCGCATCCTCCCGGAGCCAGGGCGCCATCAACGCCATGCTGATCCTTGCCGCAGGCAAGCAGGCGCGATCCACGCTGTCCCCTGCGCTCTTTGCCGCGCAGTATGCGAACAACCGGGGCTTCTTCGTTTCGTGGTATGAGCTTATCTCCGGCTACCCGACGCTGTCGCAGCGGGTCTCAAACATGCTCGCCCTCAGCGAAGGCCGCCCCGTCCTCAAGGCAAGCCGCAACCCATTCGCCTATCTGTTCGCCTTCTTCACCCTGGGCGGCCGGAGCACCGGGGGTGGGAACATCATGATCACGGTCGCAACCATCGGGCTGCTCGCGGCGATCGCCATACCCTCCTTTGTGAAGGCGCGCGAGACAGCCCAGGCAAGCGCCTGCGTCAGCAACATGCGACTCATCGACGCTGCCAAAGAGCAGGCCGCCCTGGAAAACGAATACGCGGCGGACGCCGACGTTCCAGAGGAGAATCTGTCGAACTACATAGAGCGAGGGTTCGGCAGCCTGGTCTGCACGAAGGGCGGACGCTATACCGTGAACCCCGTCGGCCAGGACCCGGAGTGTTCCGTCCACGGAACTCTGTCTGACGCCATGGAGCGCGCGACTGCCCAGCGGCAACGCCGCCGCTGAGGCCAGCCGCCCCGGTCCGGCCGCGCCGGCAGTCTAGTTCTTCTGGAACTCCGGCGGGACGCGGCGCATGAGCTCGCGCGCCGTGGACTGCACGTCGCCGAATCGTTCCGGCCAACTGCGGGCCTGCACCGTGCCGAGGGTCCCGGCGGCCTCTCTCCACTGCGACTGGTGCAGCTGCGCCTCCGCCAGCTTCAGGAACCCGGTCGGCTCAAGCGCCCGGATGCGGGCCACATGCCGCCATTGCGGAATGGCTTCATCCCAGCGGCCCTGCGCCTGCAGGATTTCCGCCAGCATCGTGTGGCTCTCCGACTCGGCGGGAAGCATCTCGACGATGCTCAGGTTTGCGCGTTCGGCCTGCGCCGCGTCGCCAAGCGCCGCGTACCTCTGCCCCAGGTCGCGGTAGAGGCCGATGTCTCTGCGGGACAAGTCGATGGCCGCCAGCACCCGCGCGAGCGCGCCGGCCTTGTCGCCCAGGCGGTCATAGGCCTGGACCAGCGCGTCGTGGGTCTCACGGTCGTTGGGCTGAACTTCCACGGCGAGGGTCAGGTGGTGGAGGGCCTCCTTGAAGAGATTCTTCTCCAGATACACCGTGCCGACCGCCTTGCGCAGGATCGGGTTTTCAAGGCCGCTCTCCGCGACCTGCTTATCGAGATGCGCCACGTACGCCTCGAGGTCCTTGACCCGGCGCAGCACGTTCACCAGGCTGCCGAGCGCGTTCTGGCGGCTGCGCTGGTCCCGTCCCCAGGCGACGATCGAGCCGCTCGCCGCTTCCACAGCTCCGATGGAATTGCCTAGCGAAATATGAGCCTCGGCAAGCTGGAGGTAGTAGTTCGACAATGTGCCGTCGTTCTCGACCTGCCCGCCCGCGCTGCGCTTGTGCAGGGGAATCAGCTCGTCGTAGTACTTTACGGCGTTCGCGTGGAGGTGCGTCGTCACGCAGGCGCTGGCAAGTTCCGCGATCGTTCCCGCCCGCCAACGGCCGCCTTCGTGATAATACTTGTCGGCGGCCGCCAGCGTGCTGCCGAGGTCGTCCAGTCTTCCGGCCCGGAACTGGGCCGTCATCAGCAGAGTGCGGTACCCGACCGCATCCGGCTGTTGACGAATGAGCCCGGCCAGCACCGGGATGGACTCGTCGTACCGGCTGCGGGAGTGGAGGTATCCGACGAACGTCGACTGGCCATTTTCATCCAGCCTCCCGTTGCTGTGCGCCTCTCCCAGCATGTCGATCGCACGGTCATATTCGTTCAGGTCCTGCCATATATACTGCGCAACGTACAGCACGGCCGCACCCGACGTCCTGTTCTCGCCCCATACGGACTCCGCCACGGCCCTGAAGTCGGCGGCCTTCTCCGACCAGAAATAGCTGTGGCCCTTTGAATACATCAACCTGTTCTGGTTTCGGCGCTCCTTCAGGTCCCGGCGCAGCTCCGCGGTCACAAGCTTCAGGAGCCGCTCCTCCAGCGCCCCCGTCGGATTCGCCTGCTTCCGCCCCTCGGCAAGACTGTCGCCGAGGCGACTCCAGCCGGAATTATACCCGGTCATCTTCATCCATTCCGGCTCGCCCTCCAGCCGCTCGACCAGGAATTCCACGGCGGCCAGCGCGCCGAGATAAGCCCTCACGGCGCCGGCGACCTGCGCGATCTCGCCGTTGCGGGAATTCGGGTCCGTCTGCTTTTCCAGCACGGCCGGGTAGATCCGGAACGCAAAATCGCGCAGGTCCGTCTGCGTAATGCCGGCGTCATGCGTGCTTCCGAAGAGGCCGCACACAATGCCCACGACGGCGTTTCTATGATTCTGGTCTGCGCTCTCCAATTCGGAGATCATCTTGCCGTACGCCGCGCGATAGAGCGCCTCGCCGCTGCCCAGCGAGACTTCCGCCTTGTTGCGTATCGTGGTGACGTAGAGCTGGAGGAGCCGGCGCGTGCGCCAGTACTTCTGCTGTTCGCCATCCGCGCTGGCCAGCTCCTTGAGCAGAAGCGCCTCGCCGGCGGAGAAGCGCTTCGTTTCCTCGAAATAGCCGATAAGCCGATCGACCGCGCTGTTCGCGGCACTTGGCAGGCTGCCGCCGGACACGTCGCGGAATTCGTTCACGGCCGACTGCAGAGCGTCGATGGCCTCGTCCCCCTTCTCGTAGGACCACAGCGTGGCGGCGTAGCTCATCTGGATCTGGAGCCGGTCTTCGGGCGGTTCGCCGCGTGCGTCGCCAAGCTCCTTGAGTTCGCGCAGCTGTTCGCGGCTCAGTTCCTCCTGCTTGATCCGGCCCAGATTCGCCAGCAGGTTGGCCATCTGCCGCCTTTCGCCCTTCTGCCACTCGCGATCGAACGCGCGCTTCATTGCCGCCAGCGCGTCCCGCATGTGCGGCCCGGGCTGGTTGGCGACCTCCGCCGCGCGCCGCTTGATCTGGACTTCGAGAAGATCCAGCGCCCGCAGGTCGGTCTGCGAGGCAACGCGCTTGCGCACTTCCTGCAGGTGCTCCGCGATCCGGTCCACCGTCGCCTCGTCCCGGACGAGGCCCAGCAAGCCGCCCAGGCTCTGCATGAACGGGTACACCTGTTCCGCCGTGTGGCCCGTCAGGCCTTCGGGCAGGCATTTCAACAGGCGCTCATCATGTGTGTATTGGTAGAACTGCTGCAGCTGATTCACGTAATGGGCCGGCTGCTGGGCTTTGCGGAACAGCGCGGTGAAGAGCTCCGCCACTTTCGGATCCAGTTCTCCCGGCGTCGCGCCGCTGTTCTGCTGCAGCGGCCGCAGGTATTCGTACAGCCGGTTTGACAGCTGGTATTCTTCCGTGCCGCCGCCGGCCCTGAGCAGGGCCGCGTCCTGTTTCGCGCGATCGCCGACAACGCCATACCAGCTGGCGAGCGCTTGAAGCTCCGCGGGCCGCAGGGCGTCGTCCTTCTGCAGCGCCTCGAACTGTGTGATCGCCTCGGGAATCTTGCTCTGCTCCGCCAGCAGGTAGCCCAGCACAATCTGCCAGCGCGGGTCGGCCTTGCCGGGCGCGATCCACGCGCGCAGGGCCGCCTGCAGCGCCTGCGGCTCATCACGCGCCACGAGCAGGCGGTATTTCTGCTCGCGCCAGTACTCGTTCTGCCCTTCCGGCGCGAGCTTCAGCCCTTCGTCCATGTACGCCGACACCCGCGCAACCAGCGCCTTGTCGGCCGACCGGCGCGCCGCAAGGCAGGTGAGCGTGGTCATGCAGCGGTCGAGCAGATTCAGCTCCAGCCAGCTCTGCACGGGCTCATCCTTCCCGCCGTCCAGACGGGGCTGCGGGCGGGCGGGCTCCGCAACCGCCGCCGGCAGGGCCCAGGGCCGGGCGGGCAGGAGCTCCCAGCACTCCGCCGCAATGTTCGTCGGGTTCGCGTTCAGTTGCATTTCAAGATATAGCCGCTCGATCACGAGCCACTTCGCGAGCGCTGGATCCTGTCGCGCGGCTTCCTGCTGGAGCCGCTCAGCCATGCCTTGCTTCGCCGCCGTGCGGGCGCGCGCCATCTCAGCCGCGAGCTCCTGGCGCGTCATCTTGCCCTGCTCTTCCGGCGTCGCGATCGACGCGGCAATCCGCGCCGGGAGAAGGGCGTCGACGCACAGGCACAGCTGCTGAACCGTCAGCTCGGCGCGGTACTGCTCCTGCGTTACCGTCGTGTAAAGCTTTGGCAGCAGGCCAAACACCTCGTCCTCGCGCTGCGTCGTCCATGCGCCCGAGTAGAGAAGATTGTTGTATAGGGCGGAGAGATAGCCCGGACGGTACTCGGCGGGACCTTCCTCCACCTGCCTGCGCAGAAAGCGCAGCGACCCCTTCTCGGGATCGCACCGTCCCAGGACCTGGAGCAGCGGAGCCGACAGTTCGTTCTTTGCCTTGGGGTCTTGCTCCTTCGCCCAGCGCTCCTCCAACAGCCCGGCCACCTGGCTCCAGATCTCGGGGTCGACTCGCGGGCTGTCGCCGGAGATCCACGCGATGATCTGCACCAGGAAGTCCGGCGGGAGCGTGCCGGCTTCCTTGCTCAGCACATCCGAGAAGTATCTGCGCAGGCCGCGAGCCTCATCCGTCCGGCGGAAGTTGCCGTTGCCCATGATCTGGGCGGCATAGCCCCGGCCTGCCCGGACCGCGGCCGTTGCCTTGACCGTCTTCGCGAGCGTTTCAAACCAGTGCGGGTCGACGTATTCCGTGTACATGTTGTAGCCCTGGCCCAAAGCCGCCTGAAGCGCAGCCTGCATGCGGGCGGCGATGGCCTGACTGCTCTCGCCCCGAGCCGTCACCTTGTCTGAGATTCCTTCCTGCACGATGTCAGCGACACCCTCATCGATCCATTTCTTCATCGCCGCGCGCATCTCCTCAACCTTGTTGAGCCGGAGCAGGGCGCTCAGGTAGTACTGGTAGGCCATCGCGGAGGTCGTGTCCTCCGCGATCCAGGCCTCGAGGAAGGCGCGCCACGCTTCGGAGGGCATCCGGCTCGCAAGCTGGGAACACACGCTGTTGCGGATGGAATCGCGCTCCTGCCGCGTCCAGTCTTCTCGGTCCCGCAGGACGGCAGTGATCTGCGCGGTGGCCTGCTCGATGTCGCCGTGATTGAAGAGGGCGGAGAAGTACCTTGTCTGGATGTTGATGTCGCGCGGGTATTCCCCGGCGAGTTCTCTCCGGCGCGCGAGGGCCTCTTCCGGGCGGCCCGCGTTTTCGAGCAGGTCGGCGTAGTACACGGACCAGGTCTTCATCGCCGCGAGATACCCGGGCTGACGCGCGTAGACCGGCTTCAGATCGTCCAGCATCCCGATTCGCTCGTTCACGTTCGCCTGGCCGCACCGGGACATAAGGCCGTACAGGGAATTGGCGAGATACAGATCGTCCGCCGTTTCTGCTGCGGCCAGCTTCTTCGCGTGCTTCCGAATCAGTTCCTTCGCTTCCTCGTTCCGCCGGGTGTTGAGGAGCAGCTCGATATCGAGCCAGTCGATGGCGCTCTTGTTGGCGACGTCCAGCTTGGCCTTGGCCCAGCGCTCCGCCGCCTTCTCAGGCTGCCCGGCGCTCAGATCCATGGAGATAAGCGTCAGATAGTCGTCGAACGAGGGCTTCTTATCGCGCTCGGCCTGCAGCGCGGCGGGCGGATCGCGGAACGGCTCCACAAGCAGGAGCCCGTTCTCCGCGCCAGCCATAGCCGCCGCCAGTTCCTTCTCGAACGCCGGCGCATCGAGGCGGGAGATCGTGGCCTTGGTGCGGGAGACTTCCTTGCCGCTTTCGTTCTCGGTCGAGACCGTCGTGGCCCACCAGCAGCCCGCAACCTGCACGAACTCGCTGAAGGTTGTACGGCCCTGCAGCCGGCCGTCGCTGCTGGACTCCATCTGCAGGAGAACGTGACGGTTGGTGTCCACCAGGAGCCGGACCTCGTAGCTGACGTTATTGGGATACCGGAGCGTTACCAGCATCTTGCCATCGCCCAGGTCCGTAATCGCAGGAACCGTGGTGGCGTAGCTGCGTTCCATGGCGCTGAGCGAGAAGTCGTAGTAGCCGGGAAGGGCGACGCCGGAGAGGAGCCGGGTCTCGCCCGCGGCGGCGGGCCGACGGCGGCCGGCCTGGAAGCACGGCGCATAGACACCGCGCTGCTGTCCATCGCACCATTCCACTGTCGTTAGCCCACCATCCCCCCTCTGGGTGCGAACCCAGGCCTTGGGCGAGAACAGCCCTTCAAATGTCGTCTGGCTCGTAGGCTTGCTCGAGCGTGCGTCAATGCCCGAAAGCGTGATCCGGATCTTCAGCCCGCCGGCCGACAACTCCAGCTTATCCTGCCTGAGCAGGCCCTGCGACAGATTGTGCGCCTCCTCCGGCCACTGGGACGGGACCGGGACTTCCGGCGCAACCGGCACAAGGTAGGGGAACACGCGGCTGAGCCACTGGTTCGCGTAGGAAGGCGCTGACATTTCGCTGTAGCTGCGCTGCGAATAGAGGTCGGCGCTCCGCTTGTCGTAGACGCCGTCTAACCGCCTACTCTCCCCCGTTTGTTTCATCATTAATTTTCCATCGCTTGGGAGAGATTGTCGCGCGGACAGTTCCTTCTGTCCCACTACGAGGGGCTCCGCCCTATCGGCCATGGGCTTCCGGTTCGTTTCATGCTCTCTTTTGGTCTCCTCGTCGACTTCCGTATCGGCATCAAAGTAGCCCTCCAGCCCCTCCGCGCCTTGGTCAAATCCGAGGTCGGAAATTACGTCTAGATTGCGCTTAGAGTCGTCGCCTTCGTAGTTTCGATCTCTGCCGTCCGATTCGTCGCCCAGTTTGTACGCGCGTGCTCCGCCCGATATGCTTGCTTTGAGACCGTGTTCGGCGCTGCCTGCTCGTGGAGCCTGCTCGTGAAATTCCCCTCGGTCGTGACGAACTTGGCGTAGGTTCCTGGCTGCATGGCATTCTCCGTGGTGGCGCCGGCAGCCACCGCTGCCAGAGCAATCAGTCCGATCAACACTGCGGGCCGATTCATGGTCGCTGTTCTTCTTCCCGCAGCCCTTAATCGTAGCCCGAACCATTCCTGGCGGTTCAGAATAGTTGGTTCGTATAGCATGGAGGGTGTCAGCACTCGCCGGAGGACGCTTATGAGCCAGCGGATCCGCTACCTGCACCTGGATGTGTTCACCCGCGACCGGTTTGGCGGGAACCAGCTGGCCGTCTTCCTTGGGGCCGAGTCGATGACTACCGCCCTGATGCAGACGGTGACCCGCGAAGTCAACTTCTCGGAGTCGACGTTCATCCTGCCGAAGGAACACCCGGACACGGATATCCGGATGCGCATCTTCACGCCGGGCCGGGAGATGCCGATGGCGGGGCATCCCACCGTCGGATCGACGTTTGCGCTGGCACTCGAAGGAATTATCCCGGCCGGCCGGCGGCGTTGGGTGTTTGGCCTCAACA
>CAYRKB010000164.1:0-8066 GCA_964424705.1 uncultured Victivallales bacterium
TGTGGAACGCCTGCCGGCCGATCCATGGGGGAAACCCTACCAGTACCTGAATCCGGGCGTACATGACGAGATCGACGTCTTCAGTTTCGGGGCGGACGGTGTTCCGGGCGGGGCGGGAACCGACGCGGATATCGGTTCATGGTCGCAGTAGTTCACTCCGGGCAGGTCTCTCGCGGGCTGGAGAAGACCTGGAGAGGCTCCGACGGCTTCACGCTGATCGAAGTCCTCGTTGTGCTTTTCATCGTCGGCTTGATGTCGGCGCTGGTCGGAATGCGCCTCGGATTGAACCCGGGCACGCTGCTCGAGGACGAGGGCAGCCGCTTGCAGCAGACGCTCGAATCGGGCGTAGACCGCGCCCGATTGTCGTCACGGGCGCACGTGCTGTGG
Organism: uncultured Victivallales bacterium; assembly: GCA_964424705.1. GTDB lineage: Bacteria > Verrucomicrobiota > Kiritimatiellia > UBA8416 > CAYRKB01 > CAYRKB01. The sequence continues at coordinate 388 of CAYRKB010000164.1, forward strand.
ACGGGTAGCCAGGGAGGGTATGCGCTCACTCTGCGTGAGGACGGCACCGAGCGGCCATTGATCAAACACGACTTCGCGAATCCGGTGACGATTCTTTCGGTCTGGCGCGAAGGCGCCCTCCAGTCCCCTCCCTACGAACTCGCCCTTTCGGGGCGCAGTCCCGGTTTGTACCGGATCAGGCTGGGTAGCGAACAGTCCAGACCCCTCGAGTTGCGCTCGACCTTGCTTGGCCGGGTCGAACTGGTGCGCATTGATTGAGCTGCGGTGAAGGCGCTGTCCCGACCATCCGGCTTCACGCTGATCGAGGTTCTGGTGGCGTTCTTTGTCCTCGCGCTTGCCGTCGCGGCGACCACGCGCATGACCTATCGGAGCATCGATACCGCTGGCCAGCTTCGCGCCCGGCTTCTGGCCGACTGGGTCGCGCAGGACCGGCTGGAGGAGTCCCGGGCGATGCGCGAGTGGCCCTCGGTCGGCGTTCGTGAAGGGGATGTCGAGCAGGCCAATGTGAGCTTTCATTGGCGGGAAGTCGTGGCGCCGACGGCAACCAGGCAGTTCCGCCGGCTCGAGATCATGGTTACCACCAAGGCCGATCCCGATTCGATTCTGGCGCGGCAGGTCGTCACGATCGGTGATCCGGGAAGCTGAGATGGCCGGGACACGCCATCGGGGGATGACGCTGGTCGAGGTGCTGGTGGCGCTGGCGATTCTCGGCCTGCTGTCCCTGCTGGGCTACCGTGCGCTGGATTCGACCCTGCGCGTGCGGGATCGGGTGTCCGTCGAAGCCGGTCGCTGGCGTGAGCTGTCCTTCTTCTTCGATCGCCTGCGTGAGGATATTGACCAGCCATCGGTCAGGGGCCCGCGATCGGCCAACGGCGAGCGTGTGCCCTTGTGGAAAGGCAACGATACGTCGTTCGATATCGCGGCCCTTGGCCACGATGCCAGCCCCGTCCGGCGCATGCAGTATCGCTGGAATGCGGGCACCGTCGAACTTCTGCTCTGGCCGGTATTCGATGCCGCACCGGACACCCAGCCGGAGGTGCATAAAGTCGTCAGTGCCGCACGTTCCCTGCGGTTTCGCTATCTGAGCCGGTCCAAGGCATGGGTCGATGTCTGGCCGCTGCGAGTGACCGACACGGAGGCGCCGCTGGCCGTTCGCGTGGACCTGGTCCTGACCGACGGCACCCGCGTCAACAGGACCTTTGCGCTGCCATGATGCGCAGGCGCAACCAATCGGGGGCGGCCATTCTGATTGCCCTGATGGTGGTCGGAATGGTCGCGCTCCTGGCGTCCTCGATCCTCTGGCGTCAGGAACTGTGGATTGCCGACCTCGACATGCAGCGCCAGCGGACGGCCGCACGGCTGCTGGCGCGCAGCGGCACGGATTGGGCGCGGGCCATTCTTGCCGAGGATGCCCGGCTCAGTGCCATCGACCATCCGGGCGAGCCGTGGGCCTCGAAGGTTCCCCCGGCGCCGCTGGACGGCGGTGAACTGGGCGGATTCCTGGAGGACCAGCAGGGAAAATGGAACCTGAACAACCTGGTCCGCCAGGGGAGGGTGGATCCCCTTCAGTTCGAACTATTCCAGCGCTTGCTCGAGGGCGCCGGTTTGCCGGTGGAACTGGCTTTTGCGCTGCGGGACTGGATCGATGCGGACGGCGAGCGCGATACGAGTGCGGGTGCCGAGGACGAGTACTACCTCACGCTGCCGGTTCCCTATCGTGCGGGCAATGCACCGTTGTCGCATGTGGATGAATTGCGGCTGGTCCGCGGGTTTTCTGCCGATGTCATCGAACGTCTGCGTCCGCTCGTGAGCGCCCTGCCGGAATTCACTCCGGTCAATCTGAATACGGCCCCCCGCCCGGTCCTCGCCGCCGTCCTGCGGCGGGCGACCGACGCTGATCTCGATACCTTGGTGAGCCGTCGCGACCACCTGCCTTTCCGTGACCTGGCGGACTTCCGTGGTACCCTTCAAAAGTCGGCGATCCTGTTTGAGGAGGAGATCTTGACGACCGCCAGCCGCTATTTTCTGGCGACCATCACCGCCAAGCAGAGGGACTCGGTCATCGAACTTAGCTGCATGATCAGGCGTCAGGCCGGACGCACCGAGATTGTCTGGCAGCGGTACCTATGAAAGCCGAACGGGTCCTTCGCCTCTATCTTCGCAGCAACTGGCCGGGCCAGGACGGGGCCTGCCCGTGGGCCTTGCTCACGCCGGACCTGAGGGTTATCGAGCGCGGCAATAGTGGCGCCAATGGCTGGCCCGTCGCGGATGAATGCGAGGCGGTGGTCACCGCCGACCAGGTGTCCTGGCTGTCGATCAGCCTGCCGGCCAAGCTGGGGCGGGATGCCCACCAGATTGTCGCCTACGCGCTCGAAGAAAAGCTTCTCGAGCCGCTGGACGCGATGCACTTTATCGTCGGCAAGGCGGAGGACCCGAACGCGACGCCGGCCATCGTCATCAAGAAGACGAGACTGCGGGAGATACTGGACACCGTCTCCGCCGCAGGACGTCGAATCGATCGACTGTATACCGAAATGCAACTGGCCCCTGCAAAGGAAGGCCAATGGACGGTGTGTCGCTTCGACGACACGGCCTTCCTCCGCATCGGTGCGCATCTGGGGCTGGCCATCGACTGGACCAGTGCGGCACCGCCGGATTCGCTGATGCTGGCGATCGCGCGTGCCCGTTCCCGTGGCGACTTGCCGGAGCGCGTGGTCGTCGCGGCGCCTGCGGAATTGATTCCGGACCTTGAGGCATGGTCGGCGGCGCTTGGCCTGCCGGTCACGACGAGCGTAGGGTTTGATCCGCTGGTGGCTTCCACGGCGGGCGCCAACAACCTGCTGACGGGTGCGTTCGCTCCGCCCGGAGAGAAAGGCTTCGTCCTGCGCTATCTGCGTCTTTCCGCCATCGCGCTGCTGCTCGCCGGCATCGGCCATACCGTGCTGTCGCTTGCCGATTGGGCGTGGCTTGCGCATCAGGCGGCCGGGTTGAACGACGAGGCCGTGGCGATCTATCGCGAAGCCGTTCCCAACAGTTCGGCACCCTTGCTCAATCCCAGCCTGCAACTCCGGCGCGAAGCGGCAGCCGTCCTGCGGGAGCGGGGCCGCCTGGGCGATGGCGAAATGCTGACGATGCTTGCGCTCCTCGGTGGCGAACTGCCGCCGGGTGTCAAGCTGCGGCGGCTGCAGTTCGACCGCTCGATCCTGGAGATCGTCGCGGTCGTGCCCGACGACGCCGTGCCCCGCATCGCCGCGACGTTGCGCCTGCGAGGCTATGCCGTCGACGCGACCACGCTGCGCCAGGTAGCGGCCGGGACCGAGTACCAGATCAGGATGCGTTTGCGATGAAGGCGCTCAAGTCCTTGCTGCACGCCATCCACGCGGCATTGAACCGCAGGGCTCCGCGCGAGCGCGTCGCCCTGATCGCGATGGCCTGCACCATCGCCATTGCGCTCTGGGCACAGGTGCTCTGGTCCGCCCATCACGAGCGGGCCCGTTACACGAAACTGATCAGCGAGTTGCAGATACAAAACGGCGCGATGAGGCAGGCACGCGACGCGATGAAGGGCGCCAAGGCCCAGGGCAGCGCGATTCGATCCCTCACCGCCGAACGTGCCCTTACGGTATTTGGCGACAGCTTGCGCTTGGCCGGCATGTCTGCGATCACGGTGCTTCCACACGCACAAGGCCAGGTCCGGCTGACGGGCAGCGCCAGCTTCGACGGTTGGCTCGGCTGGCTGGCAAAGGCACAGGCCGACTATGGAATCCAGGTTCTGCGTGTAGGCATAGAACAATCCGACCCGCCGGGGCAGGTCAAGATCGAAGCCATCATCGCTTTGGCGGGAGGCGGATAGCTTTTGCGTGTCCGCCATGGAATCGCCGCTGCTGTTCTACTGCTCGCAGGCGCCCTGGTATTGACGGCTCCTGCGGCGGTGCTGGAACGAGTGCTGCCCGAGGACGCGCCCGTTCGTCTGGCCGGATGCTCAGGGACGCTCATGGGAGCCGGCAATTGCCGCGTTCTGGTGCAAAGCAAATCGGGGTGGGCACACGCTGGCGTTGTGGCCTACGTCTGGAGTTTCCCGCTGGATAAGGGCCTGCAGCTTGCGCTGGCTCATGACGGACGCCGCGCGGGCACACTCCAGCCTTCGCCGCGCGGGTGGGTGGCGACGGACATTGACGTTCGGTTGCCGGCGTGGGCACCCGATGTCTTGCCTCGTGCCCTCAACATCGATTGGCAATTGACGGGGAGCCAAGTGAGCACGACGCCTTCATTGACCTGCGGATGGCGCGGCTTCAGTTGTCTGGGAAGGGTCCGGATCGAAGTCCGCGACCTGGTCGTCGTCCAGGCCGGTCGTGACCCGATTGGCAGCTACGCCCTGGACCTCGAATTCGCCGAGGATGGCCGCGTGGGCGGCCGCCTGGCAACGCTTTCCGGCCCGTTGACTATCGACGGGCAGGGCGAGAAACCGCCCGGTGCGGGAATGCGGATCTCGGGGCGCATCAAGCTGGGCGAGGGGGCGACTGATGAGCGTCGGCGGTTCCTGGAGAATGTCGCGCGCCGCGAAAGTTCCGACACCTACGTGTATTCTTACCCGCAGTGAGTCGAAGTTCCCGGGGACTTCGCTAACGGGTGTCCGGCGCCTGCGACGCCGGTCGGCGCGTCAATGGAACTTGATCAGCAGATTCACCGAGAACAGGCCAACATCGTTCTCGCCGAGGTTTCCTTCCTTGCCGAGCTTGCGATACAGCTCCACCTCGCCGCGGGCGATCATGGACTTGTTGATCTCGTATTGCGCACCTGCGCCGTATTTCCAGTTCGACTCCTTGTCGTTGTACGTCGTGGCGGTGCCGGGTGCAAGGGTCACCGTCCCCGAGGTCGACAGGGTCCTGCTGGTTTCCGACGCGACACGGCCGACCTTGCCGATCAGGGAAACGTCACTGGTACCGATGGGAACCATGCCCGTCAGGTCGACGAACCAACCGCTGCTTCTGGAGTTCATGACGATGCTGCCCGCTGCGGGTGTCCCCATGCTGCGCGTGGAGATTGTTTTGCCCAGATCAACATAGCCGCCTTCGACCGCCACATTCGGATTGAGCTGGTAGCCGGCAAAGAGCTTTTTGCCCACGCCAAGATCATTTCGTGACAAGTTGCTGCCTGTGGCGCCGGTGATGCCGAGGTAGTTTTCGCCCATTGCCGTCTTCGACACGCCGACGCCCGCGCCGCCGTACAGGCGCTGTTGTGCTGCCGCCGACGCAGCAAACCCAAGCATCGCCAGCAGCAGCATCCCTTGTACTGTGTTTCGGATCGGTCGCATCCTATTTCTCCTGTCTTGCCGCCCAAGGTTCAGTAACGACGCCAAGTCCCGAAGGACGGGGTGTGAGCCGGGCCCACTTCATGCCCTGCCTGTATGGAGCCTGAAACCGGCTCGCCATTGCACCCTGCCTGATTGACGGCGATGAACCCTTTGCTTCCTTTCATGAAGGCTAGTTAATGCGGAGAATAATGTCAATAAAAATAGGGTGGTAGGTGCATGTTTTGATAAGTTGGATTAAGAATGTGTTGCTTTTCGGCGACTTCTCGTCTGTTCACCGCGGGGCGACCCTCGTCGCCCTGTCCTTTGCGGTCAGGCTTTCCGGGCTCGGTGGCCGGTGAGCCACGGTACTGCCTTCATTCGAAGCGATTGATCAGTCGCCCCACTCCGTCGATCGCCACCTCGACCGTGTCGCCGTCTGCCAGCGCTCCTGCGCCGACCGAGGTGCCGCAGGCGATGATGTCGCCCGGCTCAAGGGTCATGTCATAGGAGATGCGGCTGACGATTTCTGCCGGCGAGAAGAACATGTCGCTGACCGGATAGTTCTGCCGTTCCGCGCCGGAGATCACGGCGCGCACGCGCAGGCCGGCCGGGTCGAGGCCGGTGGCGATGGCCGGGCCGAAGACGCCGAAGCTGTCGAAGCTCTTGGCGCGCGTCCAATGCACGAAGGCGGGGTCGAGGCGCATCAGGTCGCGTGCGGTGACGTCATTGACGCAGGTGTAGCCGAAGATCGCCGCCGAGGCGGCGGCGGGATCGATGCAGGACGTGCGGCGGCCGATGACGATTCCCAGTTCGGCCTCGAACACCACCGTGCCGGCGTAGTCCGCCGGGCGGCGGATTGTCTCGCCGTGGGCGGCGAAGCAACTGTTGGCCTTGAGGAAGTAGAGCGGATGGGAGGGTGCCTGAAGCCCTTCCTTGGCCGCGCGTTCGTGGAAGTTGTTCCACAAGCCGATCATTTTGGTGGGTTTGCAGGGTGGGAGTACGCGCACGTCGGTCAGCGCAAGGCGTTGAGCAGTAGGCTGCGGCCGGTCGAACATGTCGCCGTGCCAGACGGTGAGGGTGTTCCCTTCGAGGGTGCCGAAGTGTTCGGCGCCCGCCGCTTCGAAACGCATCCAGAGTGCCATGATTGATCCTAGCCGTTCCACAAAGGTGACCAACAATTGTCACGATTGTTTTACAACCGCGACAGTGACCGACTATAGGGGATTGCTGAGCGTTCATGCGTGAAAACCCCCGGCAGCTTGGAATCCTAGCCGTTGGCGAAGGGTGTTGATAAATAGTTAGCTAGTGCTACGATCCCCTACAGTGTCATAACTGTAGGGGATTTTTGTTGGACGCGCTATTGTGTCTCTGATGCACAATCGCCAATATTCCAATAGGTTGCGCGCGCCAAAAGGGATTCTGGTGAGTTGGTACCGTATTAGGCGGCACCGGTGGTGGTGATCTGGGTAGCGGAAGCTACTGCTGGTGCTAGCCTGTAGATGGAACCTCCGCCCGGTTGATTCCGATCTCAGGTGCAAACCTACGGCGACGAGACAATCGAGCGCTGGGGCATGGAAGTGGGTCGCCGTTGCTTTCCATTTACTGTCCTGCCATCTCTTTGGCAAACGCTCAACGTACCGGCGCTTTGCGTCCTGTTAAGTCAGACGCGAAACCTGACCTGCCCCCCTGTAGCCATACCAATCATTCGGCAGGAAGTCAGTAGTTCTATTTGCGCTGACTTGATGCTTAAAAACCTTTACAATTACCCTTAAGGGGTTAAAATGCTATGGCAAAACCAACATACGCGTTAACTACGGTTCAATCGCAGGTCAATTCGCTAAAGGCTGCAGCTTTTACGGCTTCAGCCATCAATGGCGGGCAGATTGAATTGGGATTGACATTGACCGAAATGATAGCGACCATCAATTCAGCCAAAGAAAGCGATTGCTACAAGACCATGCCGAACAACAGCATCAATGGAGCATTTCAAGATGTTTACCACCTCACGACACCACTGTCAGATGTGGCATACACCAAGTTCTGCTTGCATCCGCTGAGCAAGGTTGTCGTTTCTTTCAAAAGGAAATGAAAATGAAAAAAGAGACTCTCAAGGTCTGCCCCAATTGTGAGAGCGGGCGTCTTCACAAAGGAGTTCGTGATGTCACCATCACTAGGCAAAAACTGAGTGCCACGGTGAAGAATATTGCTGGATATTTCTGTGATCATTGCGACGAAATCGACTTCGATGACACCACAGATTCAGCGCAGCGATATGCAGAGTCAGGTGATCGCTTGGTCTTGCAGAACCGAGCCGCCGCCGCCGCCGCCTTGAAAATGCAGAGGAAGAAACTCAAGCTCACTCAAGATCAGGCCTCACGTCTTACCG
>CAYRKB010000165.1:0-2066 GCA_964424705.1 uncultured Victivallales bacterium
CTCCCGCCCGCCGATGCCCTGCGATTCGGGATGAGCCTGCCGACACCGAATCCCTTCAATCCCACCACGCGGATCGATTTCAGGGTCGACGGCAAGGCCCGCACGACCATGCACGTGTTCGATGTGCGCGGGGCCCTGGTCCGGACCCTCGTGGATGAGAACCTTCCGTCCGGCGATCACACGGTCCAGTGGGACGGCAGGAACGATCAGGGCGCGGAGGTGGCCAGTGGGGCCTACTTCGTCGCGCTGGTGAGCGGGGCGGATCTCACGAGCAGGAAGATTGCGCTCGTGAAGTAGCGCCGCCGGGAACGTGGCCGGGTGTTGGCCGACATATGAAGGCTTCCGAGGGGGACGACCATGAAGGTTTGCGGCGTCAACGCACTGAACACGATTCTGGCAATGGTGGTCGCCGCGCAGATCGCAGGCGCCGGGCCGGCGGCCGCGACGGATTGTCTGCCCCCGCCCGCTGGACTGATTTCCTGGTATACGGGCAATGGCCAGGCTTACGACCTGGCGGGCACCAACCACGCGCTTCCCCATGGCGCGCTTGCCTATGTGCCCGGACAGGTGGGCTCCGCGTTCGGCTTTGACGGTGCCAGTGCCTATCTCGACGTCCTGGACAGCGACGACCTGGACTTCGGCGTCGCCGACAACTTCACGATCGCCGCCTGGATGCTGTTCCAGGCCGGTTCATCGTCACCCCAGTTCATCCTCGATAAGCGCCAATTGCTCGCGCCGGGCGACGCCCGGGGGCTCGCGCTGTTCCTCCAGGACGGGCGCATCGCGCTGCAGTTGAACGACGGATCGGGCAGCACCAACTTCATCAGCGGCGGCGCGGACCTTCGCGACGGCGCATTCCACTTCGTGGCGGTGTCCGTCGATCGGTCATCGCCCACCGGCGGCTTCATGCAGGTCGATGATCAGGAGGTGCTGAGATTCGATCCCACGGTTCGCCCCGGCGATCTCTCCACGGCGAGCATGCTGCGCATCGGCCGCTACATGTTCGACAACATGGCCGACTACTGGCTTGCGGGAGCGCTGGACGAACTGGACTTGTATTCCCGCGCGCTGACGGTCGGCGAGCTGGAGGAACTGCGCGCTGCCGTGCCTGCGGGCAAGTGTCAGCCCACCTACTACTTCGGCGAGGACATCAACAATTCTGACCCGCCGGCGCCGGCGGACAATCCGGCCCGCCCCGACTCGCTTCCGAACTGCCGCGCGGCGCAGACGGCCTTCCTGGCGGAGCTCGGGCCTGCGTACCAGGTCAACAGCTTCGAGAACCTCGCCCCGGGAAGCACCGTGACGGAGCTTGCTTTCGGGTCCTCGATCGCGACGGTGCAGGGGGGGCTGACGGTGCGCGATGATCCCGCCGGAACCTTCAACGGCACCTACCCCACACATGGCGATCGCCATGGCTTCCAGTTCAACAATGGAACCAGTTTTACGCTGGCCTTCAACGAGCCGCAGAGGGCTTTCGGCTTCATGGGCACGGACCTCGGGGATGGCGGCGCACGCCTGCTGCTGACCTTCCATCGGTCCGACGGGACGACTGTCAACATCGCGGTTCCCCATTCCACCTCAAGCCCGGGATCATGGCCGAACAACAGCGGTTCGGCCCTGTTCTTCGGGATCGTCGATGCAGCCCATCCGTTCACCGCGGTCACCTTCACGAACCCCCGCGTCAGCCTGGATGGCTTCAGCTTTGATGAGATCACGGCCCTGGGCGCCGTGTCCGGCGTGCGTGACGCCCCGGGAGTGCGTCAGCGCCTGCGGCAGAACCACCCCAACCCGTTCAATCCGCGCACCACGATCGAATACGACCTGCCCGGGGCCGGCGCCGTGCGCCTGGCCGTGTTCGATCTCGCCGGACGCCTGGTGCGCACATTGATCGACGCGAGCCTGCCCCAGGGCAGCTACGAAGTGGTTTGGGACGGGCGGGATGAGTCGGGCCGGGAAGTGGGCTCGGGCAGCTACCTGGCGCGGTTGGAGTTCGGTGGATTGGTCGAGACGGTGAGGATGGGGCTGGTCAGGTAAGTGCCCCGCCTGAAGGCCAACGCCGTTGGGGG
>CAYRKB010000165.1:2166-7796 GCA_964424705.1 uncultured Victivallales bacterium
CACAAGGAGCCCACGATGAGCCGCACCGTGACTCTCGGTGGCAACCCCATCGAGGTTGCCGGCACGTTCCCGACGAAGGGCGCCAAGGCGCCCGCCTTCAGCCTGGTCGCCAAGGACCTGGCGGACACCGCGCTGACGGCCTTCGCCGGCAAGCGGAAGGTCCTGAACATCTTCCCCAGCCTCGACACGGCCGTGTGCGCCACCTCGGTGCGCAAGTTCAACGCGGCGGCCAACGAACTGACGAACACCGTGGTGCTGTGCATCTCGGCCGACCTGCCGTTCGCGCAGTCGCGCTTCTGCGGGGCCGAGGGCCTGGACAACGTGCTGACGCTCTCGACGCTGCGCGGCCGCGGGTTCCTGCAGGACTACGGCGTGGCCATCACCAGCGGCCCCCTGTCCGGGCTGGCCGCGCGCGCGGTCGTCGTGCTCGACGCGAACGACACCGTGCTGCACGCCGAACTGGTGCCGGAGATCAAGCAGGAGCCGGACTACGGCGCGGCCCTGTCGGTCCTCGCCTGAGCCTCTGCTGGCGGAGCGGTTCTGCGGCAGCCCGGGTGTGAGGGCGGTGCGGCGGAACTGACCGCTCGGCGGCGGGTTGAGAAGAGATTGCGGCCGGCTCCTGGTGGGGCCGGCCGCTTTCTATTGGCACGTTGGTCCGTGCCTTGGCCCGCACCTTGGCCCGACGGCTGCGCGGGCCGGTGTGGACTTTCAAGTGCAGCGACTTGCGCCGGCGCAAGCCTCACGAGGATCAGGCATGGGCCGGGCTGGAGCGGAGATTGTCTCCGAAGCGAAAGTGGCCCCCCGCGCTAGGCGCACCGTTCTCCCCGACTCTCTCTTCTCCGCGCCACGGCTCGCTCCTGGAGACCGCACGCGCAACCATCCATCTCACATACCGTTACAAATAGACCACCGCGCCATTGGCATAGAGGGCCTCTGTTAGCTTCTCGCTCGTCGATTCCTGCGAAATAGAGATTTGGCTCCTCGGTCGGGGCGCGCAGCGTGACTCGTGGTAGAGAGATTTGAGTCAACGGAACTGGGCTTTTAGATCTCCCCATGATGTCGGCTCGGTCGCGATCGGCTGACCCGCAAAGGGCTGAAACAGCACATCGCCATAGACAGCCGGGTTGTCATGCACGTCATAGATCCAACTCGCGAGCGTATCAGCCGATTCCGTGCCCCAATAGTTATTTGATAAATCAAGTGTCTTGAGCGGAGCACTGAACGCTTCAAGATAGACGGACCAACCCGCGCCGTGCAGGATCTGATTCCCGTGAAGCTCGATATCGCTTGCTGACAAACGAATAGTCGCAGAGCTGCCGCCACCAAACGTGTTACCAGAGCCAGTAACCGTGGCCAGCGTGCGCAAACGCAGATTCACCGCACCACCCAGCAGCTGATTACCCTGAAGATCTACGGCTGACCCCGTTACGACCGCCACCGCAACGTTTGCCTGGTTCGTGAACAGACAATTGGATATCCCGCCCGTGGAGCCGTTTGCATATTGGCACCCAACGGTGTAACCGTCGAATTGGCTGTCGGAAACGACAGCATTTGTTGTACGGTCGAATGATGCGGAGCAAGCAAGAAAGCTGCACTGCAGCACGGCAACATTGCAGGCTGGCGAATAGCTAACGACGCCATAGTCGATATCTTGGAAGGTGCATGATTCCAGCAAGGTGTTTTGCTCGCTCCACGTGGAAACGCCAAACATACATCGGTAACTCCTGCATCGCCGCATATCGAGCGTTCCACCCTGACTGCGATATACGCCGTTGAAGACATTCTCCATTGCCAAGTCTTCGACAACCAAACGGCGCACACCCGTCAGCGCACAAATTATCTTCGGTTCCGCGGGATTCACCCACAGCCTCGAAGACGGTCCGATGATCGTCTGGTCGGACCCCGAACCGATAATCGTGAGATCGCTCACCGTTACTGCTACATAGACATCAAAGATCCACTTTTCTGAATTGGCCGGCGGAAAGGAGGAATAGGGCTTCTTTTCCTCATACCGCCCCGGCCCGATTCGAACGGTATCGCCCGGTGCAGCGTGATCAACGGCGTCCTGAATCACCGTGTAGTCGCCAGTGCCGTCTTTGCGCACATTCCAGGTTCTCCCGTCGACGCTATTGGCGCCTACGGCCATCACCAGGAACAGAAACATGCATTTGCTCATGATTAAACCTGCCTGCTGAGGATGGGAATGCCGGTCGCGATCCCACTCCGCGCCCACTGCCTACCTCAACAACGCCAGCCGCTGTGTCATGACGGCACCGTCAGCTTTCAGCTGAGCGAAGTAGATGCCGCTCGGGCTGGCCTGCCCGCGCGAATCAAGCCCCATCCACTCAACCGCATGCGACCCGATCGCAAAGTTCTCTTCGGCGAGCCTCGCGACAAGTTCGCCGCGCAGGTTGTAGATCGCCAGAGATACCGGTCCCGCCTTGCCGAGCGTGAACTCGATTCGGGTCTTCGGATTGAACGGATTCGGATACGCCGGATGCAGCATCGTCTGCAATACGACTGCTGTCGCCACCGGCGACTTGGCTGTCAGCATCGCCTTCATTCCCACCTGCGCATCTACCAACGTCGGCGTCACCGCCAACCGGAACGACGGATGCAGCCGAGTCCACGCCACGCCGTCGGCGCTCAACCAGGCGGCAGACCCCGTGGTACCCGACCGATATCCGATTCCCGGGCCGCCGCCTTCTCCCAATCCAACCTGTTCGTGGTTGGCTGGAAATTCGAAGATCACGTACACGCCACCGGTGCCGCTCGTCACCGGTTCCGCGAAAGCCAACTCGCTCGTGCCGGACGAGGCACCGGTCACGCTTGCAGCGCCCAAAGCGGCTTCGGCCAACAATCCCGGACCCGCGTCATTGCCCGAGGCCACGAGAACACGCGGGAATGCAAGTGCTCCGTCATTATTATACCACGCCACACCAGCCAATGCCTTGCCTTCAGGCAACGGCACGTAAGCAGCGAGACAAGTGTGTTCCATTACGGGAGTTAGGCCCATAATCCCCGTGATCGGCTCCTCGGCCCGGGAACTGCCAAGCAGGCCGAGCCCACCCGCGAGGAACAGCACGGCAATGATCGACTTCTCACAGATTCGCTTTACCATGACAACCCTCCTTGGGTGTTACTGACTAATGCAAACGGGCATCGAGATCTCCTGGGGCTGTTGCATCGCGCTCTTGTGCGTGCTGTCGGTCGCACTCTCGATGATGAAGTTGTACGAACACGGCGGGCGACATTCCAGGGGCCACGTCAGCGTATGTCGGTATCCGCCGCCGGCTGCACTGGTCTTCGCAAGAACGGTGTGCGTGACGTTGCCGCTGCTCGGCGTCAAAACGACCGTACCCATCGGGCACTGCGACGGCTGGCGCGGCCTGTCTGTAATCGTCACCTTGTCGAGGGATGGATTGCAGCTGTATGGCGTGTCCCACGTGAACGTGAATTCAGCCTGACCTTCGGGCAGCGCAGTATAGACCCCGCTTACCGAATCCGGAACACCGGGGGCCGTCGCGTCCGTTATCGCTGTTACCTGCCCGCGGGTGATGGACGCCGTTTGTACATAGCCGCCGGGCCACGTGACTTCCGCTGAGACGGTGCCCGACATGCCACCAAGTCCACAAATGAGTGTGCTGTCGGCTTGCCCACCTCGGCCACTGCCGCCATCAACCATCTGCAATTGTTGGAAGTCCGTTCCGACGCGGAATCTGACCTTGGCGCCGATGGCGCTGGTGTTGTTCCCGCCACCGGCGACCAAACGCACCCCAGCCCAACTCGCGGTCGGCGGCGCATCGTTCGTCGCGCCCGGCATAGCACGGTAAAAATACTTATCGGAAGCAACCGCGCGCCCAAAGTACAGGTCCGAGTCACCGTCGTGGTTGAAGTCCGCGGCAATCATGCCGTCCACCCGACCGGTCGAATACTCGAATCCGGCATGGAACGATTCGTCCAGCAACTCAGTGAACGTGCCGAAGACACGAATTGAATAGAGCCAGGCATGCTTGCCGTTGTCCTTCGGCAGCACGACGAGATCAACACGACCGTCAAGATTGTGATCCACAGGCCGAATGCCATTCGTCGCCTCGCTGAAGTTTGACGAAAGCGGGTCGGAGCCGTCAAAGTGGCCGTCTTCGTCACTGAAGAATACCAGCGGCGAGTGCGCCCGACCACCGGCCACGAGATCCAATAGCCCGTCGTTGTTCATGTCGGCCCAGGCTACGCTATTCACGCTGTCGACATCGGCAACATGAAATCGAGCCGCGAATTCTTCAGTGAATCTACCTGCGCCGTCATTGATGTACATTCTACAGCGCGGCGACGAACCCGCGCCGCGCAAGTCCCCAACGAACAAGTCCGGCGCGTTGTCGCCGTTGACATCTGCCCAAGAAGCGGCCACTGAAGCACAGACTGCGGTGGCAGCCAAGCCAGCATTGCCGCTGTCGTCGGCGAAGGTACCAGAAGTGCGAACGTCATTTCGCAACAGATAGCCGCGCAAAGCGCTGATGTTGCCCGGCGCGGGGTCGTTGCCACCACCATCGCCACGGCATACAAACAGGTCAACCTGGCCGTCGCGGTCATAGTCACCCCAGGCCCCCGCATAGGAGCTATCGGCGAGCGCGCCCAACCCCAACGCTGGCGCGGAGTCGGCAAACGAGTAGTAGTAGCCCGACGAGTCTACGTTGCAGTGGTAGAGCTTGGCCTGCGTTTCCGCAGCCGCAAAGAAGTCGACGAGCCCGTCGTTGTCATAGTCGGCTGCCGCCAGGCCCCGCAAGCCCGCTTGCGGCTCGCTCCCAGACGCGAAGTCGCTGTACGTTCTATCTGAGAATTGTGGGACGTCACTGGGCGATAGCTGATCTTGCTTCTGCAGCGATCCAGCATAACTATCCCGCATAGAAATGAACAGGTCCTTCTTGCCGTCTCTGTTGTAGTCGAAGGTGATGCTGCTGTACGGCGTGCCCGAGTAGGTCAATTGAGTTTCGCTGGACTTGTTGTAGTAAGCAAAGCCGGTATGCACCCGGAAGGCGCTCGTATAGTCGTTGTACTCAAGACAGGACAACATCCGCCGCTCCTGGCCAGCTGTGAAATTCACCATGCACACTGGTCGCGAATAGGACATGATGTTGTCGACGGGCGGGGTCGTATTTGGGTACGTACCATCGTATTCACACGTCTGGGGATCGACATGTTGCCACAAGTCCCCCACCTCATGCGGGTCGTAAGGCGTGTCGCACACAAAGTCCTGGCACGTAGTACATGGACCACAATTTCCTCCGGACTGCTGAG
Organism: uncultured Victivallales bacterium; assembly: GCA_964424705.1. Taxonomy (GTDB): domain Bacteria; phylum Verrucomicrobiota; class Kiritimatiellia; order UBA8416; family CAYRKB01; genus CAYRKB01. Next base: position 7,462 of record CAYRKB010000165.1, read on the forward strand.
TGTGGAAGAGACCAAGACAATGTCCGATCTCATGAGACATGACCGGCGTGCTGTGCGAATTGGTTACAAGCACGATACCTCGCGTCGGGGGACTATTGGGATCCATTTCGTCACCCCAGGAATTCCCCGATGGGCGCGAAGATCCGCTGGGTGCTGTGGCCAATACAATCTGAATCGCGTCATCGTAATTGCGCAGCTTACATGCATTTTCGACGACTTCGGTCGTGGGTATTCCGTAATAGTAGGCGGAATCCACTGCAGCCCGCTCCTCGGACACTACGTCGAAGTATATGTGATGCGGAGCAAAGTCGATCCGAACACGCGCAATCTGTGAA
>CAYRKB010000166.1:0-7631 GCA_964424705.1 uncultured Victivallales bacterium
GAATGGAAAGCAATGGGCAAGCCCAAATGCAAGTGTAAGTGCAGGCTGGTGCCGGCCTGATGTGATCGAGCGACGGATTCGAGATGCGAGTACGGATTAGTGGAATCCTGATTTCTCATCGCGACGCTTGACGGGCAAACTGGCGACCCCATGCTGTCACCCTACGTAGTGTATCAGCATGCGAGATGGACATGGGCACACCATCCTTCAATGCTACTTCGAAATCTTGCTGCGCGACGGGGCGCTCCTCAGCATCGAAGGCGAGATACATCGCGGATACCACCGACTCGGCGATTTCCGCGCCCGTTCGTCCTTCTGAAATAGCCACAAGCCTTTCCACATCAACTTGCCCGAGCTTTTTGGGCCGCTTCAGGTGAACCCGCCAGATGGCTTCACGCTCAACCGCGTTCGGCAACCCCACAAAGAACATTTCATCGAAACGCCCTTTGCGTGCGAACTCGGCTGGCAGTCGTGTCACGTCATTGGCCGTGGCCACAACAAAGACCGATGCTCGGCGATCCTCCAGCCACGAGAGAAATGCACCGAAGAGCCTCTGCGACACGCCACTGTCCTGCGCTTGCCCCATTCCGGCAAAGGCTTTCTCCAATTCGTCGATCCACAATACGCACGGACTGGAAGTTTCCGCGAGTTGAAGAGCAGACCTCAGCCGACCTTCGCTCTCGCCTAAGCGCGACCCACGTATACGTCCCATGTCGAGCCGTAGCAAGGGTACACCCCAATCTGCTGCCAGGGCCTTGGCCGACAGGCTCTTGCCGCAACCCGGCACGCCTGCCAGCACTGCCCCCTTGGGAGCAGATAGACCGAACCGCACGCCTCGTGGACCGAACGCCTCTCGTCGGGCCGCAAACCACTCCTTCAGATTTTCTAATCCGCCCACATCTGCGAAAGATACGTCTGGCTCGCAGAATTCCAATACGCCTGACTTTCGTACAGCCTGTCGTTTCTCGCTCACTACGGCCTGCACGCACCCTGCATCCAGCCCACCTTGTGCTAGAGCGGTCTTGCGTAGAACTCGTGCTGCCTCGCGTCGCGTCAACCCCAGTAGCCCGCGCGCAAGACTCTCCCGTAGCGGTCCATCCAATGTGGTCGCAGGGACATCCCCCGCGAGCTCCGCATGAATTTCTGAGGCCAACTCGCCAAGTGCCCCCGTGTCTGGCAACGGGAAACTCAGCAACGTCGCCTCAGCTTGAAGCTCTGGCGGCAAAGTAGGCTCCGGCGAGACAAAAACTAGGCTTTTACGCTGCCGTTTCACAGTCCAGATGGCATCGCGCACAAGCCGCACACTCACGGGAGTAAAGTGTCGTTGCATATCGAGCAACACATACACGCCCTCCTGTGGAGCATCGATCACTGCACGCAACGCCAATAATGGATCACCCGCCGTGCGACCGCCCCCCATCACCACCCGTCCCTGCGTGTCACGTAATCCGCCTGTTTCACTCCAGACGTAAAGTCCCATGGCCTGTTTGGCTGACATCACCTGCCGCACACGTTCCAGAGAACGAAGTACCCGATCCTCCTCATGCGTGACGATGAAGACCAGCGGGTAGTGCGCTCTTAGCAGAACCTCCAATTCGCCTTCCAAAGGACTAACCGCAGCAGCATGACGCAGTACCGCCTCCAGATCCGCCGCGAACTCACCCGCTTTCGGGTATCTCTTGCCTGGCTCTTTCTCCAGCGCCCGCCGCACCACGCCCGCCAGCCGCGTGTCACCCACCCCCTCCAGCGGATCGAGGTCGGGGCCGTCGTAAAGGATCTTGCGAACAAGTTCTCCCTCATCCTTTGCCAGGAACGGCAGCGTGTTTGATACCATCTGGAAGAAGGTCACACCCAGCGCCCACACGTCCGCATTCATACCCGCCGCGCCGGCGAACTGTTCAGGCGCCATGTAGGCTACAGAACCCACGCGCGTGCTGGCCATGTACTGCGAGTGCGCCAGCAGCCGTGCCAACCCGAAGTCCAGAAGTTTCACCCGCACGCCTCCCGGTACGGTGGCATCGGGCACCAGCTTTACGTTTGCAGGCTTGACATCGCGGTGGAACACAAGCGCCCCATGTGCATAGTCTAAGGCATCCGCCATTTGCCGAGCAATACTGACAGCCTCCGCCAGAGGCAATGCGCCCACACGTTTCAGGCGCTCACCGATCGTCTCCCCATCTGCCAGCTCCATGACTGCGAACAAGGTGTCATGATCACGCTCCACGCCGAAGATCCGCACGATACCCGGATGCTCCAGTGCCTCCAACATACGCTGCTCATGGCGAAGCAGCGCCTGAGCCTCCTCGTCCTGCGTATGCGGTACGCAGACCGCCACCCGCTCCGGATAGGCATTACGGCCGAAAGTCGTATTGGTCGCCCGGTACACAGTCTTGAACGCGCCGCGCCCCAGTTGCTCCTCGATCACAAAATCACCTAGCTTTTTCATGTCATACGCCTTTCTGAAATACACTTACCAAAACCGCTCTAAATTTTTTGCACACCGTACAGAGACGGATCAGCGGACTGTCCTTCCGCCTTCGCCAGATGCTACGGCGAGACTTCGCACGAGGCGGAAGCCCTGATAGACGCTGCGGTTGGCGGGGACGAAGTTGACACGGCACGCCCCCCGGAAGCGCGACGCAACGCCATTGCCCCAACCGCCGCCGCGGTTGACGCGGTTCGAGCCTGTCTCAGAACCCGCGGGATTCTTCCCAGCACCCGACTCCGAATAATATTTCTCGCCATACCAGTCCTTGCACCACTCCCACACGTTCCCGCTCTGGTTTAGCGTCCCGTACCCCGACGCACCGGCCGGATACTCCCACACCGGGCAGGTCTGCCCGCTGCCTTTGTTCCCGGAGTTCCGGCACTTGCTTGCATCCCAGTCGTTGCCCCACGGGTAGAGCAGATTCTTCGGACCGCGCGTCGCCTTCTCCCACTGCGCCTCAGTCGGCAGGCTGCACCCCGACCATTTCGCGTACGCCATGGCGTCGTCCCACGAGACGTTCACCACCGGGTGCCCAGACTTTGCTGCATCTTTCCACGTTCTGTTGTCCGGCTCGCGCCCCTTTCCCTCGCGCACGAACCGCGCATACTGCGCGTTCGTCACGCAACACACCCCGATGTAGAACGCATCCACCTGCACCCGGTGCTTCGGGCAGTTCGTGTCCTTGCCGTCGCCCATCTCGAACTCGCCGCCAGGCACCAGCGCGAAGACGCTCCCGTCCTGAATGTTGCGCGCCAAAGGCGGCAAACAACCGCTATCAATCCAAGTGTCAAATACCGACATATCCTTCACCTTTCCGTGTGCATCCTTTCGGAAAACCCGTCACGCGCACTATATCTCCGGCAATGCGAAATTCCACGCGCCGCCGCAACCCCTCGACCGCCTTCCGGTACCTCTCCGTCACAAATACCAGATCCTGATTCGCGCTCGCCAGCAGCGCATGCTTGATCGCAAGTTCCTGTTCATACGGCCCGGTTACGATCAGATCGCTCGCCTCCATCAACTCGCGATACCCAGCCCCGCACGTTTCCAGTTCCTCTCGCGAGTAGCCGGAAAACACCACAACTCCTTTGCCTAGCTTCTGGGCACCTCGAGCAACCTCAGCCAACACAGCGGCCTGGTCGAACGGTTCTCCGCCTGAGAAGGTCACGCCCTCAATCTCCTTCGCCGATTCGATCCAGCGCAGCACCTCGGCAACCGACACCTCGCGCCCGCCCTCAATTGACTGGAAGTCGGGATTGAAACAACCTGAGCAGCGTTTACCGCACCCCTGCACCCACAGCACAGCCCGCACGCCCGGCCCATTCGCCAGCGAACGGGGTTCATACGACGCGATACGCAATATCTGTGCTCTCTTCTGATTCATCTTTCAATCCGTTTTCCACGCCATTTCTCTCACCCGCTACCGCGAGGCTCAGGACGCGCCAATTTCATTTCTCTTCTTTTTTGCACATGCAGGCAAGGAACATCATGCCATCCTTCCGCCTTCGCTAGATGCTACGGCGAGACTTCGCAAGAGGCGGAAGCCCAGATAGTCATCGCGGAAGGCGGAGACGAGGAAGCTGCGGTCCGACCCCCGAAAGCGCGACGGACCGCCGCCATCCCACCTGCCGCCGCGGTGGACGCGGCGCGAGCCTATCGCAGCACCCTCAGGGTTCTTCTGCACACCCGCAGTCACATAGTCCCCGTAACAGTCCTTGCACCACTCCAACACGTTCCCGCTCTGGTTCAGCGTCCCATACCCTGAAACACCAGCCGGATACTCCCACACCGGGCAGGTCTGCCCGGCGCCCTTGTTCGTGCTGTTCCGGCACTTGCCCGCATCCCAGTCATTGCCCCACGGGTAGATCAGATTCTTCGGCCCCCGCGCCGCCTTCTCCCACTGCGCCTCCGTCGGCAGCCCGCACCCCGCCCATTTCGCGTACGCCATGGCGTCATCCCACGCCACGCTCACCACCGGGTGATCCAGCTTGTCGTCCGGACACATGCCTCCCGTCCATACGGCAGTTCCGTAGTCCGCCTTGTCGGGAGCTCGGTGTCGTGTTTCCTTCACGAACCTGGCATACTGCCGGTTCGTCACACAGTAAACCCCAATGTAAAATGAGTCCAGATACACCCGGTGCTTCGGGCAGTCCGTAACCTGCCCGTCGCCCATCTCGAACTCCCCGCCAGGCACCAGCGCGAAGACGCTCCCGTCCTTTACGTTCCGGATTAAAGGCGAAGCCGCACGGCACGCATAACTTTCTTTATCGACAATACAAAACTTTCCGTCAAACATCGGCATATTGTATCTCCTCAAACAGGTCTTCCGTCTTTCACCTTCTGTTTGCATAAGCAGGCAAGGGCAGTCATGTAGTCCTCCCGCCTTCGCCAGAAGCTACGGCGAGACTTCGCACGAGTCGGAAGCCCCGAGAGGCGTAGCGCTTGTCGGGGTTGCCGTGGCCGCGGCACGCCCCCCGGAAGTACGACGCATCGTCATCGCAACAACTGCCGCCGCGGTAGACGCGGCACCCGTCCGGGTCAAAAGCCGGTCCCTCGGGATTCTTCTGCACTCCCGCAGTCCTATAATCCCCGTGCCAGTCCTTGCACCACTCCCAGACATTCCCACTCTGGTTCAGCGTCCCGTACCCCGACGCCCCCACCGGATACTCCCACCCCGGGCAGGTTTGCCCGCTGCCTGTATTCGTTTTGTTCCGGCACTTGCTTGCATCCCATGCGTCGCCCCACGGGTAGAGCAGATTCTTCGGCCCGCGCGCCGCCCGCTCCCACTGCGCTTCCGTCGGCAGACTACACCCCGCCCACGTCGCGTACGCCACAGCGTCGGCCCACGAGACGTTCACCACTGGATGGTCCAGCTTGTCGTCCGAACACCTGCCTCTCGCCCAGTCGACCGCAATCCGATCGGGCACACGGAACTGGGACTGGCCATCGCCAACGCCTACAAGGACCTCACTCGCTCTGTCCGCCTTATCGGGCGTGCGGTGCCGTGTTTCCTTCACGAACCTGGCATACTGCCGGTTCGTCACGCAGTAAACCCCAATATAAAATGAGTCCAGACACACCCGGTGCTTCGGGCAGTCCGTAACTTGCCCGTGGCCCATCCCGAATCCGCCAAGTGACACTAGCCGCTGCGCGGTTGCCGACAAAACCGTAACCTGTCCGTCGCCCATCTCGAATTCGCCACCAGACACAAGCGCGAAGATGCTCCCGTCCTTTACGTTCCGGATCAAAGGCGAAGCCGCGCGGCACGCATACCTTTCTTTATCGACAACACAAAGCTTTCCGTCAACCAAAGACATGTCTCGCCTCGCTTTCAGCTTCTATCTTACCCTAGATCTAGCACCCTCGCCTGCTTCTCCACCAGGCTCTCGGACGGCGAAGATGATGCATCGCTCTCCTGTTCAGATCGCGCCGCCGGGCGACAGTTCTCGGCCGCCCATGCGCGCAGCTTGTCAATGTCCGCAGAGCGCGACCGTGAGAGCGGTACAGTCTCACGAGCGGCCTGCAAGAGGTGACGCGACTCCAGCTTTGGCTCCTCTTTCCTTTCCGCGAAGGCAGCGAAGAGACCGTTCACCACAACCTCGGCCAGTTCCGCGCCGTTGAAACCTTCGGTGGCGTGTACTAGGGCAGCGAGGTCGTACTGCGCCGGGTCGCGCTGCCGCCGCGCCAGGTGGATCATCAGGATCTCCGCCCGTTCACGCGCCGTGGGCAGGTCCACGAAGAATATCTCGTCCATACGACCCTTGCGCAGTAATTCAGGCGGTAGCCGGGTAATATCATTGGCCGTGGCCACGACAAAGACCGGTTTCTTCTTCTCCTCCATCCATGTCAACAGGTTGCCAAACACGCGACTCGCCACGCCGCCGTCACCGCCGCCACCCAAACCCGAAAGTCCCTTTTCCAACTCATCGATCCAGAGCACGCAGGGTGCCACGCCCTCGGCTACCGAAAGCGCCCGCCGCATGCGCTCTTCGCTTTCGCCGACCAGTCCAGCGAATACACGACCGAGATCGAACTTGACCAGCGGTTTCTTCCATTCCGCCGCCACAGCCTTGGCTGACAAACTCTTTCCGCAACCGGGTACGCCTACCAGCAGTACGCCACGCGGATAGGGCAAGCCGAAATCGCGCGCCCGCTGAGAGAAGGACTTGTCGCGCTGGCGCAGCCACTCTTTAAGTAGTCCCAGCCCGCCCACTGTGCCGAAGCTCTCGACCGTCGCTGTATATTCGAGGATTCCGGATTTGCGGATGATCTGTTCCTTTTCGCTCAGGATCGCCGAGATATCGTCTCGTCCCAGCCGTCCGCGCCCCACGATGGCTTTGGCCAGCGCGTTCTCAGCTTCGCACTTGGTCAGCCCCTGACATGCCTTGACTAACAGGTCCTTTCCCTCATCGTCCAGATCGAAAACGATCTTCGGATTATCCTTGTAACGGGCGACATAGTCGTCCAGCACCGCGCGGTACTCCGCGTCCTCTGGCAGTGGCATATCAAGCACCGTCACGTCCTTCTCCAATTCCACAGGGATGCGCAGCACGGGCGAGACCCAGATCAGGGTCTTGCCCGCAGCCTGCAGGCGCGGCGCGATGTCGCGCAGCAAACGAATCACCAGTGATGCCTGAGGATATTTGTCATCTAAAAATGGATGAAAATCCTTCAGCAGAAAAAGCGCGGGTTTCTCGAAGCTGGCAGCTAAGGCTAGCGCACGAACTGGGTCTTGCGTCTCCTCCTTGAAGGCGGCCTGCCCCTCTGGCGTAAGCCAGCCGCGCGAGACCGTCCATACGAAAAGCTGTCGTGGCTCGCGCCAGAGGTTCGGCTCGCGCCGCATCTCATCTACCCGCTCCAGCACCCGGTCCTCCTCCGAAGAGACGATGTCGATAATGGGATAACCTGCCTTGATGTGTAGCGCAAGATCCTTGCCGAATGTGTTGCTCATAATTGTTTGCTCCCTTTTCTACTGACCGTTCACTATGGTCTTCTCGCTTACATTATCACTGACAAGGGCATGTTCAGCCTTGAGTTCGCGTTTTTCCACCGTGCCCACGGCCTGCTCGAAAAGCCGCGTGAATTCCTGGCAACTCGATCCGACTGCACCATTCACGTCGATCCGCACCTTGCCATCTTTTCC
>CAYRKB010000167.1:0-7506 GCA_964424705.1 uncultured Victivallales bacterium
CGAAGTTCGCCAGCCGCTGCTCGACGAAGGCCGCCAGGGCCACCTGCGCCTGCTCGCGCGTGACCGGCCAGCCGAAGGACGCGAGCGAGCCGGGATGGGTCGCGAAGCGGCTCGCCACCAGCGCGAGGACCTCGCGCGTGACGGCGTCGGGCTCCTTGGGAGTGTACTCGATCAGGGGTGCATCCACCGGCACGAGGACGTCCAGGTCCTGCACGTGGATCAGGCTATTACCCAGCGTGCGCGGCATGCGGGGGTTTACCTGGGCGATGACAAGGCTTGCGTTCTCCGCGGCGCTCTTGACGATGTCCACGGAGATGCCAAAGCTGCAAAATCCCTTTGCGTCGGGGGGGCTCACCTGGATGAGCGCGACGTCGAGCGGCATCTGGCCGGAGGAGAAGAGGCGGGGGATGTCGGACAGGAACACGGGGGTATAGTCGCCGAGTCCGTCCTGAATTAGCGAGCGCACGTTCTCCGCGATGAAGAAGCTGTTGACGTGGAAGCTCTCGCCCAGCTCGCGCGCGGCGTACGGCGCGTCGCCGATTGTCAGCAGGTGCACAATTTCCGTATCGGTCAGGTCGCGGCTTCGGGCGACAAGCGCTTTGACAAGCTCCTGGGGCTGAGCGCAGCCCGTCCCGATGAAGATGCGCCGGCCTGGCGCAATGCGGGCTACGGCCTCTTCCGGCGTGGCGAGCATGTCATGGTAGGTCTCCTGCCACTGGGGGTCGTAGGCGGGAGTCGTTGTCTTGCGGGGTGCCATCATATAGCGGTCCTCACTTCATGTCGGCCAGGGTTATACGGGCGTCAGCGGCAACCGATTCCGTGCCGATCTCGCCAATGATAAAGGGGTTGATGTCCATTTCCATGATTTGCGGGAAGTCCGTGACGAGCTGGCTGATGCGCTGCAAGCCTGTTGCGATGGCGCCTACATCCACGCTGGCCTGACCTCGCACGCCCCGGAGTAGGGAGTAGGACCGTGTGCTCTCCAGCATCTGGAGGGCTTCCTTTTCCGTGATCGGCGCGATGTGGAAGGTCACGTCCTTCATCACCTCCACAAAGATGCCGCCAAGGCCGAACATCAGCATGGGGCCGAACTGGGGATCACGGGTCATGCCGAGAATTACTTCGCGGCCGCGCTTGCACATTTTCTCGAGATAGACGCCCTCGATGCGGGCTTTCGGGACTTTCTGCTTGATGCGCAGCATCATCAGGTCGAACGCGTCGCGCAGCGTATCGCGGGAGTCGAGGTTCAGCTTCACGCCGCCCAGGTCCGACTTGTGGATGATGTCCGGCGAAGCGATCTTCATGGCCACCGGGTAGCCGATGCGCTCTGCCACCTCGATGGCCTCTTCGGCAGTTGCGGCGACGGCGCCGGGCGGCACGTTGAAGTCGTAGGCGCGCAGGATGGCCTTAGCGTAGGCTTCTCCCATTTGGAGCTGGCGGCTGCGCAGGTGGCGGTGGATGATCCGCTCGGTGCGGCGGCGGTTCACGGGGAAGTGCGTGACCACGCGGGGAGGGCGGCGCAGCCATGCCGAGTAGGCGCACATGGCCTTGAGCGCGTCGACCGCGCGCTCGGGCGAGGTGTAATCCGGAACCCCGGCGGCAAGCAGCACGGCACGGCCGGCTTCCACGTCCTGGCCGCCCATGAACGTGGCAAGGAGGGGCTTCTTGCCTTTGGCGCAGGCGGCCACGGCCTGCGCGATCTCGACCGGCTTCGTCATTGCCTGCGGGGTCAGGATCAGGAGGATCGCGTCCACCGCGGAATCATGCTGCGCCATGTTCACGGCCAACGCGTAGCGCGCCGCGTCCGCGTCGCCCAGCACATCGATCGGGTTGCCCACGCTCGCGGCGGGGGGGAGCTGGGCCTTCAGCGCGTCGGCCAGCGCGGGGGTGAGGGCACAAACTTTCATCCCGGACTGCTCGACCGCGTCGGCCGCCATAATGCCGGGCCCGCCGGCGTTCGTGACGATCGCGACGCGATTGCCGTGCGGGAGCGGCTGCATGGCGAAGGCGGTGGAGTAGTCGAACATCGCCTCGAACGTCTCGGCGCGGATGACTCCCGCACGCAGGAACGCGGCGCCGTAGGCGATGTCAGCGCCGGCGAGGCTGCCGGTGTGCGAGGAGGCGGCCTTCACGCCGGCCTGGGTTACGCCCGACTTGAAGATGATCACGGGTTTCCTCGCCGCCGCCGCCTCGGCTGCCTTCATGAACGTCTTGCCCGAGGCAATGCTCTCGAGGTAGCCGACGATTACGCGGGTGTGCGGGTCTTCGGCGCATGCCGTGAGCAGATCAATCTCCGACACGTCCGCCTTGTTGCCGATGCTGAAGAGGTGGGAGAGCCCGATGCGCCGCCCCGCTGCCCAGTCAAGAATTGCGCTGCAGAGCGCGCCGGATTGAGAGATGAATGAAATGCTGCCGGGCAGGGGCATGCGCTTGGCAAAAGATGCATTCATCTTGTGGTGTGCATTGATCGACCCGAGGCAGTTGGGCCCCAGCAGCCGGACGTCCGCCTGGATGCACATGGCGGCAATTTCCTTTTCCAGCTCCGCGCCTGCGGCGCCGACTTCCTTGAAGCCTGCCGTGATGATGATGATCGCCTTCACGCCCACGCGGATCGTCTCGGCCACGGACTCCTTGACCAGGGCCGTGGGGATGGCGATGATGGCCATATCGATCGGTTTGCCGTACGCCGTCAGCGTGGGGTAGCAGCGCCGCCCGAGGACTTCCTTCACAGTCGGGTTGATCGGCACGATTTCGCCGCCGAACCCGCCTTCAATGAGATTGGCGAGAATCTCGTGACCGACCTTTCCCGGAGTGCGCGATGCGCCCACGACGGCGATGCTCTGCGGGGTCAACAATCCCTCTAGCATGTTTGTACCCTCACTGCCTGTCAGGCTCTAAATGGCCCGACTGTGAATTCAAATATGAACTTGCTGAATAGACGACCGAGAAGTAGGATATTGGACCAGAGATTGGGCGGTTCGTCAAGACCAACCGTTAATTGTTTAACAGGATAAGAATTATTCAGCTTTATAGAGGAGCGGCTATGCAGGATCAGGCGCAAGCGAGCGAGGGTAAGGCTGTTTTGCCGCAGGCGGACTTCGCGGCGAAGGCCCACGTGAAGTCCTACGACGTCTATATGCAGATGTACAAGGAGTCGGTGGAGAATCCCGACGCATTCTGGGGCAGGATTGCCGAGCAGTTCCTTTGGAAGCAGAGGTGGAGCAAGGTCAGCGAGTGGAGCTTCGTTCCGCCCGTTTCCATCAAGTGGTTTCTCGGAGGAAAGACGAATATCAGCGCGAATTGCCTGGACCGGCATCTTGAAAAGCGCGGGAACCAGGTGGCGTTCTTCTGGGAGGGCAATCACCCGGGCGAGGACAGGAAGCTTACCTACAGCCAGCTGCACGCCGAAGTCTGCAAGTTTGCGAACGTGCTGAAATCCCTGGGCGTGAAGAAAGGAGACCGCGTCTGCATCTACATGCAGATGGTTCCCGAGGCGGCGATTGCGTGCCTGGCGGCGGCCCGCATCGGCGCGATTCATTCCGTCGTGTTCGGCGCGTTCAGCCCGGATTCGCTGCGCGACCGCATTAACGACTCGAAGTGCAAGCTGCTGATCACGCAGGACACCGCGTTGCGCGGTCCGAAGAACGATATCCCGATGAAGGCCAACGCGGATGCTGCCGTGTCCCAGTGCCCCAGCATCGAGAAGGTTGTTGTCGTGCGCCGCACGGGGAACAAGGTCGAGATGAAGGAAGGCCGCGACCGCTGGTGGAGCGAGCTGATGGCGACGGCCTCGCCGCAGTGCGAACCGGAGTGGATGGACGCGGAAGATCCGCTGTTTATCCTTTATACCTCCGGCTCCACGGGCAAGCCGAAGGGCGTGCTGCACACTACGGGCGGCTACATGGTCTACGCCGCCACGACCTTCAAGTATGTTTTTGACTATCAGGAGGGCGATGTCTGGTGGTGCACGGCAGACATCGGCTGGATCACCGGGCACACGTACATCGTGTACGGGCCGCTCGCGAACGGCGCGACGGCGGTCATGTTCGAGGGCGTGCCTACGTACCCGGATGCCGGCCGGTTCTGGGCGGTGTGCGACAAGTACAAGGTGACGCAGTTCTACACGGCGCCGACTGCCATCCGCGCGCTGATACGCGAGGGCGAGCAGCACGTCACGAAGCACAATCTCTCCAGCCTGAAGCTTCTGGGCAGCGTGGGCGAGCCGATCAATCCGGAAGTCTGGCTATGGTACCGCAAGCATGTGGGGCACGGAAAGACGCCGGTGATCGACACGTGGTGGCAGACCGAGACGGGGGGGATTCTGATCACGCCGCTCCCGGGCGCCCACGTGCTTAAGCCGGGCAGCGCGTCGCGCCCGTTCTTTGGCGTGCAGCCGATCGTGCTGGACGACCAGGGCAGGGAGACTCCGCAGGGCGAATCCGGGAAGCTCTGCATCAAGAGCGCCTGGCCGGGGATCATGCGCACGACCTACGGCGACCACGCCCGGTTCGAGCAGACGTATTTTTCGGCGTACCGCGGAAAGTATTTTACCGGCGACGGTTGCAGGGTGGATGCCGACGGCGACTACTGGCTGCTCGGCCGCGTGGATGACGTGCTCAACGTGTCCGGGCACCGCCTGGGCACGGCGGAAGTGGAAAGCGCGCTTGTTTCGCATCCCGCCGTGGCCGAGGCGGCGGTGGTGGGCTGCCCGCACGATATCAAAGGGCAGGGCATTTACGCATACGTGACGCTCAAGAACGGGTTCGAATACACCGATGCTCTGCGAAAAGAGCTCACGCTGCACGTGCGCAAGGAGATCGGCCCCATCGCCATGCCGGACGTGATCCAGTGGGCGCCGGGCCTGCCGAAGACGCGTTCGGGCAAGATCATGCGCCGCATCCTGCGAAGAATCGCCGCAGGCGAGACGGATAAGCTGGGCGACATCTCGACTCTGGCGGATCCGAACGTGGTTACGCACCTTGTCGAGGACTCCCTCAAGCTGCACAAGTAGCGAACATGAGTTGTGTCTGAATCTTCCCGCCGCGCGCGCAGGCCGAAATGTCCCGTCGCACGATCGTTTGCTGGAAAGCTGTGCCACTGTGAATGTTCTCGTCCATCATCCGGCGCTCGATGCCGAGGGGTATCCCAGTTCGATCCCGTTCAACACGGGCCGGGCCGGCGCAGCCCTCGGGGCGATTCGATCCATGTCGCTCGTGGATGGCGCCGACCGTCGCGAGTTCACGGCGCAGCCTCTGGTGCGCGGGGAGATGGAGCGTTTCCATACCCCGGACTATCTGGACGCGCTGGAAGCCGCCGGACGCTGCGCGATTTCTCCCGATGAGGCGCTGCAATACGGGCTGGGCTCCGCGGATTGCCCGATCTTCGTGGGGATGTACGAGTACACGCGCCTGGCGGCGGGGGCGAGTCTGACGGCGGCACGGCTGATTCTGGACGGCACGGCGCAGGTGGCGTTCAACCTGAGCGGCGGGTATCACCACGCGATGCCCTCCCGCGCCGCGGGGTTCTGCTACGTGAACGACGTGGTGCTGGCCGCCATGGAACTGGCCCAGGCCGGCAAACGAGTGTGCTTCCTTGATCTCGACGTGCATCACTGCGACGGTGTTCAGCACGCGTTCTACGGCCGCAAGGATGTCCTGACCGTGTCGCTGCACGAGAGCGGCAGGACGCTGTTTCCGGGCACAGGCTTTTCCGAGGAGCTTGGCTCCGGCGAGGGCGAAGGCTTCAACGTGAATGTGCCGCTGCCGGTGGGCACGCACGACGACGCGTACCTGTTCGCTTTCCAGCAAGCGGCCTGGCCTATCATCCGGGCCTACAACCCGGACGTGGTGATTGTCGAAATCGGAATGGACGCGCTGGCGGACGATCCTCTCGCCCATCTCAGCCTGACCAACAACGCACACGCGGACGTCTTGATCCAGCTTCGCGGCCTGGGAAGACCGATCCTTGCAACGGGCGGGGGCGGGTACAACTTTTCCCATACGATCCGCAGTTGGGCGCTGGCATGGGATGTCCTGACGGGCGAGGACCAGAGCCAGGCCTTCATGCTCTGCCTTGGAGGCGACATGCTGGAGAACACCGCCTGGGTGGGCGGGCTGCGCGACCGGATCATGGTGCCCGACCCGGATCGCCGCGCTGCCGTGGAGGATGAAATCCGCCAGACAGTAGATACAGTGCGCAGGCTCGTCTTTCCCTTCCACCGCCTCGCCTGAGCACTTCCCGTCGAGGGAGTCACGGCGTGCTTACAGCAGGAACTGCAGGCCGACAAGCACTGTGGTCGGGCTGTCACCCCAACGATATTCCACGCCACCCCTTGTATTGTGTCCCTTCAGGAAATGATTCAACCCGACAGTGTAGTCTTCGGTTTTGTCCTTCGCATCAGGGTCCTGGATGCTGTACTTCATGGTCATCTGATTCTTGTCAACCCTTGCGCCGCCTTCAAGGCAGGCCGTGCTTCCCTTGTACGTCACATTATCCCACTCGTACCACCCGCCGTTCAGGGTCAGATCCACCGGCCCGGCCTTGCAGCCGGACTGGAAATCAAGAACCCATGCGGATGAATCGGTAATGGATGTGGTCTTGTTGGTGGAACCCGCGGGCGTGCTGTACGTCAGGGACGCCTCGTCCTGATGGTCGTAGCCGGTGCCGATGGAAACATAGGGAGAGCCTTTTCCGAGGCGCTCCTGGCTGAAGAACCAGTCGGCTTCAGCCTTGCCCAGAAGGTTATAGGACACGTGGCTGGTCAAACGGAGCGAAGAGGCAGGATTCTTCGTTCCTTCGGCCGAGTCATATCCGTCGAATGTGCCCACAGCATACGAGAACCTGTCGCCCAGGTTGCCGTGCAGTTCAACGCCAGAGTCGCGCCACGCGAAGGTGTTCACCAGCTTCATGACTTCGGAGTTGTAATCCACGCCGAGCAGGCTGCCGGCGCCGGAACGGTTTTCAAGCGAAAACGGCAGCAGGATATACCCGGCTTTTACCCACTGCTCGCCCAGTTCCGTCTTGCACACCCTGATGTCAAGGAAGGCATCCTGAATATCAACATGGGAGGTGGGCACGCCGTTCTTGCCAGTGTTCGCTGCGTCGGTGTCCACGAATAGCTTCACCCCATCCATGACCTGTCCGGTCAGGATGACTCTGCCGCGGCGCAGGTAAAAGTCCTCCTGATCCGCGCCGTTCCTCGTATAAAGAAAGTGCGGCTGACCAAGGACACCGACCTGCATCCAGCAGTTGGTGTCGCCGCCGATCTCCATTTTGGGCCCTGCATATGCTTTCCCCGAAGCCAGAAGCGCCACCAGTAATGCAGCGCGAAGAAACTTGTCCATGTCGATAGCCTTTCGCTTTATGCGCTTTACAAATCGAACGAATTTCCGAGAGGCTACTTTCCTGTTGCTCCTTCTTGCAAGAACTTTGTTGCAGGAGGTATGTCGGGAACATGATCTTATCTTTTGCCTCCTGTAACCTCTTACAGTGGAGAGGAGTGTTTTA
>CAYRKB010000168.1:0-253 GCA_964424705.1 uncultured Victivallales bacterium
GACCTCTTCTTGGAACACGTAATGCAGCAGGCCCCGGGCTACCCGAAGCTGATGGACATGACCTCGGCGGACATCATGCCGACCCCGCTGGCGGTCGGGATCTGCATCGAGAGCATCGCGGCCGAGCGGAAGCAGAACGTGCTGGCCGTCGACATCGGCGGCGCGACCACCGACGTGTTCAGCGTGTTCGAAGGCCAGTTTCACCGCACGGTGAGCGCGAACTATGGCATGAGCTACAGCCTGTGCAACGTGA
>CAYRKB010000168.1:263-7451 GCA_964424705.1 uncultured Victivallales bacterium
GTGATGGCGGAGGCGGGCGCGGACAACATTCTGCGCTGGCTGCCGTTCCCGTTCGAGCAGAGCGTCCTGCGCGACATTCTACGCAACAAGATGATCCGCCCCACCACGATCCCCGAAACGGTCGAGGAGCTCTACATCGAGCAGGCGGCGGCGCGCGAGGCGCTGCGGCTCTCCCTCATTCACCACCGCTCGCTCGCCGTGCACCTCAAGGGCCAGTCCCAGCGGCGCGAGATCGGCGCGGCCTTCGACAGCGCGGACAAGAGCCTGATCAACCTCATGCGGCTCGACCTGTGCATTGGCAGCGGCGGCGTCCTTTCCCACGCGCCCAGCCGGGCCCAGGCTGCGCTCATGATGCTGGACGCGTTCCAGCTAGAGGGCATCACCCAGCTGGCGGTCGACAGCATTTTCATGATGCCGCAGCTCGGCGTGATGTCCCAGCTCCACCCGCGCGCGGCGAAGGAAGTGTTCGACAAGGACTGCCTGATCCTGCTTGGCACGTCCATAGCGGCCGTGGGCAAGGCGCGCCCCGGCCGGCCGGTCATGAAGGTCACGGTCGCGCGCGCGGGCGGGAAGAGCGAGACGTGCGAATGCCGGTTCGGCGACCTGCGCTGCCTGCCGCTGGGCGAGGGCGAGGCGGCCCGCGTGACGGTGGAGCCGGCGCGCGGATTTGATGTCGGGATGGGGCGGGGTAAGCGGGTGGAAAGCAGCGTGGTGGGCGGCTGCTGCGGGCTGATTCTCGATGCGCGAGGGCGGCCGCTGCCGTTCGCGCGCGAAGCGGCGCAGAACAGCGCGCTGCGCCGGAGCGACTACGAGGCGTTCGGCCTCGCCGTGCCCGGGCAGGGCGGAGCGTAAGGGGAGAAAGGCAGAATGGGCGGAGCTTTTACACCGGGCCTGACCGTTACCGCGAGCACCCTCGTCAGGAAGACGCGCCGGCTGCCCATACGCGGCAGCGTCCTGGCGCGGGTGGGGGACCGCGTGGACGCCGATAGCGTCGTGGCGCAGGTGGACATTCCCGGGACGCTGGCCGTGGCGAAGGTTGTGCAGGCGCTCGGGTGCGCCGCCGACCAGATCGGGAGCTTCTGCCTCGTCCGGGAGGGCGAAGTGGTCCGGAAGGACCAGGTCGTTGCCCAGCGCTCGATCTTCTTCAACCTGTTCACAAACCGGAGCCGCGCCCCGCGCGACGGAACGGTGGAATACATCTCCAAGCTGACGGGCAACATCGGCATACGCGGGAACCCCACGCCTGTCGCCTGCAAGGCCTACATCGCCGGGACCGTGGTTGAGGTGATCGAGGGCGAGGGCGTGATCATCGAAACCACCGCCTCGCTGATCCAGGGAATTTTCGGAGTCGGCGGCGAGCGGCACGGCGAGCTGCTGTGGGCGGAGGGCGGCGAGACGCTCCTGGGCGGGCAGATCGGCGCGGCCCACCGCGGCAAGGTGTTGGTTCATCCCGGGCGCATCGACAGCTCGGCCCTGAAGGCGGCGGCCGAGCACGGCGTGGCGGGACTCGTGGGCGCGAGCATGATCGACGCCGAGCTGATGGCGTATCTCGGGTACGACATCGGCGTCGCCATCACCGGGGAGGAGCGCATTCCGTTCTCCCTGATTCTGACCGAGGGCTTTGGCGACATGGCGATGCCTGTGCGCACCCGGCAGCTGCTGCAGTCCCTGTCCGGCCGCTACGCGGCCATCAACGGGGCCACGCAGATACGGGCCGGCGTGATCCGCCCCGAGGTCATCGTGCCCGCGGAGCGCACCGCAGCGACGGTGGCCGGGGCGGGCGGCGAACTCAAGCCGGGCGTGCGCGTGCGCTGCATCCGCCGTCCGAACTTCGGCGAGCTGGGCGAGGTGCTCGCCCTGCCCGAGGCGCAGGTGGTCATTGATACGGGGTCTCGCGTGCGCGTGGTCTCGGTCCGGCTCGACGCCGGCAAGGAGGTCACCATTCCCCGCGCCAATGTGGAAATCCTTCAGATTTCCTGACGCAGCGAAGTTGCTGTGCAACATTGCGACGGTCCGCCAGCCTCAACCGCGCGGATTCCCGCTTCTTCGACGAGTCTCGCGATCCAGCCTCTGAGGGGAGGGGTTTCCGTTTCCGTTGTCAGACCGCACTATTTTCAGAATTGTAATTGACCATGAACCGTACGTTTGATACCGGTTAACTCGTTAAGATATTGTGCGGATGCGAAGACAAACTCGGTATAGGGAGGCGGCTATGATACGGCAACAGCGGCGCAAGGCAGAACGCGAGGCACGGAAAGCTGGCAGAAAGAATGTGCGGCATTCATGGGTAGGCGCAGCCCTGGCCGTGGGAGCGATGGGACTTGCCCTTCCCGGGGTCACCGAAGGAGCCGCGTTCAAGGTCACTAACAAGCTGGACTCAGGGCCTGGCAGTCTCAGGAATGCCGTTGATCAGGCAAATGCCAACCCGGGGTTGGACACGATCTCTTTCGCAAGGCTCTCGGGCGCCATCACGCTCACGAGCGGACAGATGGGGATTTATGACTCGGTTAGAATCAACGGCCCGGGCGCAAGTAAATTGACCGTGAGCGGTAACGATGCCTCGCGCATCTTTTGGATTCCGGATACGGGGTACGCAGGGCCCACGCTTGACGTCACCATTTCGGGACTGACCCTGACCCACGGGTTCGACAGCGGAGATGGCGGCGCCATCCTGCAATACGACAACAACCTCACGCTTAACAACATGCGACTGCTGAACAACAGGGCAGGCGACCAGGGAGGCGCATTGTGGTCGGACGGGGACACCACGATCAATAATTGCACGATTTCGGGCAACTCGTGCGGTGAAGACGGCGGCGGCATCGCGATTGACGGAAGATTGACGATGGACAAGACCGTCATCTCGGACAATAGCGCCGACGATGAAGGTGGCGGCATCTTCTTGGATAACCTTTGGTCGACGACCATCAGCAGTTGCACAATCTCCGGCAACTCATGCGCTAGTGATGGCGGCGGTATCTACATCAACGATACCGACGGATGGGTGTTGATTAAAGACACGGTCATTTCGGGCAACAGTTCCTCGGATGACGGCGCTGGAGTCTATATCGATGACACGGGATATGATGACCTTGCCTTCAGGCACTGCACAATTTCCGGCAACACAGCAGGCTCTGACGGAGGAGGCATATTCTTCGCTTATGGCGACGGGCTCTTCGTTGATAGTTGCACGATCTCCGGCAACGTAGCCGACGACGATGGTGGCGGAGTGTATTTCGACTACGGGGACAACGCGGCGGTCGAAAACACGACGATTTCGGGCAACACGGCGCAGGGGGATGGTGGCGGCGTGTATCTCGACGATGAGGCGCACGATCCCGAGTTCAATTTCTGCACGATCGCCGGCAATGTCGCCGCTTACGGTGGCGGGATACATGCCGATACCCCGGTCTATGTGGACAACTCGATCATCGGTGATAATACGGCTTGGGAGGCGGACCGGGACACCTCCGGATCGCAGTTCAATCTGAACTTCTCGCTGGTCGAGAACCTCGATGGTGCTTCCTACAACGATAACGGGGGCAACTGGTTCGACTATGATCCACAGTTGAAGGCTCTGGCCGACAACGGAGGGCTAACCAAGACGATGCTGCTGAAGTCCTCGAGCCCCGCGATTAATAGAGCAAATCCTGACTCTTCCTCTATGCCCCCAACAGACCAGCGCCGCATGGCGCGCGTGAAGAGCGGTCGCGCCGATATGGGGGCCGTGGAGAAGTACTAATTGGGCGATCAGAATCTGAGTGGAAACACGAGGATCCTGCTTGAAATGTCTAATGGTGGTGTGGCGAGCTCACGCTTGACGCACCACCATTTTCTTTTTGCAATGAGCAGGCCCTGTTTCTCTGGGAATTTGGTGGCGCCTACGGCCATCTATGCTCGGCAAGCTGCTAGCCCGCCTTACTGTGGCTGGGCACGTCGCGCAACGCATCATCGGCGAGGCAGAACGAAGAGCTCACGATGTCCGCATCCGGTTCGACCAGCTCCGGGAATAGGATGTTCGGCAGGAGCAGGATGTCGAATATCTCCTGCACTTGGCCCTCGAAGCGAAGGAATCCGACGGTTTGGCCGGATCGGATGTCCACCACCCAGACGCCGCACTGCCGTTCCTTGAGTTTCTGCGCGATGGGGATTCCGCCGAACACGCTTTCCCGCACCTGCGAGAGGCCTACAAAGGCGAATGGGCCACTAAAGGCAAGGCCTCGTGTGAAGCCAGGCAGTTCGGCCACGGTCTGCACCTGACCTGACGCCGGGTCTACGACGCAGAGGGTGCCCTTGCCTGATTCAAGCAGCCAGAGTTTGCCGGCGTACCAGCGGGGCGAGTGAGGCATGGAGAGCCCTCGGACGACCGTTTCCCCGCTGTCCACGTCGATGAGGCAACCTCCGTCCGCCTTCCGCTCCCGCCAGCCCTGCAGCGTATCGGTGGTGCCCAGCGCTGTTACGTAACGCACCCGCCCGTCAATCACGCTCATACCATTCAGGTGGCAGCGATCTTCGGCCGCCAAGGCGGTGATAAAGGGCGGCCGCCACCGCGGCCGGAAACTGTACTCGTTGTCGAGGGTGGCGAGGCACGAGAACCGGGTGGCCACGATCCAGAGTTCGTTCTCGATGAAGGCCATCTCGTGTATGCGGATATCTCCGGTGACGTTGCACCGCGTGGGAAGGAAGCAAGCGTCGTGGCGGCCGGGAGGGTCCAGCCTGGCCGCCACCGGAGGCTGGTTGCGATAGAACCACACCGCCCGCAACGTGCCAATGGCCAGGGCGCTCTGGCTGCGGGCCATACCCATCGGGCTCGGAAAGGCCCGCAAGTGCGTATTCAGCACGTCGCCGTCGGCCCGCACGGCGATGACTCTCCCGCTCTGATATGTTGAGACAAGCAACGAGGACCGAATCTGGCTGAGAATGCGGGGTACCGAGGACGTGAACGAACTCCGGAAATCGGGCGCCGCGGTGGCCGGCTTGTTCGCGGAGTTGCGGCGGGCCGGCGCATCGGCGGAAGAACGCCGCGGCCCGACGTGTGCTGCCGGCACTGTTGCGAAGAACTGCCGTGCGCGTTCCGCCGTCTCAACCGCCCAGGGCATAACCGGCCGAAGCTCCGTCGCATTATGGCGCCACTTCTCGGGGTCGGGCGCGGTTAGGGTGTGGCCGGAGAGCGGGAGCTTTTCCTGCAGCGAGCGGTCCCAGCCGATATTCAGAAACCGGCAGATCCGCTCGATCTCCGCCTGTGGGCTTGCAACGAGTTGGTCGTAGCTTGCCACGCACCACGAAGTGGGGGGGAGCTTCTCCAGATCATCCAGGAGCGTGCGCGTGGCCACTTCCCACTGGCGGACAACGAGTTCGGCGAGCGGTAGTTCTTCCCATTCGCGCCATCCATGAACCAGCAGAAGAGACCAGGGAGAACCGGTCCAGCCGGGCAATTGGGGATAGGTTACAAAACGCCCCGACCGCCAGGCATCCAGCATGCTGCTGACGGTTTCGCGCGGGTCGCGGTACAGGTAGACGAAGTTCGCATTCGGAAAAGCCGCGGCCAGGAAAGGTACGCGCAGCGAGTTCTTCGGTGTCTTTTCCAGGAGGCGAAGCCCCAGGGCGCCCTCGGCCGGACGCTGTCCGTTGCGATCGCGGACCTCGGCCATGAACGAGCGCTCCAGTTCAGCCACGGCCTCCGAAGTGGCATCTTGTGCAGTCAGGCGGTTGGAGTCAAAGCCGTGCTGCGACGGATGCAGCGCTTTCACGCGTTCGATAACAGCATGGCTCTCTTTGCCGATCGTCCATACCGAAGGCGACTGCAACAGCGTCTCAAAAAGAAGACTGCTTCCTGCGCGCGGCGACGATACGATGAAGATTGGCCTCTCAAACGACCGCTGCTCCGGTGCTTCGCCTGTCACAACATTCTCGCTCATCGGTGGAACTCCTTTTTCTAAACGGAAAGCATTCAGTAGCCAGTCAGGCCATGTTCCCGCATCCGCAACATCTTGAAACGCACAAACCCCATGCCGGCTAACGCGGCGAGGTCGAAATGAAGCATGCCGTAGAGATCCCTGGGCACCTTGCTGAACGAGCAAGCCGTGGCGCCGCCCTTGAACTTGTTGGCCTTGGCGATGGACGCGTAACAAAGTTTTGCCGGGCAAGTCAGGGCGCAGCCGGCGTTTGCGAACAATGTGACCTTCTTCTTGTCGGGTATTCGCGCGAGAAACGCCAGGTCGAGGTTCATTCGCATCGGCAGGACAGCCGTGTCGTACAGCTGCAAGGCAGATTCCAGCTTCTCGATCGTGTGAATGTCTTTGATCACACTGGCCTCGATCTCGTACTGGGGAAAGTCCGTGCGAATCCAGCCCGCCAGCTCGTCGCTCACGGTGATTACCGAGTTGCCTTTGCCGTGGTACCGGTGCAGCAAAGGAGCGCTGGCCTCGTATTCCTGGCGAGTGACGGAGTGGTTGCTCAGGGGCAACCGAATGCCAATGCAGCAGTCGTGCAGGGCTCGCACGTCCTGCGGCGACAGTTCAGGAAGGACGTACCG
This sequence comes from uncultured Victivallales bacterium, assembly GCA_964424705.1. Classification (GTDB taxonomy): domain Bacteria; phylum Verrucomicrobiota; class Kiritimatiellia; order UBA8416; family CAYRKB01; genus CAYRKB01. Next base: position 6,799 of record CAYRKB010000168.1, read on the forward strand.
GCGCCCGCCATAGAGCGTAGTGGGCTCGACGAAGCCGAACACACTCTCCACCTGGCTCAGCGGAAGCCGCGTGTACTCTTCGGTGAGGAAATGCAGGATCGGGATCGCCCCCGGCTTGCCGCGCGCCGACACGGTGAACGTGACACCGGCAGGGATCGGAACAGGCTCGGTCGACATGCCATCGGGAATTGTTTCCGTGATCGTGAGGCGGCGGACGCCAGATGTGCCCTTCCGGGCAGGCGAGGCTATATCTTTGTCGTGCACCATAACTAATTGAAAAATGCCACACTGGCTGGCGGGTGTCAATACACACCCATTGCAGGCATAGGGCGGCTCACCATCGAGACCCGCAATATCACCGTGGATGAAACCTACTGCGCGGGTCGCGCAGACGCGGTCCCCGGCCAATATGTCATTCTCACGGTGAGCGACACCGGTCACGGCATGTCGAAAGAAGTCCTCGATCACATCTTCGAGCCGTTCTTCACCACCAAGGAGATCGGCAAGGGCACGGGGCTCGGGCTCGCCACAGTATTCGGCATCGTCGCGCAGAACAAAGGCTTCATCACGGTTGATAGCGAGTCCGGCAAAGGCACGACGTTCAAGATTCACTTGCCCCGGTGTGCCGCGCAGGTCTCCGTCGCGCCAGTGGC
>CAYRKB010000169.1:0-7437 GCA_964424705.1 uncultured Victivallales bacterium
GTTCAGGCGACGATTCACGAGCGCGGTACAGCAGATTCATTTCAGCGGGCGTCATCGCCGAGGCCGGCCAGGGGTACTTCGATTTTGGTTCTCGGGGCATAATTGTCCTTCCTATGCAGGGGTGAAACGATTACACGCGGATGCGCGAATAAGAACATCTGTTCATATTGTTATACCCGAAAACGGGCGAAAATTAACCCGATCTGGGGTGTTCTGGCCCGGAAAGCCAGGGATCGGGTACCGAAAACTGGGCGTCCTGTCCCGGAAAACGCGCATGATGGGTGCAAATCGGGTACGATTGGCCGTTGGCAGGACGATGATGAAGATCTTGAAGACACTCCCACTGCATGAACAGGAGAGAAACTGGCCCCTGATTGGCCGGCACATCCTCGCCCAATACGATGAGACATCTATTGTTGTTATCAGGCTTACCGGCCTAAGATTGCCGACTTTGCGGTTGCCAATGGGTACTTCGGGAGTGACTTCAGTTATTCCCGGATGAGTTGGGTAAAGACCAACTTCCTCTGGATGGCCTGGGGCTTCCTGGGGCTTCCTGGAGGCCCGCCTTCGAGGGGAAGCGTGCCGCGTAGGGGGTTACCGTGCATCCGGGATTCGCCAGGGGTAGCTGCGGAAAAGGGCTTCGCTTTGGGCTTGCATGACTGCCTGCGCAGGCGCATCATGTTTCCTGCCACGGGGTGCCCGGTCAAGCCGGCATAAGGCAATGGAGGATCACGAAACATGAAACGAATGCAGGCAAGGCTTTGGTTGCCGGCGGCTTTGCTGATGGCCGCCACCGCCCACGCCGGCAGCCACAGCGGCCAGTCGGCGTCGTTCCGTGTCGACACGCGGGCGGCGACCTCCGTAAAGGTCACTGGCGTGAGCAGCCGCTGGTGCGACGGCGCGTACGGCGGCGCGGGGAGACACGTCTACTTCCTGGCGGGGGTGGCGCTCGACGTGGCCTTCACGGCGCAGGTGGCTTGGGGCGGCAGGACGGGCAGCCGGCTGGAGTTCAACGGCGTGAACAATGGGCTGAACTACGCCCGGAGCCTGAACGTGGGCGGCCTTCCGGTCGGCGGCAAGCTGGAGCTCGTGGCCGTCGCGACCGACGGCACGCGCTCGCCGCCCTTCCGGGCGAACTTCGACGTGGCGCCGCTGCCGCCGTTCTCGGAGATGCTGTTCTATCCGCAGTTTCTCTCTCAGAACAACGAGCTGAGCTACACAACCCCGAAGTTCGATATGGATGTCTTCAAAGGACGTAGCGGCGAGCTTGAAAGCGTGCCGATTCCCGGCGAGACCATGGAAATCCAGCCCAGATTCAAGGCCGAGGCGAAGTTCGGCGGGGACGGCAGGCTGACGATCAAGGCGGCGGTCGGAGAAAAGGACAAAGTCAAGCTGAACGGCACGCAGGAAAGACGTCCCGACGGCAAGTTCGGCAAGGCCGCTGGGGTTGATTTCGGTTTCGATCTGGAGGGGGAGGTCGTGGCGGTCTGGAACAATGAATTAGGCGAATGGGCCGTCAATTCCGGGTATCTGGGCCTGAAATTCTACGGCAAGTACGCTTCGCCGCCCTATTATCTTTATGCACCGCCTCCGATCTATGCGCTATTTTCCATTGGCGCTGACGGACGGATTGGCGTTCGGGTAACCGATCTCGGCAGCGGGCAGGGGTGGACGCCGCAGATCAATGCGGGCGGTACGCTGCCGGACGTCAAAGGCGTCATCGGCTGTGGCGCCAGCGGTGTGCTGGCACTGGAGGGGTACATCGGGGTGGCGGGCAAGTTCGCTTTCCAGGGGCCTCCGGTTACCTGCACCAAACTCGGCGTGGAAGGAAGAATCGGGGCGCAGGTCGTGCTGCTGATGTTCAAGCTTCCACTAGAAATCTGGTCCGGCGCCTACTGGATCGTGGGCGGCGACGGACCGCAGGGGGCGATGATGCCGTTGGGCGTGCTTTCGGACGGGGTCATGCCGATCAATCTGGCTGACCTCGACACGGGGCAGTTCCGTCCGCTGGGGCGCGACTATCTGGAACGGGGCGCCCTGCGACCGTTGGCCGCCATGCCGGAGTCCCGCATCGTGGCGCTGACGGGCGGTTCCGAGACGACGTTCGTGGCGGATGGCTACCCCTATCCCGAGCCGGCGGTGGCGGCGGCGGGCATGACAAACCATGTGCTCTACGTGCGCGACAACGCGGGACGGCTGGCGGAGAACCGGACCGAACTGGTGCATGTGTACAATGGCGGGGAAGGATGGTCTGCACCGGTCGCGGTGTGGGACGACGGCACGGGCGACTTCGCGCCGCAGGCAGCCGCGCTGCCGAACGGCACGTTGCTGGCGGTGTGGGCCAACGGGCGAGCGGCGCTGACCAATGGCGCATCGCTCGACGAGGCGCTGGCAGGACTGGAGATCGCCGTCGGCGAACGCGATCCCGCGACGGGCCTCTGGACCTGCCGCAACCTCACCTCGAACGCCTACTTGGACCACAGCCCGATGCTGGTGGCCGCGGCGGACGGCACGGCGGTCGCCGCCTGGATCCGCAACCGCCAAAACAATCCCTCGGGAACGCCGCAGGAGCCCAACCGCCTGCTGTTCTCCCGCTTCACGGGCGGTGGCTGGGAGGAGGAGGACTATATTGCCGTCAACCTCGGAACCATCACCTACTGCGACCTGGCCTACAACGGCACGGTAGCGGCGCTGGTCTTCGCCATGGACTTGGACGGCGACCTGGAGACGCGGGGCGACCAGGAACTCTACGGCAGCCTGTTCAACGGGAGCCAGTGGGGGCCGTATGTGCGGATGACAGACAACGCGGTGCAGGACACGCGTCCGTATGTCCGCTACCGGGCGGACGGAACCCTCCTGACGGTTTGGTTCCAGGCAGGAAAGGTGATGTCGGCGGAGGGGCTGGCCCTGGCGAATGCGGCGGTGTGCGGGGAGATCGGCGTGGCCAGCGGGGCGCAGGATTTCAAGCTGGTGACCGGGCCGGATGGCCAACTGGCGGTCGTCTGGCAGGACGCGGGGGCTGAAGGTGTTGTTGCACCCGATCCGTACATCATGAACTACGACCCGGTGCAGGGACTCTGGAGCCGGGGAGTGCGGTTGCTGGAAGACCCAGCGCTCCAACGCGGCTTCAGCGGTGCGTTCGGTGCTGACGGGCGGCTGCGGCTGGCCTATGCCAAGGTGGCGGTGGGCGAGGACGCCGAGGGCGTGCCGGTCTTCGGTGCGGTGGACTTGTGTGTGCTCGACCATCCGGTCGGCCCCGACCCGGCGATCAGCCAGTACGGCATCACGCTCTCGACCAACGCGGCTGAATTCGGGGAGAGCGTGGACGTTCGGGTGACCGTCGAGAACCGGGGTGACCTGCCGGTGACCAACCTGGCCGTTTGCGTGTACGAGGGCGACCCGGCCGCGGGCGGCGCGCTGCTCGGCGCGACGCAGCGCGTGGCGCGGATTCTAGGCGGTACGTCCGAGGTGGTGAATGTGGCGTGGACGCTTCCCGAGGCGGCGAGCAACGTCGTTCTGCATGCTGTGGTCGATCCGGGGCTGGAGACCGACGACCGCAACCGGGCCAACAACACGGCGACCCTGGCGGCGTTGATGCCGGATCTTTCGGTGAATGGCGCCTTGACGTTGAACGAGACCACGAACATGCGGCTGATCAGCGCCGCCGTGATGAACGAGGGGGCGGTGCCGGTTCCAGCAGGGACGCAGGTGACCTTCCGGCGCGGGGCGAGCGATGGAGCCTTGCTGGCCGATGAGACGCTCGGGGCGCTGGTCTTCGGCACCAACGGCGTCTACGACGCCGGCTTCCGCTGGGACATGGCCGGGCTGACCTTCACCTCGGCGTTCGAGATCGTTTATATCGCGGTCGATCCGACCAACGGGGTTAGCGAGATCGAGGAGCGCAACAACACGGCGGCGGTGCAGGTGATGACCAGCCTCGACTCGGACGGCGACGGTCTACTCGACGGCGAGGAGCAGCGGCTGGGCACACGGACCGATCTGGCCGACAGCGACGGCGACGGGCTGAGCGATTACGACGAGGTCCATACGCATCTGTGCAACCCACTGCTGGCCGACAGCGACGGCGACGGCGCCGACGACACGCACGAAATCGCAGCGGGCACCGATCCCAACAGCGCGTCCGACCTTTTCACGATCGTGGCGGCCGACGGAACCGAGACGGCAGGCATGCGGGTGCGCTGGAACGCCAAGGCGGGCAAGACCTACCAGGTCGAGTGCGCCCCGGCGCTCGCCGGACCCTGGGACGACGCGCCCGACGGCGAAGGCGAGGATGGGGCGAGCCTGCGGACGGCGGCGGCGGACGGTGTGCTGACCTACATCGACACCACTGCGCCGGTCCCCGCGACGCGGTTCTACCGCGTGCGGATCGTGACGCCATAGCGACGTGCCGGGGAGGAAAGTATCGAGAGAATTGAGAGAATCGATTCAATCGAATCCATCGATTCCTCGAAAAACCGCTTCCCCCGCCCCCGACGCTGCGATAAACTCACTTGGTCAGGAGGACATGCATATGCTCAAGTCATTATTCTCTGCGGCGGTTTTCATTCTGGGCGCTGGAGTTTCTTTCGCGGGCGACCCGGTTGTCTCGAACGTCCGGGCACAGCAGCGCGGCGGCGGCTCGAAATTGGTCGATATCTACTACGACGTGGCCGATTCCGACGGCGACCGGCAGACGGTCGCGGTGGCGATCACGGACGGCGGCACGCCGATCCCGGCGACGAGTCTGACAGGCGCGGTCGGCGCGAACGTCACCCCCGGCAGCGGAAAGCAGATCGTCTGGGACTCCGGGGCCGACTGGCCGGGCAACCTCTCCGTGAATGTCCGGGCGACTGTAACGGCACAGGTGGGCGATAATACTTTCCTCTGGAGACCGGTTACAGAAACCCTCAACGGCCGTGCGAACGTTCTACTCCCGGCCAACATCCAGGCGACCACTATAACCGTCAACGGGGAAGGCCCCGCCGAGTATGCCGGCAGGCGAAATGGCAACCGCCAGCAATACTACCTCAGCAGGACAGGCGCGGCCTACGGGTTGAATGTCATAGTGATCGCGGTCGGCACCGGCCGGCAGTGGGTCGTGCCATACGGCGGCATCCGCTGGTCCAGCGAGTAGCGCCTTCGGCTGAGGCGGGTATGACGGTAGGACCGACTTGCCGGATCCCTACTGGCGCTCCCGTGCTGGTCACGGACGACACAGGTTTCACCGGCAGTCCCCTCGTGTGCATACTCGCCGCCTCAAGGCTGGCGTACCCCGCCTGTCCCGCTTCGCCTCCTTGGCGGGGAAGACCTCCTTCAGGATCGGCCAGCGCTCCATCGCCCGCCACCTGCCGCGCCCCTCCACCCCCACGCGCAAAATCGACATTCTCACCGCCGCTGCGAAGAGCATAAAGCCCACTTCAGAACTCGGCCGAGTGATTTACGAGTCGCCATTTCCTGCCAGCCAATGAAGTAGAAGGAAGGATGCCTCGCTTGACAAATCACCCTGCACAACCTATTTTCGAGGCATGCGGTCGGAGATTATTGGGCCGAAGTACGCTCAAGAAAACTGTTCGGTGACAGGAAACGACGGTATGCAAAAGACCTTTAGTGACATCGAAGAGGCGAAGCGCTGGTTTCAGGATGCACAATTCGGTCTGTTCGTGCATTGGGGGCTCTATGCGATTCCTGCAGGAGAGTGGCGGGGACAGAAGATACCTTGGCTTGGTGAATGGATCATGCACACCGCGAAGATACCTGTCGGCGAATACGAGCAACTCGCTAAGAAGTTCAATCCCTCTCGCTTTTATGCTCGTGAGTGGCTGCGCATGGTGGAGGACGCGGGGATGCGCTACATCGTCTTCACAGCTAAGCACCACGAGGGATTCGCTATGTTCCGCTCCAAGGCGGATGCTTTTAACATCGTGGATGCCTCTCCCTTCAGGCGAGATCCGGTTGAGGAAGTCGCAGAGGCATGCTCCCGTACGTCCGTCCGACTGGCGCTCTACTACTCGCAGGCGCAGGACTGGCACGAGGCACATGCAGGAACGGGGGTGCGCGACGAAGGCTACGGAAACAGATGGGACTTCCCTGAAGGCACGCCCGCGGGTTTTCAGGAATACATGGATCGCAAGGCACTTCCGCAGATCAAAGAACTGCTTACGCAGTACGGCCCAATCGCGATGTTGTGGTTCGACAATCCGATCGCAAGCTTCAACCGGATGCACGCCGAGACAGTGAAGCAACTTGTGCGCTCTTTGCAGCCTCAGTGCCTCATCAGTGCGCGAATCGGGCATGGGATTGGGGATATCGGAGGATTCGGGGACAACCAGTTGCCCGAAGACGGCATGACATGCCCCGCAGAGGCCTGTGTGACGATGAATGAGACATGGGGGTACAAACTAGACGGAGGACGTTGGAAATCAGCAGCGGAACTCCAGAAGATCAGGGAGCAAACGGCTAGCCGTGGCTGTAATCTCTTGCTGAACGTTGGGCCGATGGCCGATGGTCGCTTTCCACAAGAAGCTGTTGATCGGCTTAAGTGCTTCTCCAAGCAGCGTAAGGCACTGTAATTGTCTAGATTCCTGCCATGGAGACGATGACACCGAACGATGCCCTGCTGTGTATGTCGCAATGCGACGCCGCGGAGGGATGGAACGTACAAGAAATGGAGGGGATAAGATGAAGAGAAATCACTACGGGCTATTGGCTGTTGCGTGCCTGTGTTCAACCGTATCACTCGCCCAGGAGATCAAGCCGAAGCAAGACGAGGTGGTGGGTGAGGACAACAAGGAGGAGGTGTTACAGGAAGAACAGTCCTTCGGGGACTACGTTGTCAGGATCTATGAATGGTCATTTGAAATCCTCCGCAAAGGTGTCCGTGTGTATGCTACTGACAGCTGGAACGCCAAAATTGGCAGTCAAAACGAGGAGGACAAGACGAACAGCCTTGTCTCCATCGGGGCGGACATAACGGGGGACGGCAAACCGAATCTTGTCGTATCCGAGTGGTCCGGGGGGAACCACGGCTATTTTTGCTTTAATGTCTTCGAAATCGGAGACCGATTTCGATATATTCAAACGATCAACGCGGTAGCTTGCGGATGTGCCCCTTTCAAGAATCTCGATAACGATCCTGCCCTTGAATTTACGATGTTCGATTGTCACTTCACTGACTGGAGAACCTGCTCTGCAGATTCTCCCGCCCCCGATGTCATCCTGAAGTACAATGGGAAGAAGTATGTCGTGGATCATAACCTCATGCGAAAACCAGCCCTCTCGGATGAGGAGTTGATTAAGATTGCCACGGACATCAGGGAAAACCTTGATTGGGAAAAGGAACCGCCCCCAGTCAAACTGTGGGCCAGAATGCTTGATCTGATCTATTCCGGAAACATGGACCAAGCATGGTCTCTTATCGAACTATCTTGGCCCGCTGCA
>CAYRKB010000170.1:0-1883 GCA_964424705.1 uncultured Victivallales bacterium
AGGACGGCGATATTCTCCAGGTCTCGGACCCGATCAACCTGTACGACCGCCCTGCCACCAAGTATGTGGCGGGCTTTATCGGGACGCCGCCGATGAATTTCTTTGAAGGCGCCCTGGTCGCGGAAGGCGGCGGGCTTACGTTCCGCGCGGCTGGCGGATTCTCCCTTCCCGTTGCCGCCGAGCGGCAAAGCGCGCTGGCCGCCTACGCGGGTCAACCGGTGACGATGGGCCTGCGCCCGGAGGATATCGGCTCGACCGCGGCGCGCCAGCTTGCGAATGCGCCCTGCATACGCGCGAAGGTGGACGTCGTCGAGCCCCTGGGCGCGGAGTCCTTTATCTACCTGACGACCGGCGCGCTGAACTTTGTGAGCCGCGCGGACGCGCACATGGTGTTCCGGGTCGGCGCGGACGCCGAGCTGCCCGTGTTCAACAGCAAAGCCCACTATTTCGACGCCAAGACCGAAAAGCGCATCGGCTGACCAGGCCGCCGCGGCGCGGTCCGTGCTCGCGGCGAGCGCGGTGTCTACTTCTCGATTGTGATGATGGAGGCACCCTCGTGCCAGGTCTTCAGGTTGCGAAGGTAGATTCCGAGCTGCTGTCGCCGCTGTTCCTTTTCGAGGCTGCAGGGAATGCCGTCCTGCTCTGAAAGCCCGGCGCGTTCGAGTTCAAACTTCCTTCGCCAGCACCGCAGGATCAGGTCTTTGACGGCTTCCTGCGGAGAGTATTCCCGGCCCGACGCCTTGAGCGGAGCGTCCATGACCTGTGCGGCCAGCCGCTGCAGTTCCCCCGAGCTGTCTTCGATGTTCAGCAGGAGGCTGTTCAAATTGGCGCCCGTGGCCGCCGACTCCAGCGAGGCGGCCACGATCTGGCGGCAGAAGGGATCCGACAGGAGTTCGAGCGGAAGATATTCCTTCGCAAGCTCCCCGAGTTCGGGGACGTCGAGGATACGCACCATGTGTTCGCAGAGGGCCACTTCGTCGGGCGGGTGGGTCATGGGCTTTGCGTCGCTCTCTTCTTTCGCGTCGCGCGCCAATGCGGCGGCGGAGGGCTGCGCCTGGCGCATCGCATGGCGCAGATCCTCCGTCAGCGCGGATGCGGGAATGTTCAGCCGGGTGGCGACCTCCTGGATCAGGGCGGCGCGCTGTACGGCGTTAGGGCTCTGGCGGATGGTCTGCAGGACGGCGCGCGCGATGCGCATGGCGCCCAGCTCCGAGCGGGGATTCTCCGTGGCGGAGAGCACCTGGATCTGGAACGACACGGCGGACATGGCCCTGTCGATGACGGCGCGGAACGCGGGCGCGCCCTTCTTGCGGATCAGGGAATCCGGATCGTCACCCTCGGGGAGCGCGGCCACGCGCACGGCGAGACCGGCTTCCAGAAAGAGCCCCGCGGTGCGTATGGCGGCGGTTTGGCCGGCTTTGTCCGGATCGAACACAAGGCACACGCTGTCCGCATAGCGCCGAAGGATGCGCACATGCTCCTCGGTGAAGGCCGTGCCCTGGGCGGCGACGGCGGCCTCGAAACCTGCGTGGTGGCAGCGAATGGTGTCGATCTGTCCCTCGCACACCAGCGCCTCGCGGCTTTCCACGATGTGGCGGCGGGCCTTGTCGAGCGCGTAGAGGATGCGGCTCTTGCGGAAGACGGGTGTCTCCGGGCTATTGATGTATTTCGCGCCCTTCGGGTCGGCTTCCATGCTGCGGCCGCTGAATCCGATGGGGCGGCCCTGCTCGTCACAGATCGTGAACATCACGCGGCCCCGGAACCGGTCATAGTACCCCGACCGGCCCTCGCCGGCCTCGGCCTTCTTCAGGATGAGCCCGGCCATTTCCATCTGTGCGTCGGTGTAGTTGTTCCGGTGGCCCCACGTCAGGATGTGATCCCAG
>CAYRKB010000170.1:1893-7436 GCA_964424705.1 uncultured Victivallales bacterium
AGTCAGGCGCATATCCGACGAGGAACTTCTCCCAGATCTCCGGCGGGAGATCGCGCTTCTGCAAATAACGGCGCGCGGCCTCCGCGGCGGGCTCGTCCTTGAGGAATTTGTGATAGAACGCAGAGACCTCGCCAAGAAGCCGGTAGAGAACCGACTTGTCCGACCCGGCTTCTCCGACTTCATCGGTTTCCACAGGGATGCCCGCGCGCTGGGCAAGCATTCGCACGGCGCCCGTGAAATCCTGCCCCTCGTGCTGCATGATGAACCGGAACACGTTGCCGCCGGCGCCGCAGCCGAAGCAGTGGAAGATTTGCCGCTGCTGGTTGACGTGAAAGGACGGCGTCTTTTCCTTGTGAAACGGGCAGCAGGCCTTGAAGCCGGAGCCGGTGCGCTGGAGATGAAAATACGACCCGATCACATCCACGATGTCGTTTCGAAAGCGGATGTCGTCCAGCGTGCGTTTGGAGAAGGAGGGGGACATGGTGCGCGAGTGCAGCTACCTGTGACGGGTTGTTTTCTTCGGGATGGGCGGCTCGTCCAGGATGAGTTTCCGGGCAACTGGATCCGATCCGTCGGGAGCGGCAGCGGGGCCAAGATCGTCTTCCGGCGCGTCCTTCCGGTCTACCTGATTCTTTTCATTCTCTTCTTCCGAATCGACGGCCGGGCGGGCCGCCGCCGGCATAATCTTTGAAAGCGCGGAACCCAGAATCGAGTGGCCGAAAAACTGCTTGTGCAGCGCCTCGTCAGGCCAGAGGTTCGCGGCGAAGAATATGCAAAACACGAAGCCCGCGGCGCTGAAGAATCCGGCGAGGATTCCGCCCGGCTTGTTCCCCTTGATGTCGAGGTTGACGGTGACGACTTTTCTGACGAGCAGCAGCCCCACGAGGAGTGCCAAAAAGCAGCAGCCGATGAGGGTCGTGAACGAGATCGCCTCTGCCGCAGGGCCGGACAGCTTGGAGTGCGTTTGGAGAAACAACGCGGCGGGCCTGTAGAACAGGAGCCCCAGCGCCAGGGAGGAGCCCACGGTGATGAGCCTGCCGAGCTCCCTGGCCAGGCCGCGAATGAGCCCCTGCAGCATCGCCAGGACGATTACGCCCGCCGCCACTGCGTCCACTACATTGCCTTGGGCCATATTGAACAGGCTCATATCTCGTCTCCCGCGCGGAGCTCGGCTATCGCGGCTTAGGCTTGGCGCGCCCGGCGTTCAGCATGTATGCGCGCGCTTTCTCCGCGAATTGCGCATCGGGGGCGGTCTGCATCGCCAGCGCGAACTGGTCTCTCGCAGAGGCATAGTCGCGCTGGTCCATGTAGAGAAGGCCCAGCAGCAGATGGGCGGCGGCATACTCCGGCTTTGCGCGCAGCGTCTTCTTTGCCTGCGAAATAGCTTTGTCGGGCTCCTTCAATTCGCGGTACAGGGACGCAAGCATGTAGCCCGCCTCGGCGTGATCGGCGTGATAGCGAAGCGATTGCTGAAACGCGTCGCGCGCCGCGGCGAGTTTTCCCTCGCTCTTGAGGATCAGGCCAAGGTTGTACGCGGCGTCCGTGTGACGAGGGTCCAATTCAAGGGTCCGACGGTAATACAGGGCGGCACGGGTCAGGTCGCCTTCCTTGTGGCAGAGCTGACCGGCGCCCCATGCCTCGCGGGCGGTTGCCATGCGCGCGGGCGGCTTGACGACGGAAGCCTTTTGCACCCGTGGATCATCTGGAAACTCCGCGCGGAGCCTGGCCTGCACCTCCTTCGCTTTGTCGGAATATCCCAGATGACGGCTATACAAATCGCTCAGCTGCCACAGCGCGTCGGCAACGGGTGGCTTGAGGCTGGCCGCCTCCTGAAGCAGAATCAACGCTTCGTCGAAGGCCTCGCGTTCGATGGCGCGCTGCGCCCGTGAGATGAGCTGCGCTGCGGCCCGCTCATCCCCGGCGGCGGGCGGCGCGCGAACCGGCGCGGGAGGCGGGGGCTTTGGCGCGGGCGCCTCGGGAGGAACCGGGGCCGTATTGCGTTCAGCGATCAGCGGGGCGGGCGGCTGGGGAGGGGAAGGCGGCTGGGGAGGGGAAGGCGGCTGGGGAGGGGAAGGCGGCTGGGGAGGGGAAGGCTTTGCCGCTTCCCGGGGTGGCGGCTGCGGCTTAAGGGCGACCGGAGCCTGCGTCTGAACGGGCGGTTTTGTGAGTGCTTCCAGCGAGGTCTTTGCTTTGGCCACATGTGCGTCGTCGCCGCCTACTGCGAGGTACCTGCGGAACAGGTCCGCAGCCACTTCGGGCTGATTGAGCCGATCGCGGCTAAAGATCGCCATATTGTACAGGGCCGGCGGATAGGCGGGGTCGGCGCCCAGCGCCTTGGCTAGAAGCAACTGCGTGTTGAGGTTCTCTCCACGGTGGAAAGCGATCATGGCCAAGGACGTAAGCGTCCAAGGCGAGTCCGGGGAAATCTCGTTCATCCTTTTCAGCACGTCGTGGGCTTCATTCCAGGACTGCTGCCCGATCAGAAGGCGTCCGAGAAACTGAAGAGGGCGGGGCTCGCCGGGATTGATCTCGGCAGCCTTGCGGAGGGTTGCCAGTGCCTGGTCCGGGCGTCCAAGCTTCCAGTAGACAATGCCCAGGTTGAACTGTGCCGTGGCGTTGCCGGGCGTGGCCTGAGCGGCTCGCTCGAGCTTGTGCAAGGCGCCCTCGTAATTCCCGAGCCGTAACAGCCCGAGGCCCTGCTGCAGCTCGTCGGGCTGCTCCATCGGACCTCTGCTGCAGCCGCAGAGCGGCGCGAAGGCCTCGGCCGCCAGGAGTCCGAGCGCACACCATTTCAAGATCAAGCCAATTCTCATCCCGCTGCCTCATGCCCAGTGCGTAGCGAGGGCTGGAAGGAATGCCCTCATTACGGATGTGAAGACGTATAACACAGGCGACACCTGCGGGGCAATGCTCATCCATCAGGGGATGGTGGGCACGCTGCAATACTCGAAGCCCGCACCTGCCTGATCCACCTCAATGCGCGGGTTCTGCGGCGTTTACGGGCCTATATAGGAAGACGGTGAATGCTGCCTAGAACCAAGTTGCGTGAACTGCGCAAACGCGGCCTCCCCGATTACTATGCTTGCGGCGGTGAGCGCCTTCGACGCTCACGTTCTGAGAGGAATGCGGCAAGACCCGGAGATGCCGGCTCTCTTGAAGAGATCTGTTCCGCGATTGAACATACCGGAAAGATGAAGGAGCCGACAACGGCCTCCTCTCGTATTGCTCACCCGCGGCAGGTTCGCAAACGGAGAGACAGGGGCGTTCGGCCGACAGAGAACGGATGGCGACGCGGTTGAATCGATCTTGACGAGTATACAACCATAATATACAGTATTCCCATGAAAGACATGGTGTCGGCGCCGGACTTCGAGGGCTTCGACTGGACGGGCGGAAACGCCGAGAAGAACTGGAGGCGGCATGGCGTAGCGCCTCTGGAAGCGGAGCAGGTGTTCTTCAACACCCCGCTGCTCTGGGGTGACGATCAGGGCCATTCCGGCACAGAACGGCGGCTCTACGCTCTGGGGCAAGGGGACGACGGTCGAGAGTTGTTTGTTGCGTTCACGATGCGCGGCCGCCGTCTGAGGGTGGTGTCGGCACGCGACCTGAGCCGGAAGGAACGGAGGGTATACAGATCATGACCAGGAAGCAGATTCCAACATTCAAGAACGAGGACGAAGAGCGAGACTTCTGGGCGACGCACGATTCCACGGAGTATCTCGACTGGTCCAAGGCGAAACGGGCCGTCTTCCCGAATCTGAAACCATCTACCAAGTCGATCTCCCTGCGGCTGCCGGAGTCCATCCTCGTCGGACTGAAGATGCTGGCAAACAAGCGAGACGTGCCCTACCAATCGCTGCTCAAGGTCTTCCTCGCCGAGAAGGTTGAGGAAGAACTCCGGCACGGGCACGCGAAGACTGCATAGGCCGAACAAGCGGCACCAGCCCCGTCGCGACGCCGGGGCGCTGATCCATGGCGTTCGTCTTGCGCTAGCACCGAAAAGATGAGCCAAGACTAGGTCGTGTCAGGCATGGAGCACCTATGGCACTAATGCTGCGTCGCAGAGAGAGATGATAAGTCGTTCGCTTGCGCCGTAGGCGCAAGCGTGGCTCCGGAAGGTCGAGGAAATGGAAAAGGTGTAACGAACGGCGTCTCTGCACAAGAATGTTTTGGTGCCAAGGTCGTCTCGATGTGTCTTCATTGTAGATACGGGAGGACGATAATGAAGACGACAATACAAAAGTGGGGGGAACAGTCTTGCGGTGCGCATACCGAAGGCGTTCGTCAAGGAGTCGCACGTTGCGCACGGAACACCAAACGCCAGTCGCACTTTCCGTCGACGACGGAAAGATCATCATCAATCCGCACACGGAGGCTGAGTACAGACTGGAAGATCTGCTCCGCGGCGTCAGCAAGGGAAACCATCATGCAGAGGTCAGGACGGGCGCTGCGGTCGGCTGGGAGGTGTGGTGATGGCCGCCCACAGGTTCTGAACAAGGTTGGCCCTTGCTTGATCCCTGAACGGGCCGCCGCGCCAAACCGGCAAATGCCCGGCATGCTGATAAACTTGCACGAGAGAGGACGCGAACAATGAAAGAATCTTGGCCTGAGAAACATCCGTCGCCGGTGCCGAGACAGCAGTTCTCGCGGACGAGGGCAAAGCAGTCGGCGGAATTGAAGACGAACGAACTGATGCGGCGCTTTGCCGGGTCGCGGCAGCGGCTGGCGGCGGATCGGTATCGCCCCGCCTATCACTTTGTGAGCCCCGAGAACGAACTGAACGACCCGAACGGGCTGTGCTGCTGGCAGGGGCTGTGGCACCTCTTCTACCAGGCGTACCCGGCCGACGAGTTCCCCGCTCCCGCGGATATCCCGAAACGCCGCCAGCACTGGGGACATACGGTTAGCGAAGACCTCGTCCACTGGCGGGATCTGCCGTACGCGATCTACCCCGGCATCGAGAAGATGTGCTTTTCCGGCGGCACCGTGGTTGAGAAGGATAGGGTCGTCGCGTTCTATCCCGGCATCGAGGCGGGCCAGATGGTGGCAGCCGCGCGTGATCCGCTCCTCCTGAACTGGGAGAAGATTAAGGGGAACCCGGTCATGCGCCCGGGCGAGCCGATGGGCGATTCGTGCATCTGGAAAGAGGGCGCCACCTACTTCGGGCTCATCGGTGCGCGATGCCTGGTGTCCTCGAAGAATCTTGTCGATTGGAAAGTGTGCAATGCCAGCTTCCTGGCAGGGGCAGCCGTGCCGATTGACGACGGGTCCTGTCCTACGTTCCTGCCCATCGGCGACAAACACATTCTGCTGCTCTTCAGCCATGGCAGGGGAGGGCAGTATCTGCTCGGCGATTACGACCGGAAGAACCGTCAGTTCACGCCGTATCACCACGGCCGCTTCAACCACGGCAACGTGTCGCCGGGCGGAGTCCATGCTCCCTCCGGCGCGGCGGATGGCACGGGCGGAGTGGTCAATACCCTGAACAGCAACGGCGGCCTTTACAGCGAGGACTGGGACCAGATCATGTCCCTCGCGCAGCA
>CAYRKB010000171.1:0-7413 GCA_964424705.1 uncultured Victivallales bacterium
CCAGGAGCACGGCAACGAGCGAAATCAGACGTTCCGCTGGAGTCGCGGCGACCCCCGCCGCGTTCGCTCCGGGCTTCGCCCCATCTCACCCGGACGGCGATCCCCGACACTCACATGCGCCCATTCCGGCTTATCCCATAAACACACACCCCCTTGCCCATTGACCTTCCCGCCGGATTCCCGCATGCTCCGCGCCACATCAGCGCTACTTTCCGGCGGACTCAACGGCGTGTCCCCGTGCCGCCAGAAGAGCGATTTCTTAACCAAGACAAAGAAGAACCATGACCGGCCTGAACCGCAGTGATTACCGCACATTGACGCTATCGGCCCTGGGCGGCATGCTGGAGTTTTACGACTTCATCATTTTCGTTTTCTTTGCAGAGGCCATCGGCCAGTTGTTCTTTCCGCCCCACATGCCAGGCTGGCTGCGCCTGGTGCAGACTTTCGGCATCTTTGCCGCGGGGTATTTTGCGCGGCCTCTGGGCGGGATCATCATGGCGCATTTTGGCGACCTGTTTGGACGCAAGCGCATGTTCATGCTGAGCATTCTGTTGATGGCCCTGCCGACTCTGGCCATCGGCCTGTTGCCGACCTATGCGGCGATCGGCATCTGGGCACCGCTGCTGCTGCTGGCTTTGCGCATCATGCAGGGCTCGGCCATCGGCGGAGAAGTGCCGGGCGCGTGGGTTTTCGTGGCTGAGCATGTGCCGAAGCGCCATATCGGTTTCGCCTGCGGCACGCTGACGGCCGGCTTGACCGGCGGCATCCTGCTCGGCTCACTGGTGGCAGGCGCCGTGACGCGCCATTACTCCCCGGCCGGACTATTGGAGCAAGGCTGGCGCATACCCTTCATACTCGGCGGCGCATTCGGGCTGATATCGGTGTGGCTGCGCCAGTATCTGCACGAGACGCCGGTTTTCAAGGAAATGCAGGAGCGCCGGCAGCTGGCGAACGAACTGCCCCTGAAGACGGTGGTGCGAGAGCATCGCTCAGCCGTCGTGCTCACCATGCTGCTGACCTGGCTGCTTTCCGCCGCCATCGTGGTGATGATCCTGATGACACCTGTCCTGATGCAGAAGCTGTTTTCCATTCCGGCCCTGATGGCCCTGCAGGCGAGCAGCTTCGCGACGTTGTGCCTGACCATAGGCTGCATCGGTTTCGGCGCGATGGCTGACCGTTTTGGTGCGGGGCGAGTGCTGGCCACCGGCTGCGCGTTGCTGGGCACAACGTCCTGGCTGTTTTATCGGCTGACGGCCGTGTCGCCCGACCATATCTATGCGTGGTATGCGCTGACCGGTTTCTGTGTCGGCGTGGTCGGCGTCGTTCCCACCATAGCGGTGCAGCTATTCCCGCCTGCCGTGCGCTTTTCAGGGCTGTCCTTTGCCTACAACGTAGCATATGCCGTGTTTGGCGGCTTGACTCCGGTGCTGGTAAGCTGGCTGATCCAATTCGACAAACTTGCTCCCGCGCATTATGTGGCAGCGCTCAGCCTGGCTGGCGTCGGGTTGGGACTGTATTTGCGGCGGCGCGAACTGGGAGCACCGAGGATCGGGGGCGCTCTGCAAGCGCCGGTTACGCCGGCGGAGGATAGAGCGTAGCGCCTCCGTGCTGCATGGAGCGTCGGCTGCTCTTTCCTGTGTAGGCGCGGATGCTGTCGCCGATTTGCGCCGTGAGTTCGCGCGTTGGCGCGAGGACAAGCACGCGCGGGCGGCCGCGGCTGGGCGGGCGCTTGTTCCGGGTCAGCCCGGACAATCGGCTCCCTGCCGCCTTGTGCGGCAGGTTCCTGAATTTCGGCTCCTGCGCCACAAGGGCGTAGGGAGCCCCATTCTCACATATCGACGGACAGGAGTGAGCTCATCGCTCTGCACCTTGGGCTATGGGGAGAGAACTCTCCAAAATAAGCCCTTTGACGGCGGCATTGCGGATGGATACCTTTCCATTGAAAAGACGGAGGATGCGGCTGGCCAGCGCGGAGCCCAGGCCGAAATCGCCGCCGTTCTTGAGAAGCGTGCGCTGGCCGCCCACGTCGAAAAACGTCTCCAGGGCACCGGGCGCGAGTCCTTCTCCTCCGGTGGAAATGCTGACATTCGCCTGGCCCTCGCCCACGTGCGCCACCACCGTGAGGGGCTCCTTCCCGCAAACGCAACACGCGGCGGTCTTCAGCAGGTCGGTAAAGGCCTGGGTGAGCAGCTCCGCTTCCCCCGAGACCGTGACCTGGTCCACGTCCGTAAGAAACGACTGTACTGGACATTCGGGGACCTCTTGCCCGAGTGCGTCCATCGCATTCCTGAGGATGTCGGCCAGTCGGACGTAGCTCAACTTGAAATCTTCTGAGCCGACGTCAATTCGCGTCAGGAGCATCGCATCGTCGATCAATTTATTGATGCGACGACAGGAAACCTCGTAGCTCTCACGCAGGCTTTGGAGGTCTGAAGCGGGCGGCAATTCCAAGAACAGAAGCTCCGTGATGCCGAGAACGCCAACGAGGGGAGTGCGCATTTCGTGGGAGATCGTGTTGAGCCACTCGTTTTTGGCGTCCTCCCAGATGCTCAGGCGCCGGTTTGCCTCGGCGAGTTCCCGGACGCGCTGGTGAACGAGCTCTTCCAGGTGAAACTGGTGCCGGTGTAGCTGGAGGTGGGTCTCCGACCGCGCCAGGACCTCGATCTCAGCAAAGGGCTTGGTCACGTAGTCCACGCCACCTGCCGCGAAGGCGCGGACCTTGTCGGAAGGCTCCGAGAAGGCGCTCAGGAATATGATGGGGATGGATCGGAGGCGCTCGTCCGCCTTGAAAAGGCGGCACACCTCATAGCCATCCATTTCCGGCATCCGGATGTCGAGCAGCACCAGGTCGGGCCGCTCGTCGGCGGCGGCGACGAGCGCCATCTTCCCCCGGGGGAAAGCCCTGACATTCCACCCTTTCTGGCGGAGCATCACCCCGAGCACGTTCAGGTTGTCGGGCTCGTCGTCGATAATCATGATGGTGGCGGGGCTGGAATCACTGATCATACGGTTGCTCCTTTCACAGAATCAAGCAGGCGGCGAAGGCGATCATAGTTGTAGGTGTCCAAGAGCGCGTGCATTCCGGCAGCGAGTCCGGCGTTGTCCTGCGCGATGGCGTCGACCATTTCTCGCAGCTGCAGGATATCGCCACGGCGCAGGGCCTGGTCGAGCAGGCGGCGCTGCTCCTCCGGTAATCGGGACAGCAGGGAGAGATCGATCCCTGCAGGGGCCCCCGCGTCAGCGCCCCTGGGGCTTCCCTGCTCGTATTCATACTCGATGGCGCAAAGTCGGCCGATCTCTTCCAGGAGCTGCTCCCGCCGGACAGGTTTGGAGACGTAGCCGTTGGCTCCGGCAGCCATGGCCGGAACTCTTTCATCGGCGAAACCGGACGCGGTTACGACCACCACGGGCAGCGTTCCTCCGACAGGGAGTTCACGGATCCGGCTGATGGCCTCATAGCCGTTCATTTCCGGCATGCGCTTATCCATCAAGACCAGGTGAATCGTTTCCGGCTCGCGCAGCCGGGACAAGGCCTGCGCGGCGCTGGCCGCTGTTTCGACGGTAAACCCGACCGGCTCCAGCATGGACTTGAGCATGTCGCGGCTCGAAGAGTCGTCGTCCACCACCAGGACCCGGATGGCGCGCTGATCCTGGGCCAGCCGCCGGGCGATTCCCGGTGCGATCCGGAGGGCGGCTTCGCCGCTTGCGGCCAGGGCCCGGAAGGTGAACCGGAAACAGCTGCCCTCCCCGTAATGACTCGTGACGGTGATGTCGCCGCCAAGCGCGCGCGCATAGCGCCGGCTCAAGGAAAGCCCGAGCCCCGTTCCTTTGCCGCCCTTCCGGCCGGTCGCCGTCTGTTCAAAGAGCTCAAAAATGCGGCCCAGGTCCTCCTCCTCGATGCCGGGGCCCGTATCCTCCACATCCACAGCGATCATGAGGCCGTCCGGCGTGGATTCGGGCAGAACCGAAGCCGTCAGGCGCACACCGCCTTTTTCGGTGAACTTGACCGCATTGCCGATCAGGTTCACGAGGATCTGCCGGATCTTCCCGGAATCGGCGTGCATGAAGTGTGGCACGCCCGGCAAACAGGCAAGCTCCATCGTCAAGGACTGTGCCGCCAGGTTCCGGACGAACATGAGCCGGACATCTTCCAGCGCCTGATAGAAATCGAAGGTGCAGGGGGCGAGAGTGATGCTGTGAGCGTCGCTGCGAACCAGCTCCAGCAGGTCCGTGAGCAGTTCCAGAAGATGCTCGCCGCTCCCAGTGATCGCTTTCAACCGGTGCCCGTTCGGGCAGGACCGGCAGTCGCGCTGCATGATCTGGGCGTAGCCGAGGATGGCGTTGAGGGGCGTCCGGATTTCGTGCGTCATATTGGCCAGAAATATGCTCTTGGCAACCGCCGCCGCTTGCGCGGCGTCGCAGGCCTGGGTCAGATCTTTCTGGAGAGTGCGCGTTGCGCGCTCCGTTGCGCGGCGGGCCTCGAAATGCGCATAGAGTTCAGCCAGCACGCGCAGGAGGGCGACTTCTTCCTCCTTCCAGACTCGTTCCTCGTGGACGGCGTCAAAGCCCACAAAACCAAGGCAGGCCGAGCCCTGCATCAGCGGGAGGGTGATGAGGGAGCGAATGCCCTGGCCGGCGAGCACCTGCCAGAGGTAACTGTCCGCCGGCACCGCCGCCACGCTGGGGATGTGGATGCATTCGCCGCGTCGGTGCGCAGAAACCCATTCGGGAACCATGGAGTTGGGCACCGCCTGCAGGTTGTGAATCTCCGGGGTGATCCCGGCGCCACACCATTCGTGGGTGTTGCACATGACGTCAGCGCTGAAGTCGTAGGCGAAGAGGTAGGCGCGGTCCGCAAGGATGAGCCGGCCCATGGTCGCCAGCGATTCGTCGATCGCGTTATCCTGCTGTTCCAGGGCCACGTTGACGAAATCCGTGGCCAGCCTCATCAGATCCCGCTGAATCACCGAAAGCCGGGCCAGCTCCTTTTCAGCGCGTTTGCGGGCGGTAATGTCGATCATGACCAGCAGGAGATATCGCCGCCCCTGGTTGACGATGACTTCGCCGGAAAAGAGTCCATCGAGGATCACCCCGTCCTTGCAGCGAACCTGCAGTTCAACGCCGACGATGCGGCTGATCTTCTGGAGCTGATCCATAACCGAGGCGTGCTGTTCCGGGTTTACGAACAGGCCGAACTCGGCGGCGGAGTGGCCGATGACATCCTCGAGGGAATACCCGAGCGTCATCAGGAACGAGTCGTTGACATCCAGAAAATCCATCTCGGGAAGGGCGCAAAGTGCGATCTGGCTGGGGTTGTTGCGGAACAGCCGTTCGAACCGCTGCTGTGCATCCTTCTCCGCGCTCAGGTTCTTGCTGATGCCGAAGAGGCAGTTTTCACTATTCCACTTGCCAGACCAGACGCGGGTTTCGACCGGCACCAGAACTCCGCCCTTGCTTTCAAGAGGCAGGGGGCAACTTTCCCGTTCGCCCCGGAAAATGGAGGCAAAGATGTCCTCGGCCGCTTTCCGGCTATTCGCCGGATGGACGTCCAGCAGATGCATCCCCTTGAGTTCATCCGGCGCGTAGCCGAGCGTTCGCGTGACGGCGTTGTTCGTGAAAAGGATGCGGCCCTCCGGCGTGCCCACCATGATCATGTCGGTCATGGACTCAAAGAATGTGCGGAAATTGGACTCGCTCTCCCGCAGCGCCTCCTCCATCCGCTTGGGAGCGGTGATGTCCCAGTTTGTTCCGATCATGCGCACCGGTCGGCCGGACAGGTCCCTCTGTACGGAGGCCAACCCGCGGACGTGGCGGAGTGACCCGTCAGGCCACAGGACGCGAAATTCGATATTGAACTCCCCCGCCCCCTGCAAGGCCCTCTGAATGGCCTCGTCGCCGCGCTGCCGGTCATCGGGATGGAGGCCGGCCTGCCAGGCTTCGTAAGCGCCGCTGAACTGCTCCCGCGTGATGCCGTAGAGCTGGAACATCTGGTCGTCCCAGACCAGATGGTTGTTGACCACGTCGTAATCCCAGATGCCCACGCCGCCCGCTTTCGCGGCCAGCGAAAGGCGCTCCGTGACCCGCCATAATGACTCCTCGCTTTTCTGCAGATCGACGGTCATCGCTTCCGCCAGCTGCTGGGCCTTGGCTCTGGTGTTCAGCAGGACACGGATCAGGGCGAGCAGGAGCAACGTGCTGAGCGTGCCGCCGAGCAGAGTCAGCCAGACGATCGCTTTTTCACCCGTTAAGAGGCCTTCGGCGGATTGGGTGATACAGAGCGTCCAGTAATGTCCGTTGAAATCGACCGGGATCTCCCGCTTGAAACGGACTCCGACCCCGCGGCTGCCGGGCCCATCCGGGGGGGCAAAAAGAAGGGCTTCGGGCGACGGGCGTTCCCCGTCGTAAATCGACAGCTTCAGCATGGCCTTGTGCAGGTTGCCGGCGCCCTCGATTCCCTCGATCAGGTCTCTCATCCGGTACGGACTGTAGACCCATCCGAGGATGGCGGCGCGGCGCTGGTCCACGGTCTCCGTGGGCAGGTCGTTCCGGTAGATCGGCACATACATCAAGGTTCCGGCTTGAACATCTTTTCCCGTTTCCTGAACCAGAACCACTTTGCCGGAGAGCGCTGCGGCAGCCGTGTCTCGCGCCCGCTCCATGGCGGACCGGCGGATCGGCTCCGAAAACATGTCGTAGCCGAAGGCGCGCAGGTTGCGGCCAGAAAAAGGCTCCAGATAAACGATGGAGGAGTAGAGCTCCCGATCCCCCTCCGGCGTCACTTGATACTCGGGAAACCCTTCGCTCCGTATTTTCCCGGTGTGCCGGGGCAGCTCGGACCGCGGGATCAACAGGGAAACGCCGAAGCCCTGGATGCCGGGAAGCTGCTTCTCGACCTTCAGGCTTTGGGAGAAGATGCGCCACTCCGCGCGCGTGACCTCTTCTGAGGCTTTGAACAAGGCCGCGCCGCTCAGCAGGATGCGCGCATGGTCGTCGAGCCTGTTGACGATGGCCCTCTGAAGCTCGCCGCACCCGGCGACAAAGTCTTGCTCCTTAAGCCGGTCCTCGCTCACCTTCATCTGCAGCGCCACGGCGGCGGTCAGCACAAGGCCGGCGGCCAGAACTATCCACTGGATGTGCCCGGTCCGTCGCCCAAACGAGGTGCCAATTACAAAACGGCGGAAATCGATCATACCTAAGGTCCGATCACGATGAGATCAACACGCCCCTTCAGCCCTTCCTGTTCCGGCAGAGCAGGGATGGCGAAAGGTACGTTGAACCAGAACGGCCGAGATTATCACAGTCCGTGCGGTTTAGCAATGCTCTTTAGAGCAGGTGTACTTGGACGAATGGGCGCACGAATGGGCGCATGTGAGTTCCGGGGAGTTGTCCGTTCAGGCGCGTTTCTTTATCTCC
>CAYRKB010000172.1:0-7411 GCA_964424705.1 uncultured Victivallales bacterium
CCAATCGATCCGCAGCACCTGCCAGCCGTCTATTTTCCCGAGCGGCACTTCCTCTCCAACTGCAGGACGAAAGCCGGGCTCGTAGGACGGGGCCACAACCCAGCACTCAGTGAAGCTGCACCCCTCCAGCATCGGCAGGTTGTCGGTTCCGACGTCCAGGACCGGTCGCTCCGAAGCCGGCGTCACATCCGCTCCCAGCATGGCCGCTGCCGCAGCCAGCGTGTTGCTGTGCCCCCAGAAGGAGACATAGGGCCGCTCCTTCATCGCGCTCCGCAGAACGTCAATCGAGGTGGGCTCAATAACCACGCGGCGGCGGATCATCGCGAGCGGAAAGCTGCTCCCGACCAGGAATGGCCCTCGGTTCCTCATCACCTTCCGCCGCCCAGCGAACCCCGTGCTCCCGGCTCGCGGCGGCACCCCCCTTTTCCCTATGCCTAAGATGCTCATAGCCCTTGGTGTTGCTGCCCCCTGCTAACCACTGACAGCAGGCATCGCCGGCGTTTTCGGGTCCGCATGGGCCCTGAATCGGAAACCGCCACCGCCCTC
Organism: uncultured Victivallales bacterium; assembly: GCA_964424705.1. Taxonomy (GTDB): domain Bacteria; phylum Verrucomicrobiota; class Kiritimatiellia; order UBA8416; family CAYRKB01; genus CAYRKB01. The sequence continues at coordinate 547 of CAYRKB010000172.1, forward strand.
CTGAACCCCACCGGCTCGCTGAGCCCAGGCGGAACCGCATGGGCCCACGGCAAAGAGGCCGGCGCACCCACCGGCGTCCTCTGCACACCTTCCAGACTATGAGCTGGGCATTGTCCCGAAAGCGTTTCCGAAAGCAAGACTACATTTGTGACGACCTCTAAGGGATGCATTCAACGCGTGTCTGACTGTACAGATGGTATCGCGACCACGGTCTGATACCGGCATGGAAACCAGAAACTCGGGGAGGTCGGCGCTGTAGGTAGGTGTGAAGGGACGAAGGCATACGATCATGAACGTGACGAGACCCGGGGGGCGTACGCCGTGAAGGTCAACGACACCACTCTCGCCATCGACCTGCCAAAAGGCAGATCCTTTCAGGACGCGGGCGTGTCCGCTGTGGAGGACTACCTTCGCGCACGGTCCGTCGAGCGCATCGAGCTGGACGCTGCTCATATGCGGGCTTCCGCAGACGGCCAGCGCCTGATCCTTGAATGCGTGCGCCCTGGGGTCCGTCAGTACCCCATGCGTCAGTCCTGCTTTGAAAAGCTTCTCCGATGGCATGGCATCCCGGCTGATCCTGTCGCCCGAATGGGTAGCGACGTTGCGGTTGCCGTGGTCAACGGCGTTCTCGGCCTGATCAGGAAGGGAGTCCGGTTGCGCATCGAGGACGGCGACGCACTGACGGTAACCAGCCAGGACTATACGGAAATCTCGGACCTGGCGGTGCTGGAACGCTGCCGAACGGCATTGGGAAAGGCCACCCGCGTAACGCGTGATGACCACTTCATGCGGGTGATCTACGAGGACAGGGTGAAGACCCAACCGATCGTCGGCGATCTGTGCGGACTTGGAGCGGCCGTCATGAATTCAGAGACCGGGTTCATGTCTCTTCGGGTGTCTGCCAGCATCTATCGGTATGTCTGCAAGAACGGCGCGGTGGCCTCGGTGACGGCGGGTGACGATGGCATGGCGCACTACCGGTCCAGCACCGCAGCCCTCGAAGCCTATCTCCAACGCGGATTCGCAGCCGTCGATAGGTACTTCGGCTCCATCGCCGGACAACTGGCCCGCAGCGTAAACCATCCCGTCGGCAACCTGCGGCAGACAGGCCGAAACCTGGACGCTATTCTTGGCGGCGGCCGTGGTCAGGTCCTGATGCGCCGATTTGAAGACCAGCCTGATTGCCGAAGCGTCTACGAACTATTCAACTTCATCACCCACTCCGCCAAACAGGAGAAGCCGTGGCTGCGCCTGAGAATGGAGGCCTTCGCCGGGAGCCTGATGGCAGGGGGCGACGCATGGCAACGCCGCAATTGAGGGAGAGGGTCTGCCTCGCTGAAACACTGCGCCGGGATGGCCCCGAGATAGCAGGGCCCGCCGGGTCACGCTTGTCATCTCTTGCCCGACGATCCAGACTGCCGGGCGCAGGGGGTGATGTGGCGGCCTCGAAACAGGATGGAAACTGGATCATACTCGGCGGGCTCGCCCGGCTGATGAGGGTCCGATGGCAGCCAGAGCCGGCGGCGCAGATCGAGTCGAAGCCAAATTGCTGGACCGATTGTCTTCCGGACGTCCGTATCCTCTGGCCGGGAGGAGCCCCCGAGGGCGCGGGGCACCTGGCTGCGTTGGAGGCTGAGATGTCGCCCGACACGGTTCGCCGGGCATGCAGATTTCCCAGTCACCAGTGGGCCCTCTGCGTCCTGCTTCACTACCAACCGCTGGTGGGCGACCTGGTCGACACCAACCCCGCCCTGGCATATGGCCTCGCCAACAATCAGGTGTTCAGAGGAACCCGGGAGGAAACCACCGTCACCCACGCCTTGCTTCACGCGCTCCAGAAGCAGAGGGATCTCCTGGGCTGGCTGGGGTTCCCCGGCACTACGGCCGTGGTGAAGCTCTTTCGGAAACTGGCGCCGGAAGACGTTGATCCCTATGTACTTCTGAGATTGCGGTCTGCGCTTTCCAGCGACGGAGACATCCTCGGCATGCTTGCTCATCACCCTCGCATCACGGGGGACATGTTCGATCTGGTGACGCATACCCGCCTCAGGCCTCTGGTGACGCAGCAGCTGCTGGCCGAGGTCGCATCAACAGAGGACCGGGAGGCGGCGGGGCGAGTCGCAGATACTCTCATTGCGGCCCTCAGTTTAATGCGGCGCATGCAGCGTCGGGAAGCCCTAAGGCCGTTTGAGTCGATTGCCGCCGTGGATCGCTTCCTGCAGGGGGTCGAGAGGGACTACCTCCAGTTTCAGGCGATGCAAGAGCAGCGGCGCCAGCTATGGGAGGATGCGATTCGCGCAAGTACGAGAAGTGGCGGCTCACCGCTCCCCCCGCCGCCGCTGCCCGGCACGGAGACCATCGTGCCTCTGACAAGCAACCTTGAGATGATGGAAGAGGGACGGCACATGAACCATTGCGTCGGCATGATGTCCTTCATGGTACGTGCGGGGGATCTCTACGCGTACCGCATCCTGAGGCCGCAACGCGCCACGCTGGCCATCACGCCAGCCCCTGGCGGCCACTGGCGCGTCTTCCAGTTGCGCGGATTCAACAACGCAAAGGTCGGACGGCAGACGCGGGAAGCCGTCGAGCGCTGGCTGAGGGAGGCCTCCTGGCGCCCATGACAGCAGCACCAAGACAGGGCCCCCGGCCGGTTCCTATGCCTCGGCGCCGGCAGGATCGGTGACGTTCTGGACAGCCGGGGCAGCTTCCTCGACGTACCCGGCGCGGCGTTCGGCATCGGCGATGAGCAGGGCGGCAAGCGCGGGGTTGCGGGCGGCAAGGTCCGGGCAGCAGGCCTCCTTGGCATCGTCGTAGGCTTCACGGGCGGCTTCGTAGACGGCAAGCTTGGCGGCGTGGACTTTACGGGCAGAGACAAAGGCATCGCGAGCCGCGCTAAATGCTTCCCGGGTGGTGATGTAGGCATTATACGCAGCGTCGTGGGCATCGCGGGCCGTAAGGTACGCGGCCCTGCGCGCAAGGAAGCTCTGACCGCCTGTGAGGGACATGTCCAACTGTGGCGGGCTTTCAGATGAATCTGGTCCAGTCATGCAACCTCCTTACGCCTTACCTGCAACGCCATGAGCCAGCGGCTTCACAATCCTAGACTGGGCAGCCTCAGCGCGGTGAAGCTCGACAGCTGACCTAGCGGACCGGTCGGTGCGCGGGTCGGTTCTTTCTGGCGGCATACATGCCCCCGGCAACAGCGCACCCAACTGCAAGGCTTACCACCCGCGGCACCCCCGCAAGGACCAGCACTACCGTCGTTCCCAGTCCGAACAGCAAAGGTTCAGGGTCCTGTTTGCTGTACTCTGCAAACGCCCGGGATTCCTCTCCGCACACCCGCTGGATCACTTTCCATTGGCTCTTCGTCATGATCGTTCCCTCCGTGACCGTTCAGTCCTCACTTCGTCAGCCGTCATTCCGGCGCCAGCCTATCGCGCCGACTCCCAAAGAGCCGGCTCACATGCTTCGTTTCCTTTTCCAGTGGTATGCTCCTGCAGCCAGGATGAAAGCCAGCGCAGGATGTCCTGAGAGCACCAATGCACCAACCGCTATCGCAATCTTGGTGTTCAGGCCTGAATCATCCAGGTAATTTCGAGACGACTGATGCGGCCTCTTCATCCGTCCTCCCTTTCATCACCCCGGTCAGCCGCGTCAAGGGCCCGACGCGTCGCCACGCCCGCCGCTGCGGCGCAGGCAGCGGCAATGGCGAACGCACTCAGCCCCCCATCCATCCACGCGACCAGCAGCGTCGTTCCAATGATGATCACCCGCCCCATGACAGCCTCCTAAGATACCGGCATGCTCCTGCCCATTCTTGCCATTTCATCGCCACTGGCTTGATGCACATCCCTGAGTGCTCCCTCGACGACATTCATCATCTTTACCCGTGCGTTCAATCTGTTGGCACGAGCATTCCGCCTCGTTTTCTTGGACTTCACGGCACTTCTGAGCTCAGCGCCTTGCGCACGACGGATGGCCCTGTCCGCCCGCCTCTGCTGGGTCCCGGGGCTCTCCTCCAGCCTCCTCCAGACACTCCATCCAACCCACGCGATCAGAAATTCCGCTATCATGACACGCCCCCGCCGCTTAGATGCGCCCGCGGAACCGTGCCACCGGGGACGACCAGCGGAGGCAGCCTTGCCGAGTCTCTCACAGCCTCGTCCTGCAGCCTGGCCTGCGACTGCTGAAGCGATGCGATTTGGCCAAGCAGCATTTCCCTCTCGTGCTGGAGGAGCCCCCTACCCGCTAGCGCCCCCCTGCACTGCCGCAATTGCTCGGTGATCTCCCCGTAGAGGCCGCTTCTCTCCCGGGACCTGGAAATCATCTCATCGCATCGCGACCTCACCACCGTCGCCACCATGCCTGCCAGCGCAATGTCACGGTGCAACGACGCCACACTCGCTTCCGTCCGGTTGTTGTCAGTGGCGATTCGCTCATCGACATTCGCACAGTACCTATCGGCTTCGGCACGAATGGCGGCCACCCGTTCGCGGCATGCCGCCAGCAGGCGCCGCTTCTCAACGGAAGCCCGCCGTTCGGCCTCAACCCAGGCCTGGATGGCGGCAGCCGCTGGAAATCGTTTTGTTGTTCGCTCCTGAACGTGTGCCCTCTTGTCCATCGTCACAGCTCCCGATTGTTCGCGCCTGCACGTCTATGGGTCATTCCGGGTTCAACGACCACCGCCCGTGCCGTGGCGGAGTAGGATCGCTCCGTTCGATAGAAGGGACGCCCGTTCGCGCTGTGTCCGGCAAGCACCGACTCCTCATGCCCTTCCCACCGGTAGCTTACACATGCGTTGGCACCCGTTCGGGCCGCCACCAGGTGCATGTGCTCTCGAAGCTCGGGCGTGGAGTCACACTCCGCCTGGCTGCAAATCCAGCCCTTTTCGGCAATGATCGTGTGGCCTGGAATACAGTCGAGCTTGAACAGCCCGAGAAAAGCCCCGTACCACATCGCGACTTGCTCCGCCCGTTGCATGACAGATCCGAAGCAGCTTGGGCACAGCCAATCGGGCACGGCCAGCGGATCGTCGCCCCCGATAAGATGGATGGCCTCACTATCCGGCTTGCCGCCATGACGAGATCGGCTCGGAGCTCCACACTTCGCACATTCGTACAAGAACCCTTCTGCCGCCTCAACCGCATCTCCTTGAGCCCTTACGCCATCGCACTGTGCATGGAGGCTATCGAACGCTTGATCCCACTGGCAGACGGCGGTGGCGAGGTTCTGGCGAACTGCCAGGTTCCGCCGAAGAACCAGCTCAGGGAGGCACAGGGCGCATTTGACGACCACCCCGATCGTACGCTTCGCGACCAGAGCGCACATCTTCCGCTCCAAGGTCCGAGCCTCCAAGGTGTAGTCCTTCGTGTTCATAGACTTCGCAGTCTTCCCCTACCCGATGGGCCGTTCGTGAGATGTCTCCCTTTCATCAACCTCAGAGGGTTCGGCATTTGAGTCGTTCCGTGCCCGCCTCTGACGAACACCGTGCTGCGCATCTGCTTCCCGTCTGTCATGCGAACACAGTATGCCCGCACCAGACGCCGATCCAGAAACAGTACGTCTTTGGACGTCCGATGCGAGGGCCTCCATTGGACAGGGAGAGGACCGGGAGGGCGGATCGAGCCTGCGCTCCGGCAGAAGTGAACGCAGCAGCTCGCGCCAGCACGCACACCGCGCACGGGGCTTCAAGCCTCGGGGCGCTCTGCTGCATCAGCCATTAGACAGACGAAAAGCCGGCAGGCGAAGAACATCCCGGCGCTGCCCCGGCCCCCAGGCTTCTCCGGCCGCACGAAGAGCTCGGCGGATCTCAGACAGTGCGCGCCGCAGTTCCACGCAGTCCTGTTGTTCCTCTGCTGGAACCCATAAGCCCTCACGACCAAGAAAGGCGCGCAACGGTTTGATCGACGCGTACAGCGACACCGGGATGCGATCGTGGAGGTTCACTTCAATCATGAACCGCAGCATGCCAAACGCCCTCGGTCCCAGCCGAATGGAGACGCCGTTCACTGAGACCATCCGCCGCACCACGTCCAGCGAGACATCGGCCGGCCCGTCTGACTCGCTCAGTGAGCGCGTGCATTGGCGCACCATGGCGGAGAACCCACCCGGCATGCGTCCGAGGTCCGAGAAACGGTTGCGGAGCGGAACAAACGGGATCTCAGCCATGTGCAGCTTCCGGGCCTCCGCGGCAGTCCGAGGAAAGTAGAAGCGCTTATCGCGCCGCTGCTCCAGCTCTTCATCCGCCAGCACGTGCACCACACGATCCGTCTCCCTGCCGATCAGCGACATGGCGGCATAGAGCAGCGCGCCCATGGTCTTGCGGCCGCCTGAAATCGCCGCAACTACCCGTGTGTCAGGATTCTCGACGAAGCCGCGAACGACATCGAGGATGAAGTCTGCCGCCGCCTCGCTGTCTTCGCGCGTCCGTATGTCAGCCAGCTCATGCGGCCCTCGCACAATCACTCGCATATGCAAACCCGTATCGCCGAACTCCAGCCCCCCGCTGCGGCCGAGTTTCAGCGCCCGCCTCAGCGCCTCCCACTGCCCGCCCTCCAGCAATTCAGCCCGAATGCGTTCCCGGCCCGCCAAGGTCGTAATGGCCACCACGCGAGACGGGACGGCGGCAGGCGTTTCCTTCGCCATGGCCCACGCGGTCTCGGTCAGAATCGCCGGCGTCATGCCTGCAACGGCGAGGAGTGTCGTATCAGGACGACACCTATCCATAGGACGGCTCATATCGTACCCTTCATGCGATTGATGACACACCCAACCAACCAATCCGCCAACCATGGACCCCGGAACTCATTCTGCGGCAAGCGTATCAGGCGATCCATGGTGCAGCAACAAGCAATCGCGTTGT
>CAYRKB010000173.1:0-7314 GCA_964424705.1 uncultured Victivallales bacterium
GATGGCATTGCAGGGAATGAAGAATCTGGAGAAGCTGCAGCTCACCAAGATCACTGAGCGGCTGCGCGAGATTGAGAGCCGTTTTATCTGGACCGACAAGGTGCCCGTGGCGGACGTGGCGGCGGCGGAGTGCATGCCGCACCTGACCGTGGCCGAGGGACGGAAGCTCCGCTACAAGCCCGTCAAAGACGGCTTCCTGTGGGGGCAGCCCTGGGGCACCTGCTGGTTCAGGCTGCGTTTCAAGGTTCCCGCTGACTTCCGCGGCGAGACGGTCGTGCTGAAGTTCGTCTCCGGCGGCGAGTGCATTATCTTTCGCGATGACCTGCCGGTACAGGCGCTGGACAACGGGCGGAACCAGCACATCCTGGCTGCCAAGGCGCGCGGCGGGGAAGAGATCGAACTGTTTGTTGAAGCCGGCGCGAACGGCAGCTTCGGGGATTTCACCAAGCGCACGATGCGGCAGCCGGAAATCTCCATCCTGAACCGCGACGTGTGGGACGCATACTGGGACCTATCCGCGCTGGCCGAGATGGTAAGCCTGGACGAATACAAGCCGTGGGCTTTTTCCCAGCGCTTCTGGGCAATGGAGCCGGAAGACACGCGGCGGGCCCGCATTGTCTACGCATTGAATAAGGCGGTGGACATTTTTGATTACGATAGTCCCTCCCGCGATGCGCTGCGCAAGCAGGCGGGCGCGGTGCGCCGTGCCCTTAAGCCTGTGTACGACTGCAAGGCCGGCGCTTCGGCGCAGACGATGGCTAGCATGGGCCATGCCCACATCGACGTGGCCTGGCTATGGCCGCTGGCGGAAACCGTGCGCAAGTGCGGGCGCACCTTCTCGAACGTGCTCGAGCTGATGGAGCGCTACCCCGAGTTCATCTTCGTGCAGAGCCAGCCGCATCTCTACGAATTCACGAAGCAGACGTACCCCTCCTTGTACCGGCGAATCCGCGAGAAGGTCCGGCAGGGAAAGTGGGTGCCCACCGGCGGCATGTGGGTGGAGTCCGACTGCAACGTAACAAGCGGTGAGAGCCTGGTGCGGCAGATCCTCTTCGGCACACGGTTCTTCCGGAAGGAGTTCAACTTTGACGTCAAGGATGTCTGGCTGCCGGATGTGTTCGGCTACAGCGCGGCGATGCCGCAGATTCTCCTGCGCAGCGGGCTGTCCCACTTCCTGACCCAGAAGCTGAACTGGAGCCAGTTCACGCGATTCCCGCACCAGACGTTCTGGTGGGAGGGGATCGACGGGAGCCGCGTCCTGACGCACTTCCCGCCCGTGGATACGTATAACGCCAGCCAGACAGGCGTAGAAGTGTTGATGGCCGAGCGGCGCTACCGCCAGAAGGACCGGTGCTCCATACAGGCGATCCCGTACGGATACGGGGACGGCGGCGGCGGGCCGACTGCGCCGATGCTGGAGCGCATGCGCCGCTATCGCGACCTGGAAGGCATGCCGAAAGTCGTGCCCATGACGGTGAAGGATTTCTTCGCGAAGCTGGAGAGCGAGTCGGGCGACCTGCCGTCGTGGGTGGGGGAGCTGTATCTCGAGTTGCACCGCGGCACCTATACGACCCAGGCCTATAACAAAAAGAACAATCGCCTGTGCGAGCTGGGGCTGAGAGATGCCGAGGCGCTGTCGGCGCTGTCGCTGTCGGAAGGCGGCCGTTATGAACAGAGTCGACTACATGACGCGTGGAAAATTGTCCTTCTGAACCAGTTCCACGACATTCTGCCCGGCAGCTCGATTGATGAGGTGTACAAGGATTCCGACCGGCACTACGCGCAGGTCCTGGGAACGGTGCGGGAAATCCGCACGAGCGCGCTGGGCGCGCTGGCGCGGAAGGTGGACACGCGGGGATCCGGCTTGCCGGTGGTGGCTGTGAATACGCTGGGCTGGGAGCGGAAGGATGTTGTGTCGATCGAGGGCGCCGGGCTGAAGAAAGGGAGCGCCCACGTTGCGAATTCGGCCGACGGGCAGGAAGTTCCGGTTCAGGTGGGCCACGACGGGAAGGTCCGCTTTATCGGCACGGTCCCCTCCGTGGGTCACCGTACGTTTCACGTTCGTCCGGGCCGCAGCGAGGTCAAGGACGTCCAGGTCACGACACGCCTGCTGGAGAACGATCTGGTCCGCGTAGAATTCGACGTCCAGGGCCGCATGGTGCGCGTTTTTGACAAGCGGGCCGGCCGCGAGGTGCTGGCGCCGGGCTCGATCGGAAACCGGCTTATTCTTTCCGAAGACAAGATGGCGACTTGCGGGCCAGCCTGGGACGTCGAGATCTACCACAACGACAAGACCCTTGAACAGGACGGAGTATTGGTCTCCGCCAAGGTGGTGGAGCAGGGGCCTGTCCGTTCCGTCATCCGCTTCGAACGCCGGATCAGCAAGTCGGTCGTGCGTCAGAACATTGTCCTCGCCAACGGGTCGGCGCGGATCGACGTCGAGACCGAGATCGACTGGAACGCAAAGGAAAAGGACGTGATCCTGAAGGTGGCATTCCCGGTGAACGTCCGCGCGGACAAGGCGCGCTACGAGATCCAGTTTGGGAACGTCGAGCGCCCCACGCACTGGAACCGCCCGTCTGACTTCGGGATGTTCGAGGTCCCCGCGCAGAAGTGGGCGGACCTTTCCGAGAGCGACTACGGCGTGGCGCTCCTGAACGACTGCAAGTACGGGCACGATACGCTGGGCAACGTCATGCGGCTAACCCTGCTGCGCGCGCCGAAGTCGCCGGGCAACACGGCGGACGTGGGCAAGACCCACACGATGACCTACTCCCTGTTTCCGCATGGAGGCGGCTACATCAACGGTGTGGTGCACGCCGCGCACGAGCTGAACGTGCCGGTCCTCTCGCAGGTCACCGCCGCACGCGCGGGCAAGGTGCCGGCGGCCCTGAGCCGCATGTCGGTCTCGACGGGGAACGTCGTCATCGACTCGGTGAAGAAGGCAGAGGATGACAACGGGATCATCGTGCGGCTCTACGAGGCCCATGGGACGCGCGGCCGGTGTGAATTCCGGACCTCGCTGCCCCTGAAGCGACTGGTCGAGACGAACCTGATGGAGAAGGAGGAGCGCGCCGTTGCGTTCCGGGGCGGCAAGGCAACGCTGCGCCTTGCGCCTTTCCAGATTGTTACGCTGAAATTGATCCAGTAGGAGAGCACGCATGACGCCTCGCGAACGATTCCTGAGCACGCTGCGATTCGAGAAGCCGGACGACCGGTTCCCCATGGTGGAGTGGGCGGCGTGGTGGGACCTGACCATCGAACGCTGGAAGAAGGAGGGGCTCCCTCCGGAGTCGAGCTGGGAGGCGGCGATTCAGTTCTTCGGGCTGGACAACCTGATCTGCATTGGCGCCGGGGGCGGCCCGGTCAACTACCCCAACTCGGTCTCGCGCACCGTGACGGACGAGAAGAGCTACGAAGCGGTCAGGCCGTACATGTACGCGGACTCGACGATCCAGGACGCGATGAACCATGCCAAATCGCTCAAGGAGCGGCATGATCGCGGCGAGGTGGTCATCCGGATCTGGCTCGACGGCTATTTCTGGTTCCCGCGCGGGATGATGGGTATTGAGGCGCACATGTTCGCCTTCTACGACCATCCGGAACTAATGAAACGCATCAACAGCGACCTCGCCGACTTCAACAACCGGGCGATCAAGGCCATTTGCACGGTGCTGCAGCCGGACATGGTTGGCTTCGCCGAGGACATGTCCTACAACCACGGGCCCATGCTGTCGCGCGATCTGTTCAATGAGTTCCTGCTGCCTTACTACAAGCGCACGGTCCCGGTCATCAAGGACCTCGGGCTCAAGGTGCTGGTCGACACGGATGGCGACGTGACCTCGATGATCCCGTGGCTTACGGATGCGGGCATCGAGGGCGTGTACCCCTTGGAGCACCAGGCGGGCGTCGACGTGGTGAAGCTGCGCCGGATGTACCCGGAGCTGCTGATGATGGGCGGGTACGACAAGATGGTCATGTCCAAGGGCGAAAAGGAAATGCGCGCCGAGTTCGAGCGGCTCCTGCCGGTCATGAAGTCGGGCGGCTTTATTCTGTCCATCGACCACCAGACCCCGCCCGAGGTCTCTTTCAGCAACTTCAAGATCTTCATGCGTCTGTACCAGGAGTACTGCGAGAAGGCGGTTCGGTAACAAGGGGCACGAATGAAGAAGCACGATCCGGCTGCGTGCATCGATGCGTTCTGGGCGGGCGAGCGGCCGGCGCAGATCCCGCTCACCATGTACTGGTTCTTCGCCGGAGACCGCGCGCAGGACAACCCCGAATGGCGGAAGCTCTTTGACATGGGGCTCCGGCTGACCATCGGCTTCTCTTCCTTCGGCGAGCACACCCCCGGCGTAGAGTGGCGCAATGAATCCTACGTCGAGAACGGGCAGAAGATGGACCGCCAGACGATGGTCACCCCCGTGGGGGAGATTCACACCGTGGCCGCGAACGGCTGGCGGCAGGAATACTTCCTGAAGACGGCGGCGGATTACCGGATCATGACTTGGATTGCCCGCAATACGAAGGTGACGCGCTCTTTTCCGACGCGGGAGGATACCTTCCGGGCCTTTGAGAAGCAGCAGGCGGAGATGGCGGACCACGCCATCGTGACGTCCAACGTCTGGCGCACGCCGGTGCAGAGGATCCTCGTGGATTACGTAGGGCTGGAGAACTTTGCCTACCACCTGGCCGACATGGAAGCGGAAGTGCAGGAACTATATGAGGCATTTTCGGAGGTGTTCGCAAAGGAAGTTGAATTTGCTGCCGACGGGCCGGGTCGCTATGTGGGGTGCCTGGAGAACTTCACGGCCGAGACTATGGGCCCCGAGCGTTTTTCCAGGTTCCACATGCCCTTGTACCGCAAGCACTGGCCGGTGCTTCAGCAGGCCGGCAAGATCATCGGCACGCACTACGACGGCAAGCTCGGCTCCTGCAAGGACCTCATCGCGCGGTCGCCGACGAACCTGATCGAATCCCTTACGGCGCCGCCGGAGGGGGACATGACGTTGCGCGAATGCCGGCAGGCGTGGCCGGAGAAGCTCTTCTGGGTCTGCATCAACGTGTCGGCCTACCAGCTGCCGCCTGCGGAGCTGAAAGCCTATGTGCACCGGCTCATCGACGAAGCCGCGCCGGACGGACGGCGGCTGGCTTTTGAAGTGTCCGAAGACCTGCCTGTCAACTGGAGGGAATCGTTGCCCGTCGTCCTGGAAGCCCTCCGCGAACGCAGTTGAGCCTGATGGAGCAGACGCGTCCGGTCAATCGGGCGGGTCAATACTCCTGTCAGGCCGAATGTCCTTCTGACGAGGATCTTTCTCAATCGTGACGGGCAGGGGCTCACCTTCTTTCAGTGCTGGGCTGCGACCAGGCCTTGCTGGGTTGAACAACGACGAACAGGTTCTCTTTCACGCACAGGAGGCGATGCGCCCGGCGGCCATCGAGATCCGCGAGGTGGCGGGCGAGGAATGCAGCGCGATAGACCGACTCGATCCTGCGGCGCTCGCGATGGTGTTGCATGACCGTTCGCTTACAAGCGAGGCGGGGCGTTAACCGACGAGTGCGTCGCGGCAAGCCGGGAGCGACAACGGGCAACTCCGACTGGAGATGCGGCGACCCCCGCCGCGTTCTCTCCGAGCTTCGCCGCATCTCCCCCGGGCGGCGATCCCCGGAACTCACATGCGCCCACTATCGACCTCTCGCTCGCACTTGTGCTGCCGAGCGAATAAGGCTCGCCGCCTGCTCTCTTTCCCTTCACCCCAACAAGCGCCGCTCCCGCCTCCGCGCTCTCGCAATGCCAAACCTTTCCCCGCCGCCTAACGTCGGCATCCCGACCACGGGCCGGCCACCCGCGTCTGTACCAGCGAAACGGATTGTCGAGCAGTTGCTAGACGTGTCGCGCCGAAGTTCCCTAGCGAAGGCTGGACGAGCCCTTCCCCGATTACGACACCGAACCTATCATGGCGTACGCGAACGGATGAACTCGCGGCGGGACGGGGCTGTCTCCATTCTGCGTCATACAGGCGGAACATGGCGCCTTTCTCGGTAGCCGCGGCAGCCCCAGCCTTCGAACAAGGTGCTTTGTCATCCTGCTTGCACTTCCGGCCCCATTCTGAAACCTTCCTCCCATGGTGCACATCAGCCACTGGAGGAGAAATGCTTCGTCATGCCGGTCCCACCGGGCGCGTGCCCGTACCGACAGAAAAGCGATTTCTTATCAACAACGATTCGGCAATGTCAAGGAGGCTTAAGAACGCAAGTGTGGTAGTTACAACCCACAACAAGACGGAGCATGTCTGTCTTGTTCTGGAAGCTCTGGCTCGTCAGGACGTATTGCCTTCTGAAGTGCTTGTTGCAGACGACGGATCCTCAGATGCCACGCGCCATGCCCTTGCAGCCATTGTTTCAGTTTTGCCTTTTCGCCTTGTACATATACATCAACCTCATGCCGGCTTTCGTGCCGCGAGAAGCAGGAATAACGCAATCTACAATGCCCAAAACGAATGTATCGCATTTCTGGACCAAGACATTCTGCCACACCGGACATGGCTGGAGCAGCATCTCCGGCATCTGCGGCAAGGTCGAGTTTGCCTTGGCCTCAGCATTCCAATATCGGAGCAAGCATCTGTTCAGCTGACCAGAGATTTCGTAAAAGCAGGAAGCTTTGAGAATCTGCATGACACGGTGGCGATCGGCCAACTTAACTCTTTGCAGACAAAGTATCTTGTATATTCTGTCTTAAGACGGATCCGCATGGCAATTGGAGGCAGACCGGCATTGCGCTCGAGTAACGCATCTGCCTGTCGCAGTGACTTGATGCACGTAAACGGGTTTGACGAAGATTACATCGGATGGGGACAGGAGGATGATGACCTCGGATGGCGTCTCTACATGGAAGGCGTGCGACCCGTTCCTTTGGTCAACAAAGCCCTTGTGAGTCACATTTTTCACCCGCCACGTCATGGCGACTGGCGCAACGGCGCAAATATCGAACGCTACCGCAGGCCCCGCACATCTGCACAATGCAAAACCGGCCTGTCGTCCCACCCCCACCCCGACGTCACCGTGACGGTACTGTAAGGTGATGGAGACAATCAACTCTGCTCTCCTCGACCGCTGCTATCACTCTCTCGTCTAAGAGGTCTCTACCGATGCGGTCGACTCGCTTCCGGTAACCGCAAGCGCAACTGGAATCAAGCGGCGGGGCGTCGGCAGAGAGGAGGATCCACCCAGAAATGCCACCACAATAGTGCGATATATAAAGGATCCGGATGGCCAGACATTGCTGTTCAACTACCCCGGCACACTCACTGGAAC
>CAYRKB010000174.1:0-7284 GCA_964424705.1 uncultured Victivallales bacterium
CAGCCTGATCGTGCTCGATGAAATCGGGCGCGGCACGAGCACGTTTGACGGCATCAGCATTGCGTGGGCCGTCGCGGAGTTTCTGCACAACACCGAGCGGGTCAAGGCCAAGACTCTTTTCGCCACGCACTACCATGAACTTACAGACCTGGCGCTCACGATGCGCGGCGTCAAGAACTACAACGTGCTTGTTCGCGAGCAGAACGATCACATCGTTTTCCTCCGCAAGATCGTAGCGGGCGGCGCGGACAAGAGCTACGGCATCCAGGTCGCGCGTCTGGCGGGAATGCCGGTCGAGGTGATTGAGCGGGCAAAGGATGTGCTCGCGAACCTCGAGGATGGCGAACTGGGCGAGAGCGGGCAGCCGAAGATCGCCCGCCAGCGCGCGCGCCGGGACAAGCCGTCAAAGAACCAGATGGATCTCTTCGCGTAGCCGATACAACCGGCTCTCACCAAAAGGAAAGAGCCGCGGGCTTGCGCCCGCGGCTCTTTCACGCACTCTTCACCACAGGATCAGACAAGGCCCTGATCGATCATTGCATCGGCCACCTTCGTGAATCCGGCGATATTCGCGCCGAGCACGTAGTTGCCGGGCTGCCCATACTCCTCGGACGTCTCGCGGCACGCCTTGTGGATGGACACCATGATCTGGTTCAGCCGCTGGTCCACTTCCGAGCGCGGCCAGTTGAGGCGCATGGAATTCTGGCTCATCTCCAGCCCGGACGTTGCCACGCCGCCGGCATTTGCCGCCTTGCCGGGCGCATAGAGGATCTTGTGATCCACGAACTGCTTCACCGCTTCCGGGGTGGACGGCATGTTCGCTCCCTCGCCGATGAGGTAGCATCCGTTCTCCAGCAGGGCCTTTGCATCGGAGCCAGAGATTTCGTTCTGGGTGGCGCTGGGGAATGCGCAGTCGCAGGGAATGCCCCACGGGTTCTTGCCGGGCAGGAACTGCGCGTTGAACACGTCCGCATACTCCTTCATTCGCCCGCGGCGCGTGTTCTTGAGGTCCATGACCCAGTTCAGCTTCTCCATGTCGATTCCGCTCTTGTCGTAGATGGTGCCGTCCGAGTCGGAGAAGCTTACGACCTTGGCCCCTAGCTGCAGCAACTTCTCGGCGGTGTACTGCGCCACATTGCCCGATCCGGAGATCGTGCACACCTTACCGGAGAACGTTTCGCCGCGCGTCTTCAGCATCTCCTCGGCGAAATACACGCATCCATAGCCCGTGGCCTCCGGGCGAATCAGCGACCCGCCCCACTTCAGGCCCTTGCCCGTGAGGACGCCGGTGAACTGGTTGCTCAGGCGCTTGTACTGGCCAAAAAGGAACCCGATCTCGCGTCCGCCCACGCCGATGTCGCCCGCCGGCACATCCGTGTTTGCTCCGATGTGACGGAAGAGTTCCGTCATGAAGGACTGGCAGAACCGCATCACCTCGTTGTCGGACTTGCCTTTCGGATCGAAGTCGGATCCGCCCTTGCCGCCGCCCATGGGGAGGGTGGTGAGCGAATTCTTGAACACCTGCTCAAAGGCGAGGAACTTCAGAATGCTCAGGCACACGCTCGCATGGAAACGCAGCCCGCCCTTGTAGGGGCCAATCGCGCTGTTGAACTGAATGCGGAAGCCGCGGTTGACCTGCACCTGGTTCTTGTCGTCCTGCCACGGCACGCGAAACATCAACACTCGCTCGGGCTCAACGACGCGGTGCAGAATTCGCGCGTTGCGATACTCTTTCCTGCGCTCCATGACGGGCCCAAGCGATTCGAGCACCTCGTGCACCGCCTGCTGGAATTCCCGCTCGCCAGGATTCCTCTTTTCGACCAACTCAAGCACCTCATTGATTACACTCATCTGCCGTCTCCTTCTCTTTTGTTTCCCTTTAGGACTTGCCAATCGATGATTTTTTCCCGTATCGTCAGCAACGCGCTACCGGTACCAAGATCAGGGCGAGCATATGATTTATACGGCATTCGTAAAAGGAAATATGACGCCATACTGCCTTATGGCGATATTGTGTATGGGCAGTTATGCCGTAATGTGGATTTTGGTCTATTGTTGTTTACGTCAATTACGGCTTAATTGTTCAACATTTGCAGTTTTTGACAAGCGGCATAAAGAATAGGCATTCATAAATGGTGTCGATGGAGGAATGGGTGCACGGACGATGAGCGCAAAGAGTGACAGGGTTAAAGCTGCGATTCTTAAATCTCTGCAGGATGTGCAAGGGGCGAGCGGTGCCACGCGCATTGTAGAGCGCTTGTCTGCCATGGGGATTGCGTTGCAGCCGCGCTCGGTGCGCGTTTACTTGCAGCAGATGGATCGCGATGGGCTGACGCGCTTTGTGAGCCGGCGCCGCGGGCGCGAGATTACGGAGCGCGGGCGCGAGGAACTGGCGCACACCCACATCGCACAGAATGTTGGATTCATCTCGGCGAAGATGGATTCGCTCGGCTACCAGATGACGTACGATCGTGATTCCAACCGTGGCGCGATCATTGCCAACCTTGCGCTGATTGACCGCCGTGCGGCGGGGATCGCGCTAAGGGAAATTGCGCAGGTCTTCGAGAAGCGGTGTGCCATGGGTGCGCGAATGATTGTGGCGGAGGCGGGCGAGCAAGTGGGCAAGCATACGGTGCCCGAGGGAATGATCGGGGTGGGGACGGTGTGCAGCGTAACGATCAACGGCATCTTGCTGCACGAAGGCATCCCGGTGGTCTCGCGCTTTGGAGGCCTGGTGGAGATGCGCGACGGGCGGCCTCTGCGTTTTGTGGAGCTCATTCAGTATGAGGGCACGACGCTGGATCCGCTGGAGGCGTTTATCAAAGCGGGCATGACGCGGGTCCGGGAATGTGTTCGTACGGGAAGCGGAATTATCGGCGCCAGTTTCCGCGAGATACCGTCAGCCGCAGTGGATGCGGTCGGGCGAATCCAGAAGTCGCTTGAAGCCCGCGGCCTCGGCGGCGTCCTGGCGCTGGGCCGGCCCAGCCGGCCGCTGCTTGATGTGCCGGTCTCGGAGGGCCGGGCGGGCATGGTGATCATCGGCGGGCTGAACCCGGTTGCCGCGGTGCATGAGGCAGGCGTGCGGCTGACGATGATGTCGCTTTCCGGCTTGGTGGAGTACGAGTCTTTTGTGTCGTTTAAAGAGGGGTGTCGGCGATATGCGTGATCGTCCACGGGAGTTTTGCGGTTTGTTTGGCGTTTACGGGGAGAAGGACGCGGCGGCGATGGTATACCGCGGCCTGTTCTCGCTGCAGCACCGGGGTCAGGAAGGTGCGGGCATTGTTGTGGCGGACGGCACGGACGTGCATTCCGCCAAGGGGCAGGGGCTGGTGGGCGAGGTGTTCTCCGGGCGCAACTGGGACGGGCTGCAGGGCCACCTCGGGATCGGGCACGTGCGCTACAGCACCACGGGGTCCGCGCGAATCCAGAACGTGCAGCCGCTCGTGGTGGAGTGCAAGGACGGGCTCTGGGCCGTGGCGCATAACGGCAACCTGGTCAATGCCAGCCGTCTGCGCGCGATGTATGAGGAGGCGGGGGCAATCTTCCAGACCAGCACGGACAGCGAGGTGCTCGTGCACCTGCTGGCGGATCCGATGTACCGCAGCCGGCCGCGCCGCGTGGAGCGGGCGCTGGGCGAGTTGCAGGGCGCGTTCTCCTTCCTGCTCCTTACCAAGAACAGCATTATGGGCGCGCGCGACCCGTACGGGTTCCGCCCGCTGTCCATCGGGCGAAAGGGCAACGCATGGATCTTCGCGAGCGAAACCTGCGCGCTCACGCAGGTGGGCGCCGAGTTCGTCCGCGATGTGCTGCCCGGCGAGCTGGTGACGATCGATGAAGCCGGCCTGCGCAGCACGATCTTTGCGGAGGCGCGCCAGGGCCACCTGGCGCAGTGCGTGTTCGAGATGGTCTACTTTGCGCGGCCGGACAGCGCCGTGTTCGGCAAGAACGTGCACGGGGTGCGGACGCACTACGGGATGAAGCTGGCCGAGGAGCATCCTGTGGAAGCTGACATCGTGGTGCCCGTGCCCGACAGCGGCAACTGCGCGGCCCTCGGGTATTCCCGCCGCAGCGGCATCCCGCTGGACTACGGGTTCATTCGCAACCACTACGTCGGGCGGACGTTCATCATGCCGGAGCAAGACGACCGCTCGGACAGCGTGGATATCAAGCTGACCCTTCTGCCGGACGTCGTGAGGGGGAAGCGGGTCGTTGTGGTGGACGATTCGATCGTGCGAGGCACCACAGCACGAAAGCGCGTGATGGCGCTGAGAGAGGCCGGCGCCAAGGAAGTTCACATGCGCATTTCCTGCCCGCCGGTCGCCAACCCGTGTTTCTACGGGATCGATTTCCCAACGCGCGCGGAGCTGATCGGGGGCACGCGAAGCGTGGAGGAGATCCGGCAGTTCCTCGGAGCGGACAGCCTGGGGTATCTTAGCGTGGAGGGGCTGCTTTCGCCGTATGCGAATCCAGGCGACTACTGCCGCGCTTGCTTTACGGGGGATTACCCCGTGGACATTCGCGGAGCGGGGCAGAAGCGCGCTCTTGAGATCCGGCACCCTGAACTCAATCTCACCTTCTAGACCGAGGAGGCAGCAATGACGAAACATATCTTTGTCACGGGCGGAGTGGTGTCCTCGCTGGGCAAGGGGCTGACGGCGGCCTCGATTGCGCTGCTTCTCAAGCGGCGCGGCTACCGGGTGCGCCTTCAAAAGATGGACCCGTACCTCAACGTGGACCCCGGCACGATGTCGCCGTACCAGCACGGCGAAGTTTACGTGACGCACGACGGCGCGGAAACCGATCTGGATCTTGGGCACTACGAGCGTTTCACTGGAATCCCGTGCTCGCGCGCCAGCAACTACACCACGGGCCGCATCTACAGCGCCGTGATCGGCCGCGAGCGCGAAGGCGGATACCTCGGGAAGACTGTCCAGGTGATCCCCCATATCACGGACGAGATCAAGCAGGCGATCCGCGTGCTCGACGCTGACGACGTGGACATCGCCATTACCGAGATCGGCGGCACCGCGGGCGACATCGAGTCGCTCCCGTTCCTCGAGGCGATCCGCCAGTACCGGCAGGACGTGGGCGCGCTGAACTGCCTGTTCATCCACATTACGCTCGTGCCCTATATCAAGGCGGCGGGCGAGATGAAGACGAAGCCGTCCCAGCAGTCGGTGGGCATCCTGCGCACGATCGGCATCATCCCCGACATTCTCATCTGCCGCTGCGAGCGGCACATGAAGAAGGAGCACAGGGAGAAGCTGGCGCTCTTCTGCAACGTGGACAAGAACCTGGTGATCGAGGAGAAGGATGTCGACCACTCCATCTACGAGGTGCCGCTGGATCTGGCCCGGCAGGATCTCGACGTCTACATCATGGAAAAGCTCGGGCTGCATGTTCAGGCCCTGGATCTGCGCGACTGGAAGAAGATGGTGCGCACGCTGATCGCGCCGCGGGCAGGGGAGGTCGAGATCGCCGTAGTGGGCAAATACATCAGCCTGCGCGACTCGTACAAGAGCATCTACGAGGCGCTGACCCACGGCGGCATTTCCAGCGATGTGCGGGTCAGAATCAAGATGGTGGAGTCCGAGGACATTGAGGAGAAGGGGTGCGAAGCCCTGCTCGGCGGCGTGGCCGGAATCCTGGTGCCGGGCGGCTTTGGCGACCGTGGCATCGAGGGCAAAATCAAGGCCGTGCAGTATGCGCGCGAGAACAGCATTCCGTTCTTCGGAATCTGCCTGGGCATGCAGTGCGCGGTGATCGAGTTTGCGCGCAACGTCTGCGGCCTGCAGGGCGCGAACAGCTCGGAGTTCAAAAAGCACCTCAAGCACCCCGTGATCGACCTGATGGAGGAGCAGAAGAAGATCAAGGGGCTCGGTGGCACCATGCGGCTGGGCGCGTTCCCTTGCGAGCTTCAGGATGGCACCAAGGCGCGGGCCGCGTACGGCCGCGCGCGCATTGAGGAGAGGCACCGCCACCGCTACGAGTTCAACAACGCATTCCGGGAGATCGTGGAGACGAAGGGAATGATCCTCTCGGGCCAGTCGCCTGACGGCGATCTCGTGGAGATCATTGAGCTGCGCAATCACCCGTGGTTCGTTGCCTGCCAGTTTCATCCCGAATTCCAATCGACCCCCCTGGAAGCGCATCCGCTGTTCCAGGATTTTGTCGCAGCCGCCGTGAAAAAGGGCCTGCGCCCCCTGAGCGCCGCAACGGATCATCCGGCCGCCGAGGAGCCGGACGTCATGGAAGAAGAGTGAGCCGCTGAACGGTGCTTGCGTGCCGGGTGACGGTCTGGTACAAATTCGCGCGTTTTTATGCCCAAGCGAACAGACATCAAGAAGATCATGCTGATCGGGTCGGGGCCCATTGTCATCGGCCAGGCCTGCGAGTTTGACTACTCCGGCGTGCAGGCCTGCAAAGCCCTAAAGGAAGAGGGCTACGAGGTTGTCCTCGTCAACAGCAACCCGGCCACGATCATGACGGATCCGGAATTTGCGGACCGCACGTACATCGAGTCGCTGGACGTTGCAACAGTGAGCGAGATCGTGCGGCGCGAGCGTCCGGACGCGCTGCTGCCGACAGTCGGCGGCCAGACGGCTCTGAACCTCGCGATGTCCTTGAGCGAGGCGGGCGTCCTGGAACGCTACGGTGTGGAGATGATCGGCGCCAAAGCCGACGTAATCCGCAAGGCCGAGGACCGTGATCTCTTCAAGCAGTGCATGCGCGGCGCGGGGCTCGACATGCTGCGCAGCGCCTCCGCGCATACGGTCGAAGAAGCGCTCTCCGTGCGCGATTCGGTGGGTCCGTTCCCCCTGGTGATCCGGCCCGGATTTACGCTCGGCGGCACCGGCGGCGGCATCGCTTACGACGACAAGGAGTACCGGGAAATCGTCGCGCGCGGCCTCAGCTACAGCCCGAACAAGGAGGTCCTCATCGAGGAGTCCGTGATCGGGTGGAAAGAGTTTGAGTTCGAGGTCATGCGGGACGTGAAGGACAACTGCGTGATCGTCTGCTCGATCGAAAACCTTGACCCGATGGGGGTTCACACTGGCGACAGCATCACCGTAGCCCCGGCGCAAACGCTGACGGACCGTGAGTACCAGCTCATGCGCGATGCGTCGCTCACCGTGATGCGGGCGATCGGCGTGGATACCGGCGGCTCGAATGTGCAGTTTGCCCTGAACCAGGATAACGGCCGCATGGTGATCATCGAGATGAACCCGCGCGTTTCGCGGTCCAGCGCCCTGGCCTCGAAGGCGACGGGGTTCCCTATTGCCA
>CAYRKB010000175.1:0-7178 GCA_964424705.1 uncultured Victivallales bacterium
CGCACCGACACCCACCTTTCGCTTGCAGAGTGTCAACCTACAGCCGGACGGGACAAAAGCAGAAAGCAGAAAGCTGAAACGCTGAGATGCTGAGATGCTGAGAGCAGTGGGGAGGGCGGGATTGAGGAGCTGGACCTTCGGCTTTCGTGGGGAGGAGAGAGGGAAAAGCTGAAAGCTGAGAGCAGTGGGGGGGGGGGCACGGAAAAGATTGGGAGGACGATGAAGAGAGGGCGGGAGCGCCCTGCCCTACCCGTTCACTTGCACGCAAGCGCCCGTCGGGCATCGTGAACGGGGATGGGGGGGGTATTGGCCGGCCGGTATTGGCCATTTTCCGGCAATTTTACTCGTCAACATCGGGGTCCTCTTGATAACCTAAAAAGGAGAGATGGTGTTTCAGTTGGCGGCACGGTGCGTGACGCAGAGGGTTGGCATGCAGGCCCTGCAGCGTGGCGGGCAAAGGCTATCCGACACGCCAAGGTATCGGCCAGGCATTGCTCTTGAATGCATGGATGGGCAACCACGTCGGACCAGGAGCATGGGAGACCAGAACCAATGAAGGCAGTCATTCTTTGTGGCGGGCTAGGCACGCGGCTCTCCGAGGAGACGGTAGCCAAACCGAAGCCCATGGTGGAGATCGGCGGCGAGCCGATCCTCTGGCACATCATGAAGGGCTATGTGGCTCAGGGGGTCAAGGAGTTCGTCCTGGCCCTCGGCTACAAGGGCGAGGTCATCAAGGACTATTTCGTCAACTACCGTCACCGGTCGCACAACCTGACTGTAGATATGGCGCGCGGAGACGTGCGCGTGCATGAAGGCGGCGGAGATGATTGGGTGGTGCACCTTCTGGACACAGGCTTTAACACACAGACAGGCGGGCGGTTGAAGCTGGCTGCGGAATTTATCGGAGACGAGACGTTCATGATGACCTACGGCGATGGGGTCGGAAATGTGGACATCAAACGTCTGATGGCGTTTCACCGCGAACAAGGGAAGCTGGCCACGGTGACAGCCGTGCGGCCGCCTGCGCGTTTCGGCGGCATTGTCATTGACGGGCATGCTGTGCGACGGTTCGAGGAGAAGCCACAGATCGGCGAGGGCTGGATCAACGGCGGATTCTTTGTGCTAGAGCCGGCGATCGCAAAGCACATTGCCGGCGACGAAACCATATGGGAACGCGAGCCGATGGAGCGGCTGGCCGCCGATGGGCAGCTTGTCGCTTATCGTCACGAGGATTTCTGGCAGTGCATGGATACGCTGCGCGACGTTCGCCTGTTGAACACGCTGTGGAACGAAGGCCGCGCCCCATGGAAGGTCTGGTGATGTTCGCCAACGCATTCCAAGACAAGTCCATCTGGGTGTCCGGCTCCACAGGCTTCAAAGGTTCGTGGCTGTGCGCGTGGTTGCTGCGGCTGGGGGCGAGGGTAAACGGCTACGCCTTGGCGCCATCCACCTCGCCGGCCCTGTACGAGGCGCTCGGACTGGCTCGTCAGATTCAACAGCGTCTTGGGGATGTGAGGGATGCTGCCGCCGTAGCCGATTCTGTTAATGAAGCGCAACCCGACTTTGCGTTCCACCTGGCCGCGCAGCCTCTCGTCCGATCCTCTTACGAGAATCCCACCTACACCTATGACGTCAACGTCATGGGCACCCTTCATGTGCTGGAAGCGCTACGATCGATCCGCAAGCCGTGTGCAGCCGTGATCGTGACCACCGACAAGTGCTACGAGAACCGGGAATGGGTTCACGGCTACAGAGAGTGCGACAGCTTGGGGGGGCATGACCCCTATAGTTCCAGCAAGGCAGCCGTGGAGATCGCCGTGGCATCATGGCGGCGGTCATTCTTTGCCGGTCATCCCGTCCGCATCGCCACAGCCCGCGCGGGCAATGTGATCGGAGGCGGGGACTGGGCCCAGGATCGGATCATTCCCGACTGTGTTCGCGCCTTGGCCCGCGGCGAGTCGATTCCGATTCGCAACCCCGGCTCCACTCGCCCGTGGCAGCACGTTCTGGAACCCCTTAGCGGCTATCTTTGGCTGGCCGCCTGCCTCTCGCATTCTCAGGGCCCCGATCTCGAGTCCGCTTTCAACTTTGGCCCGGAGGGTGAATCCTGTCGTTCTGTTCGGGAACTGGTCGAGGAGATGCTGAAGCACTGGTCCGGGCGATGGGAAGACAAGAGCCAGGCGAAGGCGGTCCATGAAGCCGGCCAATTGAACCTCGCTATCGACAAGGCCCGAGCCCTGCTCAAATGGTCGCCGTCATGGTCTTTTGCCGAGGCGACCGAGCAGACGGTGGCGTGGTATCGGCAGGTGGGCGCTACGCCTGACCCGGCGGCGGCGCAGGCATTTACCGTTGGCCAGATTGACAAATACGCGGACAGCGCTCGAAGGTTGCGGCGTCCGTGGGCGGCGGAAGGGAAGGTTCTCTTCGCATGACTGATCGCAAGACGCTTCGACGTCAGATTCTTGACCTTGTCCAGCAGTACCATTCTGCAGCGCCGCCATCTGTTTTCGTGCCTGGCGAGAGCCCGGTTCGCTACGCCGGGCGAGTCTTCGACCATGCCGAACTGGCCAACCTCGTCGACTCGTCGCTGGACTTTTGGCTTACCGCAGGGCGCTACGCGGAGGCTTTCGAGGCCGGCCTGGCCGAGTACTTGGGCATCGAGAACGTCTTTCTGGTCAACTCGGGTTCATCGGCCAACCTCGTGGCGTTCTCAACGCTGACCTCCCCGAAACTGAAGGATCGGCGAGTCAATCCCGGGGACGAGGTCATTACGGTGGCGGCCGGGTTCCCGACCACGGTCAATCCAATCATCCAGAACCAGGCTGTACCCGTGTTCGTGGATGTGGAGCTTGGGTCGTATGTGCCAACCCTCGAGGCTATTGCCGCCGCCGTGGGCCCCAAGACCAAGGCCATCATGATTGCGCACACGATGGGCGTGCCGTTTCCGGTCAGCGAGGTGCGGGAACTCTGCGATCAGCATCACCTTTGGCTGATCGAAGACAACTGCGATGCTCTCGGCAGTCGCTATGACGGGCGACTGACGGCAACGTTCGGCGATCTCGCCACGTTCAGCTTCTACCCCGCACACCACATGACCATGGGAGAGGGAGGGGCCGTTGCGGTGGCGGACGAGACGCTGGCCCACATTGCCCGCAGCTTCCGCGATTGGGGGCGCGACTGTTACTGCACCGGCGGGGAGAATAACACGTGTGGCAAGCGCTTCAGTCAGCAGTTCGGCACACTTCCGTTCGGCTACGACCACAAATACGTCTATAGCCACATTGGTTACAATCTGAAGGTGACGGATATGCAGGCGGCCATTGGCCTGGCGCAGTTGGCAAAACTGGACGGGTTTGTCGCGGCCCGAAAACGCAATCACGCGGCCCTGACGGCCGGCCTGAAGAAGCACGAGCAGCACTTGATCCTGCACGCCGCTCCACCGAAAGCCGATCCGTCCTGGTTTGGATATGTGCTTTCAGTTCGCCCGGAAGCCCCTTTTGGCAGGGCCGAACTGGTGAACGCGCTCGAAAGCGCCAAGATCGAAACACGCAACCTATTCTGCGGCAATTTGCTGCGCCATCCCGCCTATGAGAACATCCACTGCCGCGTTGTTGGCGCGCTGGCCAATGCCGATGCCATCACGCAGAGGACCTTCTTTATCGGAGTCTACCCGGGCTTGACCGAGGCCATGCTGCAGCACGTGATCGGAACGTTCGATCGGTTTATGGCGGGGCGCACCTGCGGATGAGCATGCCTCGCAAGAGTCGCTGCACCGTGGCCGCAATCGCTGCACATGGCAGCGGGGTGTACACCGTTGACCTGCAACCGGAGAGCCCCGTCCCAACCTTCCGCCCGGGGCAGTTTCTGCATCTGACGGTGGATGACTACGACCCCGCCGGCTTCTGGCCCGAATCACGCGTCTTCTCCATCGCCAGTTCGCCGCGCGACCGATCGCAGATCCGTATCTGCTACTCGGTGAAGGGCCGCTACACCACCCGGATGGAGCGGATGCTTGCCATCGGAACCCAAGTGTGGGTGAAACTGCCCTATGGTGAGTTTGTTGTCGATGACGCTCAAGACGCGGTGCTTATCGCCGGTGGTACGGGCATCAGCGCATTCACCGCGTTTATCGAGGCATTGACTCCGCATCCAACCGCCGGAGCCCCGCGCGTCACGCTCGTCTACGGCGCCCGCTCCCCTGATCTCTGGCTTTTCCGCGATATGGTCGATCGTCAGGCGCATGCTTGTCCTTTCTTCTCGGCCCTCCTCTTTTCGGAATCGGGCATACCGGCGGCCCCGCACCCCCCCGGACTTCACATCCTGCCCGGCCGCATCTCGCTCGATGCTCTCTTTGCTCCTCACGGTGCCGGCGCAGCATGGGCCGAGGCCCACGCCCCGACCCTCTTCTACCTTTCCGGCCCGCCGCCCATGCTTGCCGCTTTGGCAACGGACCTTCAGGCACGCGGCGTCGAGCCCAGCCGAATTCGCACGGACGCATGGGATTGATTTTATGCCACGACCCCCTTCCTCAAGATTGGATCCTGTTCAGGACGCCTGCTCGCGTCCCATGAAAGGCAATCGGGCCTCATGAGCCGCAGCCCTCTTGACCTACAGGCGATGCCACTGCCCGGGTGCTGGGAAATCCGCCCGCACGTGCGGTGCGATATCCGGGGACGATTCGTGAAAGTGTTCCACGCACCGACCTTCTCCGAACGAGGGCTGCGGATCGACTTTGTCGAACAGTACTACTCGGTTTCGTCGCGCCGGGTGCTGCGAGGGCTTCACTTTCAGACCCCTCCGCACGACCATGCGAAGCTTGTTTACTGCGTCAGCGGCAGCGTGATGGATGTCGTTGTGGACCTGCGGCGCGGGTCGCCGACCTTCGGGCACCATGCCTCTGTGACGCTGAGCGCCGAGGCGGCCAATGCACTGTACATTCCCGTCGGCCTGGCGCACGGGTTCTACACGCTCAGCGAGGCTGCAACCATGATCTACGGTCAGACCAGCCTCTACGCGCCGGATCACGACACGGGGGTGCTATGGAACTCCGCGGGAATCGAGTGGCCCGATGAGGCCCCCCTCCTGTCGGAACGGGATCGTGGGTTCGTTCCACTGAAGGACTTCCGGAGCCCCTTCGTCTTGGAGACATCCGCGTCATGATAGAACCGGGGAAGACCGCGCTGATCACCG
This sequence comes from uncultured Victivallales bacterium, assembly GCA_964424705.1. Taxonomy (GTDB): domain Bacteria; phylum Verrucomicrobiota; class Kiritimatiellia; order UBA8416; family CAYRKB01; genus CAYRKB01. Next base: position 5,191 of record CAYRKB010000175.1, read on the forward strand.
GCGTCACGGGTTTCGTGGGAGGACGCCTCGCCCTGAGGCTGGCTGAGCAGGGGTGGCGGGTTCACGGCGTGGTGCGCGCTTCGTCACGGCCCGAGACGGAGCTTTCGGCTCGAAACGGAATCACCTTGGAAACGCACGACGGCAGCGAGGCGGGGCTGGTCGCCATCGTGCGCGCAACGGCGCCGGACGTTGTGTTTCACCTGGCATCTTTGTTCCTGTCGGACCACAAGCCGGACGATGTCGGCCGCCTCGTGGAGAGCAACGTGGCCTTCGGCGCGCAGCTTCTTGAGGCGATGTCGGCGGCGGGCGTGACGCGCCTGGTGAACACGGGCACGTCATGGCAGCACTACGATGACCGCAGTTATTGTCCCGTCAACCTGTACGCCGCGACGAAGCAGGCGTTCGAGGATGTTCTGGCCTACTACGTCGAGGCGCGCGGCCAGCGGGCCATCACGTTGTCTCTGTTCGACACGTTCGGCCCCGGGGATCGGCGACCGAAACTGTTCAGCGTCCTCGCAAGAGCGGCGGAGGCCCCGGGGGTGGTGGAGATGTCGCCCGGTGAGCAGGCGCTCGACCTGGTTTATATCGATGACGTCCTGGAGGCCTTCCGGCTGGCCGCGCTTCGATTACTGGGGGCGGGCCAACCGGGCCACGAGCGCTTCGCGGTGAGCTCAGGACGGCCCATGAGGCTGATCGACGTGGCGGCGGAGTATGAGCGCGTGAGCGGGCGAAGACTCAGCATCCGGTGGGGCGGCCGCCCCTACCGGGCGAGGGAGGTCATGCGCCCGTGGAGCGGCGGCATTCCGTTGCCGGGGTGGTTTCCGCAGGTGAGCCTTGAGGAAGGATTGAGGAGGCTGTGGCGTTGGCAACAGTCGGCGGGGGGAGGAGAAGCGTGAGCGAGCTGAAATTCAACAAGCCGGTGGTGATCTACGTGCCTTGCTACAACTGCGAGGCATGGGTGGGGGATGTCCTCGCAGCGATTCCCGCGGAGTTCCACGGACGGGCCGAGTGCCTCGTGGTGGACAATCACGGAACGGATCGCACCGCTGAGGTCGTGGCGCGCGAGGCCGCAGACGGACGCTACGGCTTGCCGGTGACCGTGATCCGGACCACCGAGAACGTGGGCTACGCCGGAACGCAGAAGCTGGCGTATGCGCTCGTTTGCCGCAGCCCGGCCGTGCGGAAGGTGATCATGCTGCACGGAGATGGGCAGTATGACCCCGCACTCACGCATCGGCTGCTTCCCCACGTGGAGACCGACCGGGCGTTGGTCAGCGGATTTCGCAGTAAGACCGCGTTCCCGAGCCGCGAGGAGACGCCGATGCTTACCTTCGTCGTCATCCGCGTCCTGTCGCTCCTGGAGAGCGCGCTGACAGGCCTTTTCTATCATGAATGGCACAGCGGCTTCGTGATGTATTCGACCGACTTCCTTCGACGCGTGCCGCTGCAGGCCCTTTCCCAAACCCGGCACATCGACGGGGAGCTGATGATGTGTGCCGGGCTGCTGCGGATGCCGCGAGCCTCGGTGCCGATCTACAAGCGGTACAAGAAGCTCGTCGCGTTCGCCGGGGCTGAACGCCGGCGGTATGTGCGCGAGGTATTCGGAATTATCGGGCAGTACCGCCGGGGATACTACCGGGATCTTCTGGCCGGCCCGGCGCGACACGATGTCCGTACGGGTTACGAAGTGGTCACCGCCCAGACGCAGACGCGCCGGTGATGGCCGAGGGGCACATCCCCGTTTCTGTGCAAGTATAGTATGGGTGGTGTCAGGCCCGCCGTCTGTGCTGGCGGCCTCGCGCGCCGCCCTTTCGGTGTCGGGGTCGGCATCGCGATCGGTATCGACCTCGGGAGGGCGGTGGGAGTCGAATCAGATCGTGTGGCTGGCGGGGGATGTGTCGCGGATCGGGTCGCCGGGGCAGAAGTCAGGAGGCAGGAGGTCAGGAGGCAGGAGGTCAGTTAAGAATCTCTTCGCATGTCACTTGGGC
>CAYRKB010000176.1:0-7136 GCA_964424705.1 uncultured Victivallales bacterium
CCCGCATCAGGAACGGATCATACGAGCGACGGCCTTGCTCTCGAAGCGCCGAATTGTGGAGCTCATGATCCCTGTCGAGCAGATCACGTTTCTGAGCACGTCGATGACGCTCGCGGACGCGATCGTTGTCGCGCACATGGACCCGCACACCCGGTTCCCGATCAACCGCGACGGCGACCGCGATGACATTGTCGGGTATATTAATTTCAAAGAGCTCGTGTACAGGGTCCGGACCAATCCTTCCGATCCGACGCTCGCGGGAATCATACGGCCGGTGCATTTTCTAACCCCGGAGACTCCGAGCGCCGAGGCGCTGAAGATCTTTGTCAACGAGCACGTTCACATGGCGGTCATACGCGATGCGAACATCCGTACGCTGGGGCTTGTAACGCTCGAAGACGTGATTGAGGAGCTTGTGGGGGACTTGGAAGACGAGTTCGATCGGCTGCCGCGCATGGTTCATCCGCTGAGCAAGGGCGTGTGGGTGATGGGCGGAGGTGTGGTGATGGGGGAACTTGCGACTCGCATCGGGATGACCTGCGCCCTCCCATCGCAGATCCTGTCGGATTGGATGGTTCAGAAGACGGGATCCGTTCCGCAAATCGGCCAGGCTATCACGGAGTGCGGTTTCGACTTCACGGTGCGGCGCATGCGACGCGGCAGGGTCTTTGAGGTGCTGGTGACGCCGGAAGGCAAGGCTCCGCCGGAGCTCAAGCCGGTCATACACTACACCTGATGACGGCTCGCGGATTTCGCGTGCGGCAGGATCTATCACACCGGATGACATGAAAGCGGGATGGCGATGCAAGCACGCGATGACTGGCGGGAAGGCGTTACGGTTGTGGATGGTTTCCGGCTTGTACGGCTCGTCCCTGTGCCGGACGTGCGCGGTGTTGCCTACCAGTTTGAGCACCTGAAGACAGGCGCGCGTGTGCTGCATCTTCACTCGCAGGACACGGAAAACTGCTTTGCGGTCACATTTCCCACGCCTCCGCCCGACGCCAGCGGCTTACCGCACATCCTCGAGCACGCGGTGCTGGGCGGGTCGCGCAAGTTTCCCGTGAGGGAGCCGTTCTTTGAGATGGTGAAGATGAGCATGGCCACGTTCATTAACGCCTTCACGGCGCAGACCTTCACCAGCTATCCCATCGCGACCAATGTGCACAAGGACTACTTCAACCTCGTGGAGGTCTACCTCGACGCGGTGTTTCATCCCTCCATCACGCTGCAGACGTTCCAGCGCGAGGGGCACCATTGGACGCTTGTCGACAACGGCGACGTTGCCTCGGCTCTGACGGTATCCGGCATCGTGTACAACGAGATGAAGGGGTACTACTCCGTGCCCGAGACCCTCGCCTCCAACCTTGGCGCGCGCGGGCTCTTCCCCGGCACGCACCTCGGGCTAGATTCCGGAGGCGACCCGGACCACATCACCGACCTCACATACGAAAAGTTCCGCGCGTTTCACGCTGCGTATTACCACCCCTCCAACGCCCTGATCTTTCTCTACGGCGACATTTCGACAGAGGCGCAGCTGCGCGTTCTTGCTCCTGTGCTGGACGAGTTCGACAGGGCGGACGTGCCCGTTCGACTGCCGTTGCCGCCGCGCTGGGCCCGCCCCAGCCGGGTGGAGCATGCCTATCCCGTCGGCGCCGCGGACGACCTGTCGCGGCGCACGTTTCACACGCTCAACTGGTGGATCGGCAGCGCGCTGGAGCCGGACTTCATGACGGACTGGGCGGTGCTGAGCGACCTCCTGCTGGGCAACGAGTCGTCTCCGCTCAAGAAGGCTCTCATCGATTCCAGGCTGGGCGAGGACGTCTTTATGACAGGCGTGGACACGACGGCGCATGAAGCCACTTTTCACGTCGGCATTAAGGGCAGCGAACCGGGCGCCGCGCCCGTATTTGAGGCCCTGGTGCGCGGCGAACTGGAGCGCCTTGCCGCGCGGCCTTTTGAGCCAGAGCGCGTGGCGGCCGCATACCAGCAGTTGGCGTATCATCATCTGGAGATCTCGTCGCAGTACCCTTTGAAAGTGCTGTGGGAGGCGCTGGGAACGTGGCCTTACGGGGCTGATCCGCTCCTGTTTCTCGACACGCAGAGGCACCTTGCCGCATCGCGCCATCGCTATGAGACGGATCCCGGTCTCTTTCAGCGCATGCTGCGGGCCGCTCTGATCGAGAACCCGCACCATGTGTTTCTGACGCTGCGGCCGGACCGGGACGCGCAGGCGCACGCCGACCGGGAGTTTGAGAAGCGGATGGCCGTGGAGAAGAGCCGCATGAGCCCGGAAGGCGTTGCCCGCGTCGCTAGAGAGGCCGTTGACCTGGAGGAATTGCAGGGGAAAGCCAATTCGCCGGAGGATCTGGCCCGGCTGCCGCAGTTGAGGGTTTCGGACTTGCCGCGCGTGCCGCGTAACATTTCCACTGTGGAGGGCGACGTGGCCGGCCTGCGCACGCTGCGCAACGACGTGTTCGCCAACGGCGTCAACTACATGGAAGTGAGCATCGATTTGCGCGGCCTGGATGTGGAGGCCGCGCTGAGCGTGCCGCGCTACTGCGACGCGTTCCGGAAGATGGGTGCCGCCGGGCAGTCGTTCGAGCAGGTCGCGATGCGGCGGGCCGCCTGCACGGGCGGCCTGGGATGCAGCTGGTACATCAGCCGCCCGGTCTCCGAGTCGGGGCAGGGAGTATTCTCGCTACGCGTCGGCATGAAGACGCTGGACGCGCAGGCCCCTGCCGCCCTGGCCCTTCTTGGCGACCTGATTTTCGACCTTGATCCGCGCAGTGCCGAACGCTTGCGGGACGTGCTCACGCAGAGCAGGGCAGGGTACCGCACAGCGTTCGTGAATGACGGCCTGGGCACCGCCCGCCGTCACGCATGCCGCAGCCTTACGCCCGAGTCTGCGCTGAGCCATGCGCTTTCGTGCCGGGCGCAGCTGGAGGCCGTCGAGGGGGCCCTGTCTTCTTTCGATGCCCGCCACGCTTCGGTGGCGTTGGGGATTGAACGCGTCCGCGATTCGCTGCGGGATCGCTCCCGCTGGACCGTCAGCTTCACCGGGTCCGACGCAGTCTTTGCCCATGTCACGTCGTGCCTCGAAACGTGGGCGAAGGCTATGCCTCCCGCGGGCCGTGCGCGGTCGTGGCCCTGCGGGGAGGCGTGCCCGCCGGGACGCGAGGGGCTCATTGCGCCGCTGAAGGTCGCGCACTGCGTGCTGGCGTCGCCGGGGCCCCACCTGATGCAGCCTGCGGCGCCGCTGTTGAATCTGGGCCTGTACCTGCTGAGCTTCGATCACTTCCTGCCGGAAATCCGCTTCAAGGGCAATGCGTACGGCGCAGGTATTGCGTTCGACGACATGCTTGGAGCCGTGCAGATGCATTCCTATGACGATCCGCGCATACGCGAGACGCTTGCGGTGTTCGACCAGACGATTGACGTGGTGCGGCGCGTGGCGTGGACGCAAACTGATATTGACCGGGCCATCATCGGCTCGGCGAAATCAGTGGAACGCCCGATCCGGCCGGGCGAGGCCACGCTGCTGGCGATGAACCGGGCCTTGCGCGGCGACGCGGACGCCCTGCGTGAGCAGCGCTACGCTGCGAGCCTGGCGGCCTCGCCCTCGGCCGTGAAGGATGCCCTGCTGACGGCGCTTGAGGCGGGGCGCGCGCGCGAGTCGCTGTGCGTCGTTTCAAACCGGGAGAAGCTGGAGGCCGCGAACCACGATCTTGGAAGCAGGCAGCTCGCGCTTTCCGAACTCCTGCCGCAGAGCTGACAAGGGCCTGCCGGTGCGTCTCGCATTCCGTCGAAGGCGGAATGAGGCGGCCCGCCCGCCCGTCCAGTTCGTCTCGAAGCGGCCGCCATCTTTACTGCTTGATGGTGGGACCGGCGACTGTGACCGGCGGGACGGGCTGATCCGGCCGGCCCGGTCCTGAATGGCTGCGACCTGCCGGCCTCTCCCGCGGCTACCGTACCCGGTACGGTGCGAGATTCTGATCCATCCGCTCGCCGATCGGCTTGTCGCTGACCTCGAACGCTCGCCCCGTGAGCGTCTCGTAAGACTCGATGTAGCGTCGCGCCGCCTCGATTCTGACGGTCTCGCTAAGGACGGGGGGCGGACCATCCCCGCGGAACCCCTGTTCCACGAGCCATTCGCGGACGTATTCTTTGTCGAGCTTCTTCTGGTCCTGCCTCGCCTCGAAGCAGCGTGCGTAGGATTCAGTGAACCAGTAGCGCGAGGAGTCAGGCGTATGGACCTCGTCCGAGAGGACAATGTCACCGTTGAGTCGGCCGAGCTCGTATTTTGTGTCCACAAGGATCAGCCCGCGCGCGGCGGCGAGTTCCACGCCGCGGCGGTAGAGTTTGAGGCAGATCGCGGCCGCCTTGTCAAAGGTGGCGCCATCGATCAATCCTTCCGCAATGGCCTCGTCGCGCGAGATGGAGCGGTCGTGCTTCTCGTGCTTTGTGGTGGGCGTGAGAATCGGAGTGGCAAGCTTCTGGTCTTTCACCAGCCCCTCCGGCAGCTGATTGCCGCAGAAAAGGCGGACGCCGCGTTCGTAGTTGTACCAGGCCGAGGTCTTTGTGACGCCGGTGATGTAGCCCCGCACGATAAACTCAAGCGGGAGCTGTTCGCACTCCGCGACGACCATGGCATTGGGATCTGGCACAGCGAGGACGTGGTTTGGCACCACGTCGCGGGTCTGCTCAAACCAGTAGGCGGCGAGCTGGTTGAGGACCTGCCCTTTGAACGGGATTGTGCCGAGCACGACGTCGAAGGCGGAGATGCGGTCCGTGGTCACGATAATGCGCCGGCTCTTCTGGCGGTAACTGTCGCGCACCTTGCCCTGTTCCCGCTCGCCAAGGCCCTTGCAATGTGTTTCTCCCAGCGTGTTGTTCAGACCCGCCCGAACGTCTTCCTTCGATATCATGATCTTGCGCGCTCCCTTGTTTATGAATCTGCCAGGTAAAGAATCAGGTCCGCATTTGCCGCACGTAGGTGTAGAGCTGTTGGCCGGGGCACACGCTGTGCCCCAGATCGCGATGCCCGAAAATGCGGTGCGGCTTTATTTGGAACCGGGCACGAAGCAGGCGCGTAAGCCGCTCCAGGTTCTCCGTCTGCTTTGCCGAGGGCTGCTGATTCTCGAAATTGCCAAGCACAACGATGCCGATGTTGCGTTCGTTCTGGCTGGCCACGTGTGCGCCCTCGTACGCTAGTGAGCGACCTTCCCAGACGGTGCCGGCATAATCGATAATGAAGTGATATCCGATGTCGCCATAATTGCGATGCGAGTGGGACATGAAGACGCCTTCCATGTCGCGCAAAACGTCGGAGCGGGCCGTGTGGTAGTTGGATGTGGCGCCGGAATGGTGGACCGTGATGCGGTCGAAGAGTTCGGCGACTCTGAGCTTCCAGGGCTGGGGCAGGGTGTTGTTCCACTCGATGCGCGGCACGAGAGGAAGCTGGTGCCGGATGAAGCCGAGGTCGACGGGAACAGCGCGCGGCACGTGGATGTGGTCCGGCAGAGAGCCCGTTGCGCGGCCGGGCGCAAGCAGGGCGCCGGGAATGAGCAGCCCGGCGGCTCTCAGAAAGGATCTCCTCGAACACCTGTCGGCGCAAATTCCGCGGAGGGGTTCTTCCGGGCTCGGGCCCTTCGCAGCATGGACTGGATCAACCATCGAGGTTAATTACCTCCGGAATCGCCTGCCAGCCGCGCTCGGCACGCAGCGTCTCGAGCACATGCGCGCACCAATCCGCCAGCTCCTTCGTCATCTGCCTCATCTTCCGGTCCCCGCGACCGGCCTCGCCTACAAGGGCCTGTGATGCCGCCCGGAGGTTCCTCAGGCCAAGCACCCCGCTTCCGCGCGTGCCGTCCCACAGCTCTGCGATAGACCGCAGCACCGCGGCAAGCACTGCAAACAGGACGATTTCGAGCGCCGAAGTGCTCTCCACCGTAAGCTGCTTCAGGTCGAGCACCCACATCTCGTGCCCGCGACGGATTTCCCATTCGGATGGACGCACAAGGCCCGAGGCATAAACAAGGAATCTTCGGGCTGCGCTTTCCTCGCCCAGGTCGATCAGCGCCCGGGATGTCAATCGTGTGAGGCTTGCGCTGTCCACGGATTCGGCGCCCTGGTCTACCGCTACGTAGTATTCAACGGCTCGTGCAACTTCGCGCACGGCTTCGGTCGTCAGGCCCCCGCTCTCGGCGCCGCATTCGCGGTACTGGCGTGCAATGTGCGCCAGCACGTCGGACTCGTCGGTGACGGCAGTGTTAGAACTTTCCCATATCATGTTTTGCCAGCCATGTCGTTTATGGCGCTCAGGAACTGGTTCACGTCGCGGAATCGTCTGTAGACCGACGCGAACCTTACATAGGCAACTTCGTCGAGCTTTTCGAGGCGGTCGATCACTTTCTGGCCGATCATCTGGCTCGGAACTTCGCGTTCGTATTCGTTCTCGACTTCGTCGATCACACCGTCGACCACGGCTTCGATCTGTTCCGCGCTGATGGGGCGCTTCTCGCAGGCGCGCTGAATGCCATTGATCAGCTTCTGGCGGCTCAACTCCTCGTGGCGGCCGTCGCTCTTGATGACGCGCAGCTTGGCCCGCACGACCTGCTCATACGTGGTAAAGCGATAGCCGCATCCGAGGCACATGCGCCGGCGCCGGATCACGTCGCCGTTGTTCGCGGCGCGGCTGTCGATCACCTTGTCTTCCGGGTGTTTGCACTTGGGACAACGCATGCGTCCTTACCTTTCAGGCGCCTGTAATCGCGCGCACAGCTGCCAGCAGGGCAGGGGCGCTGTTCGATCGAACGAAGCGCTGGACCCTGCTGCCTTCGCGGATGAAACGCTCTTCCGGGATGTCGCTGTCGTGTTCATCATAGAGAATGATGGGCACGGAGGACGTCTTTGGCATGTCGTAGAGCATGCGTGCCACGGCGTCGCCGTTCATGTTGCTGAGCACGAGCTTGAGCAGAATCACATCGGGCAGATCCAGGATCGCGCGCTCCAGCACCTCCGGCCCTTTGGGTGCGCAGTGTACTACCAGGCCTTCCGAGACGCCACATTGCGTGAGTGCCGCCTGCGTGCGCGGATCGGCCCCGCCTCGGAGAACCCGAATGGCCCTCTCCTTGCGC
>CAYRKB010000177.1:0-7127 GCA_964424705.1 uncultured Victivallales bacterium
GCCGAAGGCGGCCCCTCCGGAGCGGCGATGGGAGGGGCCGGCTCTGCCGCGCCCGGAGGATGCAAAGAGGTAATCGGGCGGGTGGTCTGCCGTGTCTCGTGGATAAGGGGCGCGCCGAAGGCGGCCCCTCCGGAGCGGCGATGGGAGGGGCCGGCTCTGCCGCGCCCGGAGGATGCAAAGAGGTAATCGGGCGGGTGGTCTGCCGTGTCTCGTGGATAAGGGGCGCGCCGAAGGCGGCCCCTCCGGAGCGGCGATGGGAGGGGCCGGCTCTGCCGCGCCCGATTGAAGGGTAGAGAATGAAGGCCGTTATGAACGAGATCGTTGCGCCTGATCGCAAAGCCCCCGTACACCTTTCCGTGTTGGATTCAGGGAATCGTTCGAACATTGTTTTCATAACCGTTTGCACCAAAGATCGGAAACCGATTCTCGATACCGAAGAGGGACATTGCTGCCTGCTCAGCAGTTGGCGGGAGGCGTCGTCCTGGCTTGTCGGCCGTTATGTGTTGATGCCTGATCACCTCCACCTGTTCTGCTCTCCGATCGGGCTGGAGCATTCGCCCCTCGTGCGCTGGGTGTCAGCATGGAAGGCATTGGCAAGCAGGGTATGGTCGCGCCTTGAGGATCGTCCCCTGTGGCAGCGCAGCTTCTGGGACAGGCAGCTGAGGAGTGGAGAGTCATACGGCGCAAAATGGGCGTACGTTCGAAATAACCCGGTCCGGAAGAATTTGGTGAGCGAACCAGACGCGTGGCCGTACCAGGGCGAATTGAATGTCTTTCGGTGGCATGACGCCTGAGGCGTGATATCGGAGGGCGGGCCAAAGGCCGCCCCTCCGCAGACAGGATCGGGAGTGGCCGGCTTGGCCGCGCCCACAGAATGCTCAGCCAGCGCGGGTCATTATGAAACTCGGCATTATGCAGCCCTACTTTTTTCCGTACCTGGGCTATTTTGATCTCATCAACCGCACGGACAAATGGGTTGTCTTTGACACTGCGCAGTACATACGGCACGGGTGGGTCAACCGGAACCGCATTCTGCACCCCAAGAACTCGTGGCAATATGTGATCGTGCCCCTGGAACGCCACCATCGCGAGGCCGCCATTCGTGACGTGCGGATCAATCGTTCCTCGGACTGGGCCGCGCGTATTCTCGGCCAGCTTGGGCACTACCGCGCAAAGGCGGCGTTCTACGAGCCGGTCATGCACATGGCTCAGTCGGTTCTCGACATGCAGGAGACTTCTCTCTCCCGGCTCAATGTTCGCGCGCTGGCCGCGGTGTGCAACTATCTTGAGATCTCTTTTGACTGCAGGTTCTTCTCGGAAATGGACATGACGCTCGGGGCCGTGAACGGGCCCGGCGATTGGGCCCTTAGGATTTGTGAGGCAATGGGCGCCACGGAGTATATCAACCCGCCTGGCGGAGCGGAGCTGTTTGATTCCGGCGCGTTTCTTCGAAGCGGGGTCCGCCTGCGCATCCAGGATCCTGTGGAATACTCGTATGTCTGCGGGCCTTACGAGTTCACCCCCCTGCTGTCAATCCTTGACGTTCTGATGTGGAATAGCCCTGTTGAAGTGAAGCGGTGGTTGGATACGCGGCGCGGGTGAGCGGGCGGCGTTCACCGAAAGGAATACATGAACAAGAAGAACCGTCGGCCGGGAGTGATGTTGCGGGCGCTGGAGACTGGCGACCTCGAGAGGACGCTACGATGGCACAACAATGCCGGTCTATATGAGTGCCTGGGGGGCACGTTGCGCTTCGTCAGCCGGCAGACAGAGGAAGCGTGGCTGCAGCAGAAGGCCGCCTCGGCTCCCGGCGAGATCAACTTGGCAATCTGCCTCACGCCGGCCGGCGAGCACATCGGGAACCTGTACTTGCGTGATATCAACTGGGTTGCGCGGCATGCAGAGATTCACATGTTCATCGGGGAAACGAAGCTCCGCGGAAAGGGGTATGGTGCCTCCGCGCTGCGGCAGATCATGGCGCATGCCTTCGACACCCTCGGTCTCCAGCGGATCTTTCTCTACGTTCTGGCCGACAACCGTGCGGCCATCCGCCTTTACGAGACCTGCGGCTTTGTCGTGGAAGGCCGGCTCAAGCGTCACGCTTTCAAATCAGGGAAATTCAAAGACATGCTTGTGATGGGCCTCTGCGCGGCGGGTTAAAGAACCCGGCAGTCAGCCACCCGTGTCAGTCAGACCTTAGCAGCACCGGAGAACACATGAAAACTCGGATCGATGACCTGGCCGTTTTCGGTGGCGCACCCGCTTTTCCGGAGCCCCTGCATGTCGGCCGGCCGAACATTGGCGACCGGCAGCGGCTTCGCGAGCGCTTCGACGAGATTCTCGACAATCGCTGGCTTACCAACGGCGGGCCGTTCGTCAAGGCCTTCGAAAAGAGGCTGCAGGAAATGACGGGCGCGGCACACTGTATTCCAATCTGCAACGGGACCGTTGCCCTTGAGATCGCCATGCGCGCGCTTGGCATGACAGGAGAGGTCATCGTGCCATCGTTCACGTTCATTGCCACGGTCCACGCTCTGCAGTGGCAGGAAATCACGCCCGTCTTTGCCGACGTGGATCCCGTCTGGCACCACCTCGACCCGGATAGCGTGGAATCCATGATTACCCCTCGCACGACCGGCATCATCGGGGTCCACACGTGGGGGAATGCCTGCAATGTGGAGCGCTTGACCGAGGTCGCGGCCCGCAGAAAACTGCGTCTGCTGTTTGATGCCGCGCACGCCTTCGGCTGCACCCACAACGGGAGAATGATCGGGAACTTCGGCGACGCCGAGGTGTTCAGCTTCCACGCGACCAAGTTTGTCAACACGTTCGAAGGCGGCGCCATCGTAACAAACAACGACGAGCTGGCGGCCAGAATCCGGCTGATGAAGAATTTCGGCTTCTCCGGGCAGTACGACGACGTGCGTTACATCGGCACCAACGGAAAAATGAACGAGTTTTCAGCCGCGATGGGGGTCACTTCGCTGGAGAGCATGGAGGACTTCGTTGAGGCATGCCGCCGGAACCACGAAAGATACCAGCGCGAGCTGCGCGTGGTGAAGGGGATCCGCTTCGTTCCTTTCCGCGCGTCTGAAAGGCATAATCGGCAGTATGTGATCTTGGAGGTGGACCAGGACGAATTCGGCATGAGCCGGGATGACCTCGTCAGGGTGCTTCATTCCGAGCGGATTCTTGCGAGGCGCTACTTTCACCCGGGATGTCATCGCATGGAGCCGTATCGCACACTCTTCCCGCATGCGGGCGCTTTGCTGCCCGTTACCGAGACGGTGTGCCGGCGGGTGTTCGTGCTTCCCACGGGCACGGGCGTCACCGAAAAGATGGCTCAGGCGGTCAGCTCCGTCATCCGTCTTGCCGGGTCGGATCCTGCGCGCGTGAAGCGGGCGCTGGGATGAGCTCGCAATACCGGGAAACATCATTGCCCGCGGTGATGGACCACAAGCCGCGGCTGAGCGTCCTGACCATCACATACAACCACGAGGCGTACATTGCCGAGTGTCTGCAGGGCGCGCTGGCGCAGCGCACAGAGTTCCCATTTGAGATTGTTGTCGGGGAGGACTGCTCGACCGACGGCACGCGCGCGTTGTGCGAGCGATTCCAGCGCGAACGGCCTGATCGGATCCGGCTTGTGCTGCAGGATGCCAACACGGGGGGCTATCGCAATTTTGAGAGCGTGCTGGATTGTTGTCGCGGCGAGTACGTGGCGATTCTCGACGGGGACGACTACTGGACAGGTGCGGAGAAACTGCAGCGACAAGTGGACCTGTTGGACCGGCACCCTGAGTGGTCGATGTGCTTTCACAACGTCCGCATCGTGACGGAAGGACTGCCCGATCGGCTGTTCTTCGAGCGGCCGGGGCGGCCGGTCTACACACAGGAAGACTTTGTTGAACGTAACTTCGTTCCAACTTGCTCCTGTGTGTTCCGTAACCGGGGCAACGGCGTGCTGCCCCCATGGTACTACGACCGCGAGAAGAATCCCTATGCCGACTGGATTCTGCACGTGATCAACACGTCGTTCGGCGATGCGGGGTACGTGGACGAGGTCATGGGAGTTCACCGGCGTCACGCCGGCGGGATCTGGGGAGGCACATTCGACGGGACTGTGGAGGGAGATATCCGGCGCATGCGCAAGAGGCAGACAGCTTATGAGCGGCTGCAGGAGTGCATAGCTCCCCGCCTTCGCGCCGCGGTTTGCCGCCAGCGTGCCCTGAATGCATATCACCTTTCTCTGGCGTATAGGGAAAAAGGCGATTGGCCGGCTGTCCGCCGCTGCTTGTGGCAGGCGTTTCGCACCGAGCCGTTCGCGCGAATTCCGTTCCTGCGCAGCGGGCTCATCGCGGCAATGCAGGGGTTTCGCAAACAGTAGTCAGTAGCCGAGAATTCAGGAGTCAGAATGAGGGTGCCAGCGACAAGATTCGAGGAGTTGGTAGTATGGCAAAAGGCCCACCAGTTTGTGCTTCTTGCCTGCCACTTGTCTCGGACATTCCCCCGCTCTGAAATGTATGGCCTGTCCTCCCAGTTCCGGCGCGCCGCCGTCTCCATCGCTGCGAACACTGCAGAAGGGTTCAGAAAGCGCGGGAAAGCAGACAAGCTTCGTTTCTACAACATCGCGCAGGGCTCTCTTGAAGAGTCGCGATACTACTTGATTCTCGCCAGGGATCTCGAGTACGGCGATGTGTCTGAGTTGAGCCATTTGCTGGAAGAGGTCAGCAAGCTATTGGAGGCCTATTCACACGCCATTCTGAATTCTGACAACTGAATTCTCTCTCCTGACCAGTTTCGAATCATGAAATCATCTCCAAACCGCGAACGATCCTGGCTGGTGGCCGCCCTCGTGCTTGCGCATCTGTGCCTTGTGCTGCGGCACTTTCCCCCTTCGTTGGCGTTGCACGGCGAGGTCCCGATGCGCGGCGACACTTCGCGCTATTTCGCGACGGCGTACGGAGCAAGCAGGGCTGACGGGCTCCTTGGCTATGAGCCCGACTTCATGGCCGGGTATCCGGTGGGCTTGTGGAATAGCATGGGCAAGAAAGGCTTTGAGCTGCCCGTGAAGGCGTTGCCCGGGCTGCCGGTTACGCTCGTGTTCTATGGCACGCTCGTCGCCGTGGCAGCACTCGCGCCGCTGGTGCTCTGGCTCGGTATGCGGAGATTCGTAGGCGGCCGTCCGGCGCGGGAGGTGTTGCTACTGGTGGCCGTGGCCTACTGGCATCTGAGCACGCAAACGTCCTATTTCTGGCATAACGGCAACGTGTTCTTCCCGGCGATGGCCTGCCTTGTGCCCGTGTCGGCCGGCCTGCTGGACGACATTCTGCAGGCGCGGCGACCGCTGCTTCGTGGCGTGCTTCTGGGGGTGCTGAGCGCGGTCATGTTCTACTGCCATACGGTGATCCTCGTGGCCGCTCTGCTGCCTTGGCTCTGGCTGCCCTTCGCGCGCCGGACCGCATTGCGCGCAAGCGCTCCCCGACGCGGATTGCTGGCGTGGGGTGCGGTTGCGGCAGTTCTGTGCATCGGGTGGCTTTTGCCGCTGCTTCGTACGGCCGGCGATTGCGTGCCGCAGCCGCACGCCTGGCTGCAAAGCAGCTGGAAGCACCTTGTCATGGATTTCTTCTCTGACCGCTCCTATCGCCACCGCTTTGACCGGACCAGCCTCCTCCAATTGGCACTGGTGGGCGGCATCGCGGGAGCGTTTCTATCACGTCGTTCCCAGCCTCTGTTTCCCGTTCTTGCGGCGGGCGGGCTGGCGTGCCTGGGCATTGCCTACGGAGCGTCGTACCTTGGCCCGCTGGCCGCGATCCAACCGTATCGGTTTACAATCCCGGCGGAGATCCTGTTCCTGGCGCCGCTGGCCTGCGGGATCGCGCTGGCGTACGAACGCCTGCGCCTGGCGACGACGGCGGATCGCCACTTCATCCTGATCATTCTCTTCATGGTGTTTCCCTCGTTCAGCGGCTACGCGCTGGACCTCGTTCATGAGGCACCTGTGTCCGGCATTCCCCAGGTGTATCGCCGCGTGCTGGAGGCCCTGCGTAGCAGCCCGTCTGCCGGCCGGGTTCTCTGCGACGACATGAACCTGGCGGACCTCATACCGTATGGTGCAGGCAGGCCCGTGCTGGGCGGGCTCAGCGCCCAGGCGTTTACCAGTCACAGGCTCGCGGGTTTCGACAACGATGGGCTGCTCTTCGGGCGCCGGGCTGTAGACTGGGAGGCCAGCGCGCTGCGCGAAGCTTGCACGCGTTATGCGGCCGCAGAGGCGGTGTTTGTGCACCCGGCCTGGGTGCGTTATGCCACGGGCCACGCGGAGCTCTTTGAGCCGGTTGTGACCATCGGCGGCTATCACGTCTACCGGATTGTGGGTGCGGATCCTTCCTGGTTGCTCGAAGGGCAGGCGGAGATTGTGCCGTTGCCCGGGCGAATTGAGGTGCACGGGATTACCTCTTCGCCGCTGACGCTGAAGTTCCACCACGCCGGGTGGCTGGAGGCAACGGAGGGGGTCGTACTCACGCCTGCGCCGACAACGGGCGACGAAGACCCTTTCATCAGGGCCGAAGTGCCGCGCGGCGTGGAGTCCTTTACCATCCGGCGCAAAGCCGCGTGGCCGTGGCGGGACAGACTGTGAAGCCCCTGAGTTCTGTGAGGGCCGGCCCAGCTTATGGTCGTTCCAGTGGATAGCCCGCGCAAAGCGGGCTCTACGCAAGATGCGTCTACAGTGGCGTGGATAGCCCGCGTAAAGCGGGCTCTACGCATGACAGCCCATAGTAGAGCCCGCTTTACGCGGGCTGTTTCACTGCACGTGCCGGGGCTGACGGGTACTTGGTGATAGGACTTGAAGGACTTTGGGTTTGTGCGCGTTCGGGCAGGAATCACTATGCCTGTCTGCAGACCATGAGTGCTGCAGGGGTCACGGGTAAGTATGCAGAATATTAACGTTGCCATTGCCAGCAGCGGACTGGGTCATGTGTCCCGGGGCATTGAGACTTGGGCGCAGGATACCGCCGTGGCTCTGGCAGGCGAAGGCGTGGACGTAACGCTGTTCGCGGCAGGGGCGGCGGAAGGTGGAAGGTGGGAGTCGGAGGGGGGCAGGAGTCAGGGGTCAGGGGTCAGGGATC
>CAYRKB010000178.1:0-6987 GCA_964424705.1 uncultured Victivallales bacterium
TGGTGTGGCACCCGCGGCTGACCTACTGGGTCAGTCCGCGGGGAGCCGATTCGGCCTCCTGTGCTCTCACAATCGAATTCTATCACAAACTTACACGGTCGCCCACCCACTGCCGAGCGCGAAAGTGGCGAATGACGAGCCCTGACCCCTCAGCCGTCCGTGACTCATCGCTTACGGCTGACGCTGGCGCAAGTGCCGATCGAGGAGAAGAGCAACGAGATTCCAGCCTTCCCGAAGTTGCTGCGCGATCTGCCGAAGGTTGACGACGCCTTGGTCACCGCCGATGCGATGAACTGCCAGCAAGAAAGCGCACGGGTGACGACGCAAGAACGGGGGTGGGATTATCTCTTCGGATTGAAAGGCAACCAGAGTGGCGTGCTTGAGCGCGCCGAGCGCCTGCTGCAAAAGCAGGCTTTCCCCCCTGATGAGGCGGTGTCCTGGGAGAAGGATCACTGGCGGCTCGAGCGTCGCCGCCTCGTGCGCGCGACGGTCACGCCCGAGGAAATCGGCCTGTGTGGTTGCTGGCAAGTGATCGCGGTCAGGCGTGAGCGCGAATCATTCGATCCGCGTGCCGAAGGACCCAGCGATGAAATCGCCTACTATGCCACCAGTATCGCGCAGCGGGAAATCTCTGAGGCGGACCTGCTCGACGTTATCCGCGGACACTGGTCCGCGATCGAGAATGGCGTGCATCACCGCCGCGACGTCAGCTTCGGGGAAGATGCCTGTCGGGTGGCCGACCGCTCCGCGGCCCATGCCCTGGCCACGCTACGAAACCTCGCCATCGGCCTGTACGAGATCCAGTGTTCACGCGACCGGCTCGACGCCAACGGGCTGAAATCCTGGTGCCGCCGCATGACCGTCGCGGTCGCACTCAAACTGCTTCGTTCGTAGGCATAACCATAACCATGGCCATCGGAGTCCCAACGACCGCCTCGCGTACCAGCCGATCGGCGCTTCACGCCTACGGAACTGGCACCGTGGCGCAGGCGCGGGGCACTCTGTACCGTGGCACCACCGGCGAGAGTCTTCGGCGCCGGCGTATCCGACGATCCGGCGCGCCGTAACCTCCGACCGGAAAGCCGTTGCCAGCCTGGCAACCTCGCCCCCGTCCGTGCAAAGCAGATGAAATGGCCCTGCCCGTCCACCGTAACCCATTGTCCCTGCGCTTGCCTTTCCGCCGCATTCGTCTATAATCGACGCATTGTGCCAACCCGATATCCATGAGTGCCGCCCGCAGAACCCTCGCGCTCATGGGGCTCGCGGTCGTTTTGTCCCCCGCCTCCGCGCAGGCCGGCTTTGCCCAGCAGGCTTACGTCAAAGCCACCGACTCCGCTGAAGGCGTCGAATTCGGCCGCGCGGTGGCGGTGGACGGCAACACGATGGTGGCCGGGGGGCTGTTCGCGGGCGCCGCGTATGTGTACGTGCGCAGCGGGACGAACTGGAACCTGCAGGCCCGCCTCATTGGCTCGAACACGGAGACGAACAGGGCGGAGTCGGACGCGTTCGGGTACACGGCGGCGATCGACGGCGACACGGTGGTGATCGGGGCCATAAACGAAAGCAGTGGCGCGGCTGGCGTGAATGGCGATCAAAACGACAACAGCGTTCCCTGGGCCGGCGCTGCCTACGTCTTTGTGCGTGACGGGACGACATGGAGCCAGCAAGCCTACCTCAAGAGCGACAACCCGCAGCCTGGCGTTTTTTTCGGCGGCTCGGTCGGGATCTCGGGCAACACCGTCGTCATCGGGGAGCGACAAACGCTCAACCCAACGAATGCCCCCGGAACCCCGGCTGAACTTGCCGACGGGGGCGCGTTCGTCTTTGTACGCGAGGGTACCAATTGGAGCCAGCAGGCCCGCCTGACACCCCTGATCACGCCCGGCAGGATGATCTACTATTTCGGCGGCTGGGTGGGGATCTCGGGTGACACGCTGGCGGCGAGTGCGGCGGACGTACCGATTACGGGCGAGATTGAAACCGCGACCGTTTCGATGTTCATCTACGTCCGCAACGGAAGCACGTGGAGTCGGCAGGCCGTCATCAGCGATCGCGCCAACGCCAGCGCTGACCCCGGTATTGGCTTCAACCGCAACATCGCGCTGTCGGGGGACACGCTCGTTGTCGGAGCGTTGCAGGACGAAAGTTTGTCCTATACCGGCGTCGCGAACGTGTATACGCGGAGCGGGAACACCTGGCGTCTTCAAGCCCAACTCAAGGCCTCCAATGCGGAGGACGGGGATAGTTTCTCCGGCTGGACGATGAGCCTTGCGCTGTCGGGGGATACGCTGGTTGTCGGGGCGCCAGGGGAGAGCAGTGGCGCCACGGGCATCAATGGCGACCAAAACGACAACAGCGTTACCTGGGCCGGCGCCGCGTATGTGTTTCTGCGCACGGGAACGAACTGGAGCCAGCAGACCTACCTCAAAGCGTCCAATCCGGATGAGTTCGACGCATTTGGCGCAGCCGTGGCGGTGTCGGGGGGAATGGTGGTGGTCGGGGCGCCAGGCGAGAGCAGTAACGCCACGGGCGTCAATGGCACCCAGACCAACAATCTGCTCCCGTTCGCCGGCGCGGCGTACGTATTCCAGCGGGTGCCGCCGCATCCGGTGATCTTCATCCACGGCGTGGCCGGCGGCGTGCTGAAGACAGACATCCCGCTACTGGGGAGTCACCAGTTTTGGCCGACCCTCAACCCGGTTGACGTAGGCATGTTGAATCTCCAGACCGGTCCGACCTTTGTCGATGCCGTGGATGTGGTGCGTGAGTTCCACGGGCCGTTCTACGGGACCTTCATTCAGTTCATGGTGGACAACAACGGCTACACCGAATTCGATCTCGCGGGGGACCGCGCCCGCATGACGAACGACTACATGATCACGCACGCGACCGATCCGAAACCGACCCTCTTCGTCTTCCCCTACGACTGGCGGCGCAGCAACGCCACCCATGCCCAGACCCTGAACGCGTACATCCAGCGCATCCGACAGTTGCACAACGGGGCCAAGGTGGCTCTCGTCGTCCACAGCATGGGCGGGCTGGTCATGCGGCGCTACCTGTTGGATTTCGGCACGAACGACATCGACCGCGTGGTGACGGTCGGGAGCCCCATCCTCGGCGCGGTGCAACCCATCTACCGCATGCTTAGCGGCGCGTTTTACGACATCCTGCCCATCGATGATATCAACAGTACCCGGATGAAGGCCGCGCTGGCGGTCATGCCCGGGGTCCACGAGCTGCTGCCATCGCCCACCTACCTGCAGAATGTGGGCTCGCCGGTGTTCGCCGAGACCGGCTACGACATCAACAATAACGGTATTCGCGAGGAGATCTACGACGATACCGCGCTTCACGCGATGCTGGATGCCCAAGCCAACCCCGGCACTCCCACGCTCGACAACGTCAACTTCCACGGCTACCTGGGCGCGCGTCAGGACAACTGGTCGGCGGACGCCCCGGGGTTGAAGTTCCTCCAGATCATCGGCAAGCAGGCCGTCAAGGCCACCACCGTGCGCGTCAATGTGCAGCACGGGCTGCGCCTGGGGTTGCTCACGTTTCCTCTTCCCCTCGTGAGCGTGATCCCAACCGTACGTTACGACCTGGTTCGCGGAGATGGCGACGGCACCGTGCCCTTGCTGAGTTCCGGGCGGCTTCCCGACCTGCTGGCCCCCGGGACGGTCATCCGGCAAATCGAGGAGCCGGAAAAGAACAAGAAATCCGAAGATCAGGCGCCGGGCAACTCTGCCGAGCACACTGGCTTGATGAGCAACACGCGGACCTACGATCTGCTGACCCAGTTCCTGGACGGCGAGCCCGCACCGACGACGTTTTCGCGGGGAACCTCAAGCAGCCCGTTGAAAGAGGAACCCCAGGCGGCCCGGCCGAAGTCACGTGAGCGCGAGCCGGTCCCCCTCGACTCCCCGGAGATCGGCGAGGCCGTTGACGCGCCGCAACTCACGTGGATTTCGGGCGGCGATTTCCCCTGGGGGGCGCAAACCAATACGACCCATGACGGCCAGGATGCGGCGCAAAGCGGTCCCTTCAGCAGCACCATGCGCACCACGGTCGAGGGGCCTGTCCTCGTGACGTTCTGGTGGTCGGAATCCTCGGATGCCGAGATCGGTACGCTCACATTCACCGTGGACGACGTGGAGCAGCCATCCGTTCCTGCCATCACCGGGAATGTGGATTGGCGACAGGAAACGGTGAGCATCCCCGCGGGCAGTCACGCGCTGCGCTGGATCTACGAGAGTTCCTCCGGTGGTGGCAGCTCGGTCTCAAGGAACAAGGCCGCGCGAATTGGGGTTGGCGTCAACAGCATTGGCGTATTGGCAGGCGGGGATGCCGGCTGGGTGGACGAAGTGGTGGTCGTGCCAGCCCCGGCGGACATCGACGTGATGAATGGCCGTGTCAGCTTGGTGGACGGCGCGGCGACATCGGATTTCGGATCGGTGGCCCTGGGCGAAAGCAACACCGTGGTCTACGCCCTTTGGAACCGCGGCGCGCTCGCCCTCAGCGGAATCGCGGGGACCGTGAGCGGAACCAACAGCGATTGCTTCCGCGTCGGGGAGCCCGGGACGAACAACGTGGCGGCGGGCACGAACACGGAGATCGCCGTCACCTTCATCCCCACGGATGGCATGACCAGCGACCGTATCGCCACGCTGCACATTGCCAGCAACGATCCCGACGAGAACCCGTTCGACATCGCCCTGATTGGCCAGACCGCCATCGGCAGCCGGCGGGTCTACGTCGACGGCGTCGGCTACATCCATCTGCGCGACGGCCTGGGCCGGGAAAATACGCGGCTCAGCGAAATCGCCGCCGATCGGATTCCCGGGATCGACGCGCGCTATGGCGGCGAGGACCTGTGGGTCGCGCTCGACTTCCTCATCGACAAGGATCTCACGTTGGATGCGGATGCCACGACGCAACCGTTCGACATCACGATCACCGATTACACCGCGGGCGGCACGCCGGTGCGCCTCGTGCGCTATCGCTTCTTCCCTGACAACCATCCCTGGCGTCTGTTCCTGCCGTCGGTGGGCCTGCCGGACCTGCGGCTGGATACGAACGGCGATACCAACTTCGTGCCCGGGGAAGTGCTGGCGCCCGCGTACAGCGTCGCGGGCGCCTCGATCGACACGACGGACCCTATGATCGCCATGACGTTGGCCACCTCGTCCAACGGGGTTGCGGTCACGCTGACCGGGGCCGACGATCCGCAACCGAGCCCCAGCCTGCGCTACACGGTGGACGACGGCGCGATTCAGACGTACACCGACATCCTGAATTTCCCGAACGGGCCGGCGCGCACGCTCAAGGCCTATGCGGAAGATGCGGTGGGCAATTTCTCCGGGTTGATTGAAACGACGCTCCATCCCGCGCTTGGCCTCCAGCCCGGCGGCGGCCAAGCGCTGACCGTGCAGTGGCCGAGCATGGACGGCGGCTACGTGATGGAGGAGTCCACCACGCTGCGCGACCCTTGGACTCCCGTCACAGCGCCCGTGATCCCGAGCGGCATCGTCAACCGCATCACCATTCCCGCCGGAACCAACCGCGTCAACTTCTACCGCCTGCGCTTTCAGCCCGTCGCGCGGTAAGGTGGCGGACGGGCCACGCGCGCGCAGACGGCTCGGCACAGCCGCGTCCTCCAGCCGCAGGGTTGGGAGACGCTTGAGGATGGCACGTGGCGAGGCTGTGCCGAGCCATCTGCATCGGCGTGCACTTCGAAGGGTCGCCTGACGCCTGCCATGAATTTGAGGCCCATCTATAGGCATTGTGTCATGCGCGGCCCCTTGCTAGCCCCTCCATTGGTTCCTTTCCCCTTGTGTCGCCTGCGCGAAGCAGAGCGTCGGGAGCAGCCACAGTATCGCCAGAGATACCTTCATTGTCTCATCTCATTGCTCGCGAACGCCCAGGCTGTGCGTTTTGAGCGGAGCGAAAATACGCACCAGCCTGTTGTTCGCCTCATGATCCTTGAAGCTTCGCTACGATTCGACGTGTTTCAGCTCTGCTCCCCGTTGGCAGTTCAAGAATGAAGCCACCTTTCCCGTACCCCATTGATTCTGCCGAATACGTGAAGTGTGCCACCGTTTCCCCAGTGAGGAGGATACGAAACTGCGTGGGCCCCATGTCCAAAAATGTCAGCATCATTGAGCGAACGAGTCCGCGGTCCGATGTTTGAAACACAATTCGTCCCCCCGCGTCTGGAGCAGTCAACGTGATCTTGTCTCCCGTGGCTATCGTAGTCCATGCCAGCTGTCCCGAAGGAGCATCCGCCGGGGGTCTGAATGCATATTTGTCGAGGTCCTCTTTGGTCCAGTTGTGGTTCGCAGCCACTGGGAGAACGGCTTGAAACGTGGCGTCGCTCCTCACTTGGACTGGTCGCGTGTCATTGTATCGCGTGCAACTGCAGCACAAGGCTGTAATGACTAATGCTGCGGCCAGTCTGTGTCTGTAAAATCGTTTCATAGGGCGAACGCCGGGCATGAGCCGCGCCAGGCCGCTCGGCGGCCCGGCGTCGGCTCCAGGCACTTGTTGGATCATTCTTCAGTTCATCCACTTCACTAAAAGCCACGCCGCCAATGCTACGAGCACGGCCAACCCGATGATCTGATTGAGGATGAGGTCCAGCCGACGCTGCGGAAACTCATGTTCAGGATAAGCGACTGACCATGTGCCCGAATCGGCGAACTCCTTAAGCATCCGCACGGTGATTGGGATCTGGGAAACTCTATCGCTCGGAGAGCGGAAGAACAAAGATCCAAAGTTCTGCCCTTCCTCACGGGTATGGAAGTACCAGCGGTAAGCTTTCATATCGACATGAAATCGTTCCGAGTAATCAGAAAGGACTTCGTCCATATCGTCGCCCCAGACCCCGAGATCAACCTGAAGCGTCGAGTCTAGATCAATGTCCCCGCGAAATCCGGTAGATTCGCGAAGTTGGGTGACGATGTCTTCTGTTCCGTTCATCTCTGATCCAAC
>CAYRKB010000179.1:0-6881 GCA_964424705.1 uncultured Victivallales bacterium
CGCCATCGGAAGCGCTGACCGAGCGCATCAGGTCGGCGACATTCAGGATCGGCACCAGCGCCCCTGACCCCAGCATGGCGGAGCCGGAGATGTTTCTGACCTTAGCCAGCTGAGGTCCGAGCGACCTGACCAGGATCTCCTGCTCCCCGAGAACCTCGCTGACGCCCAAGCCGATGTGGCGTCCCGCCGAATGGACCACAAGGGCGGTCACATGGCTCTTGTTCTCCGCAGCCTGCCGGACGGGGATGCCCAGAACGTCCACCAGTCTGACAAACGAGATTGGCCGGCCGGCGAAGGCGATCGTCGCCCTGTTCTCGACCGACTGGATTTGATCGGCGGAAAACCTGATCGCCTTGTCGACGCTGGCAGTAGGCAGGACAAACGGCCGGTCGCCGACACGCACAAGCGTTCCACGGAACGTTGCCAACGTCGCCGGCAGGAGCAGACGGATTCGCGTGCCCTTACCGGGAGCGGAGTCCACCGTGACGCGCCCGCCAAGCTTTTCAACCTTCTCACTCACGATGGCCATTCCCAGACCGCGGCCGGCCATGGAGGTGATGAGCGGACTGGTAGACACCCCCGAGCGGAAGATCAGCGGCAGGATCTCCCCGTCGTCCAGGTTTGCCGCCTCGGCGGCATCCAGCACTCCGTTCTTGATCGCCGACGCTTTCACCGCGGAGCGGTCAATCCCTGCGCCATCGTCCTCGACGCAGATCTCGACATTGTTTCCGGCCTGCTGTGAAAGGGATATCGTAATCGCCCCGCATTCGGGCTTGCCCAATCGCCGCCGCACCTCGGCCGGCTCGATCCCATGCCCCACGCAGTTCCGCACCAGGTGAATCAGCGGGTCCTTCATCTCGTCAAGAACCCGCTTGTCGATGTGAATGTGGGTCCCGTGTACGGCGAGGGCCGCCTGTTTGCCTTCAGTGCGCGCCAGTTCTGCGGCCATGCGCGTCAGCATCATCCCCATCATCGAGAACTGGAGCATCAGGACTTCTTTGGCGCTCGACAGGAGCTGATCCAGCATCGTGGATGTCCAGCGGCGGTCCACGTCAAGCCGTGTCGAGAATACCTTGAGGGCGCTGTGGAAGGCGGACAGTTCCTGGCTGGCGTCCGCGACACATTCCTCCGGGCCGCGAGCGGATTCCGGCTCGGCGGCGGCCCCGCTCGCGCGAAGGCCCCACGCTGACGACGCGCTAGCCGAAACCATTCCATTCCACCGTTTCATCCACGCCCCGTGCATCTCCAGAAGCGTTGCGGTTTCGGCTGATCTCTGTGCCGACATCAACTCGATTCGCAGCAGCTCCTCGGCCAGCCGGAGCAGCGCCTCAAGCTGTACGACGGGAACCCGCACAGTGTCGGCAAGAGGGCTGTGACTGGCCGCTTCGGGCTTCGCGGTTTCAACTGCATCGGCGGAGCGGGCTGCGCCGGCCTGCGCCGCGGGCTGCCCTGAAACGGGCGCGACAGGTTCGGATACCGGCGCTGCGCTTGCATGCCGCGGGGCGGCCGCCGCTTTCAGGTCGGCAACGATCTGCGAGGTGTTGGCGGCCACGGTCTTTCGTCCCTCGATCAGGCGGCGGACCTCTTCAAGAACCTGCTGCACGGCTGCGCTGAGGCCGCCTGAAACCGGCAGTTCAGTTTTCTTTACGGCGGCAAACACGTCCTCGAGCGCCTGGCAAATCGCCTCGATCGCCACCAGGCCCACGGAGCGGGCCGCGCCTTTAAGGCTGTGCGTATCGCGGTAAATCCGCTCAACGAGTTCAGAACGTGCGCCGGCCGACGGCATCCGCGGCAGTTCGGCCAATCCTTCTGCAATAGCCTGGATATGTTCTTCGGCCTCCGCCTTGAACGTAGCCATGATGCTTTTCAGAAAGTCTTTGTCGTTGGCCTGTGCCATAGCTCAGCCTTCAGTCTCAGGGTTCCGCGGCCGCTCTACCCCAGCAATTGCTGCAAACTCAGCCCCACGTCCCGCAAGTTGCGCGCGGCCGTCGCCAGCTGCGTTGTACTCGCCTGGTTCTGCAGGCTGGCTTCCTTGATGCTCTGCATGGCGTTGCCGACCTGTTCCGTGCCGGCAAGTTGCTGCTGGCTCGAGGCCGCGATCTGGGTGGCGGCCTGAGCGGACTGCGTGATTGCGACCGCCAGGGTATTGATGGCTTCTGCCGCCTGGTCGGCGAGCTTCTGCCCATCCTGCACGGCTTTCCCGCCCTGTTCGGTGGTTAGCACGGCGGCGCTGGTCGCCTTCTGTACGTCAATCAGGATCGATCGCACCTGCTTGGTCGCTTCCTTGGACTGTTCCGCAAGGCTGCGGATTTCATCGGCCACCACCGCAAAGCCTTTGCCCTGTTCGCCTGCGCGCGCCGCCTCGATGGAGGCGTTCACGGCCAGAAGATTCGACTGTTCGGCCAGATCGTTGACCGTGGTGATGATATCACCGATCGCCTGGCCCTTCTCGCTCAGCATCACGACCGAGCCTGTGATCGCTTTCACCTGTTCGCCGATCCGCTTCAGGCCGTCCGCGCTCGCGCGCATGGCGTCCAGCCCGTTGCGCGAGGCCTGCGCCGCGCTCTGCGCGCTGTCCGAGACACCTATTGCGCTTTCCTTCGCCAGTTGCGCCGTCTGTCGCACCTCGTCTATCGTCGTGCTCGTTTCAGCGACGGCTGTCGCCGTCTCTCCGGCGCTGGCGGCAATCTGGCTGACCGTGGTGGACACCTCGCCGGCAGCGGCAACCAGAACCTGCGCCCCTTCGCGGATAGGCCCGGCGATGGCGCGCGTGGACAGCCATGCCACCACACCCCCCGCGATCATGGCGACAACCAACCCGACAAGCACAATCATGTTGGTCCGGAACAGTCCGTCGGAAACATCCATGGCCGCCTTCTTAATGGCCGTCATTCCGCCATCCACAACTTCCCCGGCATTGTCAGTGACATCCTGACCGGTGATAAGCATTTTATCGGAACATTCTTTCGTGGCGAGCAAGCTACCCCGCATCTTTTCCATGGTGGCCTTGTAGGTCTCCACGCATTCCCGGACCTTACCCAGCTGCACAACATCCACCTGCTGGCGCATCAGCGGAGCCAGGGCAGCCAGAGTCGCTTCGAGCGAGACGAACCCTTTGATTACCTCGCTCAGCTTATCCGTGTCCCTCTCGTTTTGAGCCTTGAAGTTGTTGAGTCGAATGGCATTGCCCCGATTCATTAATTCTTCGACCATGCCTATCTTTGCGAGTCGTTCTTTCAAAGCGGCCAAGCCCACCTTCTCCGCCACTTCATTCCCCTGGGCTACGGCCGTCTTCTCGTCCAATCCCTTGCCCGAGGTCTGCGCCGCCCACTCGCCCAATTCCACATGCATCTGCTTCTGCTGGGAGAGCCGCATCTCTTCGCATGCCTGCTCAAATCGACTGCCGCTGTCGTCGAGCATGATACTTTGAGCAACCAGATTTTTCCACGCGGTCTCTATCTTGTCAACCAGCGCCTCGTATTCGGCGGCCTTCTTCGAGGCTTCGGCTTCCCCTGCTTTCAGAATCACGAGGTCAGGGTGTGTCGCCGCCAGGTCACTGGCGGCTTTCAGGTGTTCTTTGAGTATGGCGAGGGTCCGGCGGCCTTTGCGCAGAACCTCATCCTCATGGACCATTTCCCAGCTTAGCATGCTGGCCCTGGTCTCCCAGGCCATCACGGCCACGAGGGTCGCGGCCTGAACTTCCGGAACGCGCTTGACGGACACGTCTGTCGCGCTGGCGACGGCCAGGTTGATGCGCCAGACAGCGATGCCGCCCAGCAGGCACGTCAACGCGATCAGCGCACCAAAGGCCAGTCCCAGTCTCCGTCCCAATGTCAACTTCTGCATCGTTCTTTCTCCTATGTCTCGGTCACCGAACACTCTGCCCCTGCACTGGCTAGCTTTGCTGCACCACCAGCGATGCATCCGCAAGCAACTTGCCGCCGTCGAGAACCACCACGCCGTCGGCGGTGATGCCCTTGAGATACTTCTCCCGGATGCCCGACAGCGTCGGAAGCGCCTCCTGCAAGGAGCCCTGCGCGATTTGCCGCGTGCCGCGCATCGCGTCGACCAGGACGCCGAACTCCATGCTGTCCGACCGCAGAATGACGGCGCGGTTGCGGTCGTTCAAGCCCCTGATCGGCAGCTGGAAGAAGAACTTCAAGTCAATGACGGAAAGGACGCTCCCCCTGAAATTGATGATCCCGACAACGAACGCCGGCGTGCCCGGCAGGGGCGTGATGTCGCCAAAAGGGAAGACCTCCGCCACGAACCGGCTCTCGATGGCGTAGCTCTCGTGCGCGAGCAGGAACTCAACGACATCGAGGCGCCCTTCGGCGCTTGCCTCACGCGCAACAGGCCGCGCGCGCTCCATGGCCCGCGCCTTGAGAAGGGCCTGGTCGGCTGGGTTTGGCGTATTCATGTTCGCTTCAAACTTTCCTGAATGTGTTTAACCATGACGGTCAGCCTTTCCGCGGTCATGCCGTCGCTGTCGGGAATCACGGCTCCGCCCTCCAGCGCATGCAGGAGGCTCATGGTCTTGCGAAAGTACTTCATTGCCTTGGCGGGGTCGCCGGTCTGGAGCATGAGGTTCGCCATGGTGAAGTGGGCCAGGACGGAATGGGGATCCAGGTACAGCACGCGCTTCAGCGATTCCAGCGCAGCCGGTTCGTCACGCTTGGCCACGAGAACGGTCGCTTGCAGGTGATAGACGGATGCCTGCAACGTGTCACGTTGCAGGGCCGTTTTGCACCACGCCAGGGCTTCGTCGAGTCGCCCGAGATTGGCGGCGGCGCGGGCCGCCAGATCAAGAACCGCCACCGGCGATTCGGGGCGGGCGGCGGCGAGCCGCAGGACCGCTTCGTAGTTCGCTTGCGCGTACGCCTCCGTCGCGGCGGTCAGGCCGGCATCCGCGGGCGCGTCAGGGGCTGAGGCTGATGGGACTACGCGAGGAACGTCTTCAATTCTGGCAGCGGCTGGGGCCAGCCGCCCTCCATGGAGATCCTTGGCGCTTGCCGCAGGGAGGGCGTTCGACCCCGGCCGCCGCGAGCCGACGTTAAAGTGAGCGCCCATGGGTGCCGGCGCCGGCAGGATGCTCGCCGGCGACAGGGGGGCTCTCCTGGCTGGATCGGCCGTCGGATATAAACCGTGAGCCGGCACGGACGCGCTCTTCCGGTACAGCGTCGCGTTGTCGAACGACTCCCTTGCGAAAAGTGCAAGACTCCCGTTGCAGCACTCGCTGGGGCTCATGACCAACCTGCCGCCGTCCAGAAGCGCCCGATGGAACCGGCTGACCACCCTCTCGGCGCGGTCAGCGGAAAAATACATCATCACGTTTCGACACAGAATGACGTCCATAGCCGACGTATTGTTCACCAGCGACGGGAAGGCGTCGTCGACCAGATTGAGATAGGAAAAACTGACCATTTGCCGCACGCTCGCGGCGAGTTCGTATTCGTCGTTCGCGCACTTGCTGAAAGGTCCGGTCTTGAGCCAGGCCGGCGCGCCCCGAAAAGACCATTCCCGATATCGGCCGGCCCTGGCCTTGTGCAGATAGACAGGATTGATGTCGGTGGCCAGAATCGTGATGTCCCATTCGGCCAGACAAGGAATCATCCGGGTGAGCATGATGGCCAGCGTGTAGGCCTCTTCGCCGGTGCAGCAGCCGGCGCTCCACATCCGGATTCGCTTTTCCCCGCTCTTGCAGCGTTCTTCGATCAGCGCGGGGAGAATGTGCTGCTCAAGGGCCTTCAGCGCGGCGGGCTCGCGGAACAAATAGGTTTCCCCCACCGTCAAGGCCTGCGCCAGGGCGTCCTGTTCCGCCGGGGTGATGCCCGTGGCCAGGAGACGGACCGCGAATGCCTCGGGGTCGGCAAAGCCCATCTCCGCGCCGCCGCGCTCCAGCCCGCGGGCAAGAGCGTCGTGGCGTTCAGATGAAAAATGCAGCCCCATGCGCCGTTCGATCAGACAGCTTACGGCCTCCAGCGCATCCTGTTTCATCGCACCCGTGTTCATGCCGGAACTCCGGGCACAACGTGATCGAAAAGAAAAGAGCCATTCTCCCGCAGAAACCGCTCCAGGTCATAGATCAGGATCATGCCGTCTTCCAACGTGACGGCGCCCTCGATAAAGTCAGTCAGCCCGGGAAGAATGTCCCCGGCCGGCACGGCCGCGCCTGGCGCGGGTTCAGCAACGCCCAACACCTCTTCAACCGGTATGACAACCTTCCGCTGGCCTGCCCCGGCAATGACAAACAGGTGGGCCGGCAGAATCGCTTTCCGGGGAACGCCAAATACGCCTCGGATATCAAGAACAGGGACCACCGTGCCGTGAAGGTTCACCAGCCCGAGGACCTCCTCAGGGGCGTCAGCCACCGGGGTAACGGCCACCGCCCTGATCACCCGCTCTACCACGGAAAGGCGTAAGGCAATTCGGGTATCGCCAAGACCCAGAACGACGATGTGCCCCCTGCCTTCAGGTGGCATTGGCATTGTCCGTTCTGAGGTCCGGCTTACGTTCCTTGACGCTTCTTGAATCTCGCTGACGGCGCAACTCCATTCGTGCCGGCCAGGGCAGTCACTCGGCCCGACTCGTTCGCCATGAATCTCGGAGAGGCGTCCCTACCAAAAAGCCATGCGTCACTGAGGCGTTACGCATCTAATGCTCAAAGCGCTTCTCATTGTGATAATTCATCAGTTTACACAGAGATTTGGCTGAATGCAAGCTCGACCGTCCTTTGTGTCACAAGCTCACAAGCCCGGCGCATGTGAGTTCCGGGGATCGCCGCCCGGGGGAGATGCGGCGAAGCTCGGAGCGAACGCGGCGGGGGCGCCGCATCTCCAGTCGGAGTTGCCCGTTGTCGCTCCCGGCCTGCTCCTGGAGCC
>CAYRKB010000180.1:0-5366 GCA_964424705.1 uncultured Victivallales bacterium
CCGCTCAATGCCATCTTCCGACGGAGGTTGGCGTGACAAAAGGAAAGATCATGATTCGCATTGGGATGCGCAGCCCGCGTAAAGCGGGCTCTACTGTGACAATCAGCGAGGTAGAGCCCGCTTTACGCGGGCCATGGACTGTCCAATCGGCCATAATGCGAACTGCTGCATTTCCGGCACCGCTTCAGTTATGCAGGTGCCTCCCCGCGGCCTTGTGCCACGGGAGGCGGAATTCAGGCTCCTGCCGCGCAAGGCGGCAGGGAGCCCCCCCCCTGCGTCACTGAGGCGTTACTGCGAGGTGACTTTCTCGGTTTTCAACGGGCCCGATGTCTGGTAGTCTCTCCCTCCTCATTCCGGATTGCGTGAATCGGTGAAAGAAAGGATGACTCATGGCTGCGATGTCGATCGATGAAGTGCTGAAGATTTTGCCGCACCGCTACCCCTTCGTTTTCGTCGATCGCATCCTCGAATGCGATGACGCGACGCGGATCGTCGGGATCAAGAACGTGGCGCTGAACGAGCCCTTCTTTCAGGGGCACTTCCCCGCGACGCCCATTATGCCGGGCGTCCTGCAGCTGGAGGCCATGGCCCAGACGGGCGGCATCCTGCTGATTCGCGCGTCCGGCCTGGGCGTGGGAATTCCGTACCTGATGATGATGGACAAAGTCCGCTTCCGCAAAGTCGTGAAGCCGGGCGACCAGATGCGGATCGAGGTTGAGCTGACCAACCGCCGGTCGCGCAGCGCGCGCTTCCAGGCGAAGATCCTGGTCGATGGCGAAGTGGTGTCGGAGGCGGTGATGATGTGCATGATTACGGGCCAATCGGCGAGCGTGGAGCCATGATTCATTCAAGCGCAATAATAGGGCAGGGCGCCGAGCTGGGCGCCGACGTGGAGGTGGGGCCGTATTGCGTCGTCGGGCCGCAGGTGAAGCTCGGCCGCGGGACCCGGCTGCACTCGCACGTCGTCATCGATGGCCGCACGACTCTGGGCGAGCAGTGCAACGTGTTTCCGTTCGCATGCATCGGGACGCAAACGCAGGACTTGAAGTTCAAGGGCGGCAAGACCTCCGTCGAGATCGGGGACCGTACGACGCTGCGGGAATATGTGACGGTTAATTCGGGAACGAACGAAGGCGAAGTCACGCGGGTCGGCTCCGACTGCCACATCATGGCGTACAGCCATATTGCGCATGCCTGCCGGGTCGGCAACGGCGTGATCATGGCCAACGGCTCCTCGCTGGCCGGGGAAGTGATTGTGGAAGACCAGGTCGGGATCGGCGGGATGACGGGCGTGCACCAGTTTGTGCGCATTGGCAGGCTGTGCTTCGTGGGCGGCATGTCCCGCATCACGAAGGACTGCCCGCCTTTCATGCTCGTGGAAGGAAATCCCCCGGAAGTGCGTGGGGTCAACTCCGTGGGCATGGAGCGGCGCGGAATCGGGCCGGAGGGGCTGCGAACCATCAAGCAGGCTCATCAGATCCTCTACCGGCAGGAGCTGTCGACCCGGCAGGCCGTGGACAAAATCAAGGCAGAGCTGCCGGGCAGCCCGGAGATCGAGCAGCTCCTGACATTCATCGCCCAATCGGAGCGCGGCATTCTGAAGTAGATGAAGAACGTTTTGTTCTGCCGACGGGCGGGAGCGGAGACGCATATGGGTCAGTCCTTCCGGAGCAGCCTCTTCGCCCATCGTTCGCGCGGCTGGCTGGCGGCAGGCGGGTGCCTTGCCGTGGCGCTGGCCGTGCGCTGCGCCGCCGCCGATGAGAATACGCCCCCCGCGTCGTCCAACGCCGCTGCGCGCGGGCTCGCGGTGGCGGCCTCGCTCCCGCCTCCGCCGGAGTCCGGCGCCTACATCAATTTCAGCTTCGACCAGGTTGACGTTCCGGCCTTTGTGAAGCTCGTCGGAGACCTGACCGGGCGCAGATTTGTGGTGAGCGATGCGGTGAAGGGCAAGATTACCGTGGTCTCGCCGCGAATCAGCCAGAAGGATGTCTATCCGCTCTTTGTCTCCATCCTGGAAGCCGCCGGCTGTTCCGTGGTGGAAGAGGGCGGGATCTTCCGGATCATCCCCCTGCCCGAGCGCCCCACGCCGCTCGGGATTGTTGTGGGCGCCGGGGAGAAGATTCCGGCGTCCGGCTTCCTGACGAAGGTGTTCCGGCTGCAGCACGTCGCGGCCTCCGATGTGCGGCGCCTGCTGGAGACGAAAGTGCCGGGCGGCAAGGCCGGCGCGGTGGGCTGCGTGGAGGAGACGAATCACATCGTGGTGACGGACACGGCCGACAACATCCGGCGCATCGAGAAGCTCATCGGCGAGATCGACCAGCCCGGGATGGCGCAGACGACGGACGTCGTGCCGCTCAAGTTCATCAGCTCCGAGGATCTGGCGCAGGAGCTCAACGCGGCCATCTCCGAGGTGGAAACGCGCGCCGACGCGCTGCGCCGCAGGCTGCCCGCGCCGCCCGAGACAAGCCAGGGCGGGGAGCGGCGCGTGATCGTGGTCGCCTCGCCCCACTCCAACAGCGTCCTGCTCGTGGGCTCCACGTCGCAGATCGGGGAGCTCAAGCGCATCATCGCGATGATGGACGTGGATACGGCGGCCGACCGCGGCCGCCTGAATGCGATTTTCCTGAAGTACATCTCCGCGGAAGAGGCCGCCCGGACGCTGAACGCCCTGCTGGGCAATCCGGTGACGTCGACGAACCGGAGCGCGCCGGCCGCGGACAGCGGCGGGCGCAAGCGCCGCATCGCCATCGAGCCGAGCGAATCGCAGAACGCCCTGCTGGTGGATGCCACGCCGGGCGACTTCGAGCTCGTGCGGCGCCTGGTGGACCAGATGGACCAGGCCCCGCAGCAGGTGCATATCGAGGTGCTCATTGCCGAGATGAGCGAGGGCGACTCCCTCGACTTCGGCGTGGAGATGGCGTCGATCGACCTGCCCACGGGGATCGGCGACATTGCGCTGCAGGGCGCCGTCCGCCCGAATGACAATACCGATAGCGTTATGACCACGGTGCAGAACGGCCTGTTCCCGCGCGGCCTGTCGGTCGGCGTCGCCCGCGGCTCGCACGTGAATGCGGCGGGCAACGTGGTGTCGGGCTATCCGGCGCTCATCAATATCAATGCCCTCAAGAAAGACTCCCGCCTCAAGATCCGGTCGAATCCATCGCTCATGGCGCAGAATAACAAGGAAGCGAGCGTTAACATCGTCAACCAGATCCCCGTTCTCAAATCCACCGTGCAGGGGTCCGGCGCCTCCCGCGACGTAATCCAGAACATCGAGCGCGTGGATGTGGGCATCAAGCTCAAGCTGACCCCGTCGGTCATTCCGGGCGGGCTGGTGCGCGTCGTCCTGAACCCGAGCATCGAGGCGGTCATCGACCCCGGCCCGAGCGGCACGCAGTTCGCGCCGACGATCGCGCGCCGCGAAGTCTCCACCACGGTGACGGTGCCCGACGGCCAGACCATCGTGATAGCGGGCCTGACCCGGAAGGACAAGATCAAGGTCGTCAGGAAGATCCCGCTCCTCGGGTCCATTCCGATCCTCGGATGGCTCTTCCGGCAGCAGTCCGACAGCGACGCGGATACGAACGTGCTGATCTTTGTCACGCCGCGGGTGGTGACGGAAATGCTGAGCGCGGCGAAGCTGACTGAAATCATGGAGAAGAAGGCGGGGTTGAAGGCCGATGAAAGCGCCCCCTGAGACGTTGGCGGCGGGCCGGCCGGCGGACGAGCACGATCGGCTGCGCGCCCTGGCCGCCCCGTTCGGCCTGGAGTATCTGGCGGACATACCGCCGGACGTGCTGGACCCTTCCCTGGTTGCCGACGTGCCGGTGGAATGGGCGCGCACGCATTGCCTGCTGCCGATACGGGTCAAGGGGGAGGCGTGCGTCCTTACGGCGGATCCCGCGCAGGCGGGGCGGCGCGAGTACCTGACGCTTCTGCTGGGCATGGATTTGCGTCCGATTGTGGCGGGGCGCGCCGCGATTCTGCATGCCATCGAGCAATCCTATTACCGCAAGGAAGACACGGCGTCGGATTTTCTCCGCGATCTGGAGGTGACCGGCGGGGGCGCGCCCGGAGTCCCCTCCCTGCGCACAGACGACCTTCTCGCGGCGGCGGAGAAGGCGCCCGTCACGCAGCTCGTCAACCTGCTGCTGCTTGAAGCGGTGAAGCGGCGCGCCTCGGACATCCACTTTGAGCCTTTCGAGTCCCGGCTGCGGGTGCGCTACCGCGTGGACGGCGTGCTCTACGAGCAATCCTCGCCGCCCAAGCCAATGGAGGCCGCGCTGGTCTCCCGCCTCAAGGTGATGGCCAAGATGGATATTGCCGAGAAGCGGCTGCCGCAGGACGGCATGGCGAAAGTGCGGGTGGGCGAGCGGGAGATCGACATCCGCGTCTCCACGGTGCCCGTGGCGGAAGGGGAGCGCGTGGTGCTCCGGCTGCTCGACCGGTCTTCCGCGCTTCTGCCGCTGAGCGTCCTGGGCATGGCGGAGCCCATGCTGCGCTCCTTCAACGGGCTGATCGCCTCTCCCAACGGGATCGTCGTGGTCTCGGGGCCGACCGGCTCGGGGAAGACCACGACCCTGTACGCCGCCCTCGGGTGCATGGATTCCCAGCGACGCAATATCATGACCATCGAGGACCCGATCGAATACCAGATTCCCGACATAGGCCAGATGCAGGTGAAGCCCAAGATCGGCCTTACCTTTGCGAGCGGGCTGCGGCACATCCTGCGCCAGGATCCCGACATCATTCTCGTGGGCGAGACGCGCGACATGGAAACCGCCGAGATCGCGCTGCGCGCCGCGCTGACGGGCCATCTTGTTTTCACCACGCTGCACACCAACGATGCGCCCGGCGCGGTGCTGCGCCTCGCGGACATGGGCGTGGAGCCCTACCTCCTGGCGTCCTGCGTGCGTGGGATTCTGGCCCAGCGCCTCGTGCGCCGCCTCTGTCCCGCCTGCCGGCGGGAGGCCCTTATCCCGCACGACAAGGTGCAGTCGCTCGACGTTCGCCTGCGGAAGCTGGAAGGCCAGCGCGGGTGGAGCGCCGTGGGGTGCGCGAAATGCCTGGAAGGCTACCGGGGGCGCGTGGGGCTGTTTGAGCTCATGCGCGTCGATGGCGAACTGCAGGAGGCGATCCGCAGCGGCGGGCTCAAGGCGGATAGCCTGCGAAGCATCGCCGCCTCGCACGGCATGCTGGGCCTGGCGGATGACGGCGCAGACAAGATCCTGGGCGGCATCACGACGTTGGACGAAGTCAGCAGTGTAACCTTCTCGTGAGAACCTTTGAATACAAGGGGCTTGACCGCGGAGGGCGCGCCAGCCGGGGAATGGTCGAGGCCCTGACGGTGAAAAACGCTCGCGAGA
>CAYRKB010000180.1:5466-6690 GCA_964424705.1 uncultured Victivallales bacterium
GGGCGCGCCAGCCGGGGAATGGTCGAGGCCCTGACGGTGAAAAACGCTCGCGAGAAGCTGGCCGCCGCCGGGATTCTTGCCGAAAGGCTGCATCCTACAGGGCGCCGGATCCGGTTCCCGGTTCAGCACCGGAGCATGGTGTACCGGGAATTGAGCGCGCTGCTCGGAGCCGGACTTCCGCTGATCCGGGCCTTCGACAATCTTCTTGCTTCCCCCGAACTGGAGTCCGACCACTCCCTGCTTGCCGGCATCAAGGACCGGCTCCGGGATGGTTTGACTCTGGCGGCGGCGATCGGGGAGTCGAGCGCTTCGATCTCGGCTTTTGAAACGGCAATCATCGAGGCGGCGGAGCGCTCGGCCTCCGTGGAAGTCATGCTCGAGCGCCTGGCGGACTTCCTGGACGAGCAGGAGCAAACGCGCGAGAAGGTGCAGACCGCGCTCCTCTATCCCCTGATCGTGCTGACCGTCGGCGTCTGCGTCGCGATCCTCATGCTCGGGCTTCTTCTGCCCCGGGCGAGAACGATCATGGCGGCAGGAAATGCGCCCATGCCCGCGCTGACGCAGTTCATGCTGGGCCTGGGCGCACAGCTGGCCCGGTGGGGCCTCCTGATCCTGGCGGCGCTTGCTGCGGCAGGCGGGTTCGTGCGGCATAAGCTGCGGACGGATTCCCGCTGGCAGGTGCGCTGGGATCAGGCGCTGTTCCGCGTCCCGATGTTCGGCCGCGGGTATGCGATTCTGGTGAACCTCCGGTTTGCGCGCACGCTGGCCATTCTGTTGCGCGGCGGCGTATCCGTGATCGAAGGGTCGCTTCTGGCAGGCAAAGCCACGGGGAGCATCTGGGTGAACGAGCTGGTCCGGCGCGAAGCGGAAACCGTGCGGCATGGCGGCACGCTGGCCGACGCATTGCGGCGCGTTCCTCCGCTCGCCCGGTCCATGCCCGGCTGGGTTCAGACGGGCGAGGCGAGCGGGAGCCTGGACCGGCTGCTGGACAGCGCCGGAAAGCGCTGCCAGGCGCAGTGGGACCGGTTCGTAACGCGCAGCCTCAGCCTTCTGGAGCCCGTTCTCATCCTCGTCATTGGCGGCTTCGTTCTGCTCGTCACCATCTCCGTTCTTCTGCCGATTCTTTCCCTCACCAAAGGGGTCGGCCGCTGAACGGATAGGTCTCCCCCCAGCTATGCAGGAGGCCTCCCCGTGGCCTTGCGCCACGGGAGGCGGAATTCTGGC
>CAYRKB010000181.1:0-6644 GCA_964424705.1 uncultured Victivallales bacterium
TAAAACACTCCTCTCCACTGTAAGAGGTTACAGGAGGCAAAAGATAAGATCATGTCTCTTTTTCGCTTACGAAGAAAACGGGCTTGACCGAAGGGCGGGGTTAATGGGACTTTACGCCCCCGTTTACGCGTCTTGCGGCCTTGGGATGTATCATATCTGTAATCGTGGAGGGGCGTGTGCGTTATTCCCGGAACGGTCTCGTCATGTGCCTGGCAGGTGTTCTTCTTGCGGGCGACGGAATCCGTCATGCTGCCCGGGCGGCAGGAGAACGTCCTGCGGAGCCTCCGCAGAGGAGGGTCTGGGGCGGCGCATACGGGGCGAGCGGCACGTCGAAGCGCCTGTGGAGCGTTAAGGAGTATCAGGGGTACAAGACTGATCGCGCGGGCCTGTTCAGGGAGGTGGAGTCCTGCGATCTGGTCCCTCTTCCCGTCTCGGCGCAGTGGTCGGTTCGGTACGAGCTGCGAGTTGAGCGCCTGTCGGGCACCATCGAACTCGAGGAGGCGCAGGTTCTGCCGGAGAAGAGGACCGGAGGCCCCTATAGGAAGTCGCTCGACTCGTACTGGCAGGTTGCCGGCTTGTGCGTGCCGAGGCTGGTACTATTCCCGGACTCGCCTGTTCGTCCAAGTCTTCATGTGGGCTTCGGGCTGTCGCTGATGAATAAGAAGATCATAGAAGACGGGACGCTATACAACTACAACTTGCTGGGCGGCGCAGGTCTCGAAGCAGATGTTTCGAAGCGGTGGTCTGTTTTCGCGGACTGCCGATGGGAGCACTATTCGAACGGCGGCAGGATGTATCTCACGAACAAGACTGCGATCGGCCTTGAATCGGTCAGTGGCGTGGTGGGCGTGCGCCGCGAGTTTTGAACCCGGCTCGCCGAGGAGCGTAGTCGCGCGTCCGCTCTTGAGGTCCGGGGGGTGCCCTGTCGCCCGCTGGAATCATCCGTCGGCGGGCGTGTGTCAAGGTGTGCCTTGGCCGCCGTCTGCCGCCTCTGGAGGAAGAGCCTCTGCTGCATTTGTCCCCGGAATCTGCGCCGGCGGATTCAGCGCCTGCCGAGAGGGCATTCCCGCGGCCGCGTAGTCTAGAAGCCTTCGCAGCAAGCCGGTAAGCGTGCGCGCGGGGTCGACCGGGCTGCTTTCGGGTACGGGCCGGGGGCTGCAGACCCGGAACGGAACCTCGTCGGTGCAGGCGG
Organism: uncultured Victivallales bacterium; assembly: GCA_964424705.1. Lineage (GTDB taxonomy): Bacteria > Verrucomicrobiota > Kiritimatiellia > UBA8416 > CAYRKB01 > CAYRKB01. The sequence goes on from CAYRKB010000181.1 coordinate 1,193, forward strand.
AGCCATCGATTACTGCCAGCAGGCGGATCGTGCCCCTCGAGTTTGGGGTGAGGGTATCCGGGACGCGAAAGCGGACGGGCAGCAGGACGGAGGACCCTGCGGCAAAGAGGTCTGTGTCCTCGTCCGTGCTGATCATGCGTCCGTCGGCGCTTGTTTCAAACCGGTAGATGAACCGGGCCGGCCCCTTGGCGCTGTTCGTGAGCCACAGTGCGCACGAAACATCCTGTCCCGCGCAGAACCATTCAGGGCGCCCGGGAAGGGCGCCGTCGGGGCGGCAGATGCGCGCGGCCGGCGCGGGCGCGGGAGCAGGGCCGGAGGCATATGCGGCCGCCGCCAGGCCTATAGATGCCAGGGGGGGCAGAAATAAGCTTGCTATGGAGGCGAAACTTCTAAAGAATACATGCCTTTCCATAGGGGGGATGGCGCGAACTTTCTTTCCGGCGCAAGGGCCACCTAACGAGTACCGCGAGGCACACTGTATGACCAAAGAGAAGTCGAAAAGCAAGCCCGTTCGCGAGGCCGTGCCTGCGAAGAAATCTGTGCCGGCGCCCAAGCCGGTGCACAAGAAACTGCCGGTGCCGCCGACGGCATTGCTGAAGAAGCCTTCGGTGGCGCTTGTGGCGTCGTCGAAGCCGCCATTACAGAAGAAGCCGGCCGTGGCACCTGCGCCGGAGCTGAAGACGCCGCATAATAAGAATGATGGAGAGGACCTGCCCGTGTTGCCGCGGACGCCGTTCAAGGGGGCAGAAGCGCCCTCGCCGCAGGCGCGATCGGAGCGGGACGGAGAGGCGCGGAGCAGGTCTGTACGGGGCGCGGATGGCACGGAAACCCGGGAGCCTGTCGAGAACGAGCCGGAAGTCGCTGATTTGAGCCCGGCCACCGAGAACGAGGAGCCTCTCGATACTTTCGACATCGGGGCCTTGGAGGGGGGCGCCAAGGATCAGGCCACGCGCGAGGAGCGCAACGAGAAGCTGAAAGAGCTGATTCGCGTCGCCGAGACGCAAGGCTACCTCACGTTCGACGACATTAACGACATCATTCCGGACAGCGTCATCAACCCTGAGGAGCTGGAAGGCTATCTTGCGCTGCTGCGCTCGATGGATATCGAGATTATCGAGGCGGCGGACGTCGACAAGTATCGTAAGAAGCAGCCGGACGAGAAAAAGGGCTCCAAGGAGTCAAAGCTCGATTTCTTTGATGATCCGATCCGCATGTACCTGCACCAGATGGGGCAGGTGCCGCTTCTCACGCGCGAGCAGGAAGTCGAGATCTGCAAGCGCATTGAGATGGCGGAGATCTCCTGCAAAGACCTTTTCAACCACGTTGCGTTCGCGCCGGAGCTTTATCTGGAACTCGTGGAGCGGCTGGAGAGCGGCGCCGAGCGCTTTGACCGCGTGGTGATCGACAAGTTCGTGGACAGCCGCGATCAATACCTCAGCGCGCTGCCGAAATTGAAGCGTGAGGTGGACCGCGCGAAGCGGAAGCTGGAAACGCAATATGCGCAAGTCCGCCGCACGAGCACCACGAAGGCGGCGCGGGAGCGGCTTGTAAAGAATCTTGAGAAGACGCGTTTGGAAGTCGCCAAGACCCTTGAAAGGCTCTACTTCAAGCAGAAGGTCATCGAGACGATGGCCTCCCGGGCGGAGGAGTTTCTCAAGGAATTCCGGCAGCACACCGGGGACTTGCAGCGCTGGGGCAAGATGCGCCCGAGCAAGGGGCGCGATGTCTCGGCCGCCGCCGCGAAGAAGCGCCTGCGCGACATGGAAATCCAGGCGTGCATGCCGGGCGAGCAGATCCTCAGCAGTCTAAGCCGGTTGAAGGAAGCGATCCGGCAGGGCCAGAAAGCCCGCACGGAGATGGTGGAGGCGAACCTGCGCCTGGTCATCAGCATCGTCAAGAAATACATGAATCGCGGCCTGTCGTTCCTTGACCTGATCCAGGAAGGCAACACCGGCCTGATGAAGGCGGTCGAAAAGTTTGAGTACCGGCGCGGATACAAGTTCAGCACCTACGCCACGTGGTGGATCCGGCAGGCCGCCACGCGCGCCATCGCCGACCAGGCGCGTACGATCCGCATCCCGGTGCACATGATCGAAACGATCAACAAGCTGCTGCGCGTGCAGAAGAGGCTTCTCCAGGAGTTCGGCCGCGAGCCGACGCCCGAGGAGGCCGCCGAAGAGATGGAAATGCCGGTGGAGCGGGTGCGCGCCGTGTACAAGATGGCGCAGCAGCCGATTTCGCTGCAGAGCCCGGTCGGCGACGGCGAGGACGCGCATTTCGGCGACTTCATCGAGGACAAGTCCGCCGAGAACCCGTCCGAGATGACCTCGTACAGCATGCTGAAGGATCGGTTGAAGGAAGTATTGCACACGCTGACGGAGCGCGAGCGTGCGGTGTTGGATTTCCGGTTCGGGTTGAGCGACGGATATTCGCGCACGCTTGAGGAAGTCGGCAAACAGTTCTGCGTGACCCGGGAACGGATTCGCCAGATCGAAGCAAAAGCCCTCCGGAAGCTGCGCCATCCCACACGGCTGCGGAAGCTGGACGGGTTCCTGGAAATGAAGTAGCGGGTCACGCGAGCAGCCCGCCGTGCGGCGGCGCTGCCACCATAACCACAAAGAGAAGGAGCCGTTAGTGAACGAATATCAGAATTGGCTGAGCTTGATCGTCGCCTCGGGTTTGTTGGGATTTCTGGTCGGGCGCTTCGCCCCGCGCAAGTCCGGCACAAAATCCGGATCCAGGCCCGCAAGGTCGCAGCCGCAGCAGCGTGCGTCACAGCCGCAAAGCGAGTCGCAGGTGGCGAGCGCGGAGCTGTACGTTGGAAACCTCTCCTATGAAACCACGGAGGCCGACCTGCGGGAGATGTTCGGCAAGGCGGGAAAGGTTGCATCGATCCGCCTTATCGAGAACAAGTTCAATGGCAAGTCCAAGGGGTATGCGTTCCTTGAGATGGCGAACAAGGCGTTCGCTCTCGAGGCCATGAAGCAGTTGAACGGAAAAGAGTTCAAGGGCCGCAAGATCGTCGTCAGCCAGGCTAAGTCCAAGGAGAGATGAGGCCGCGATAGAGCAGTGGACCATTCCTGCAGAGGAAGGTCCATAGCCGTTGAGAGGGCCGGGCGAACGCGTTGCGATCGCCCGGCCTTTTGTTTTACATGACAAGGCCTTCCCGCACCTTCGCGGCCGCGGCCGCGCCGTCAAGCAGCCCGATCAACGTAAGGGCGAACTCAAAGGTGGTGCCGGGCCCCTGGCTGGTGACGATCTTGCCGTCGACAACGACCCGGTCGCTGGAAACCTCCGGATCGCGCAGGTCCTGCCGGCAGCCCGGGTGACACGTGGCGCGGACGCCCTTGAGAATGCCGGCGGCCTGCAGGACTAGCGGCCCGGCGCAGATGGCGGCCACCCATTTCCCCGCTTGGACAAAGCGGCAGGCCGCCTCCGGCACGCGCCCGTCGCGGCACAGGGCCTGCGTCCCGCCCGCCCCGCCGGGGATCACAAGCACGTCGAATTCCTCGCTGCGTACATCCGCCCACTCGGCGTCCGCGCCCAGGTGCACTCCGCGGGCCGCCCGCAGCGTGCCCGGGCCCTCCCCGGGCGGACGTATCGCGGCGGAAACCACGCGCCACCCCGCCCGGCGCAGGACGTCGATGATGATCACCGCCTCCATCTCTTCCACTCCCTCGGCCAGGGGGACAAGCGCATTCTTCATGGTCATGGGCTCCTCATCTCCGATTGCGGTGCAGCTCCGGATCAAGGACGACAACCCTTGCGCCTGGCCCTGTTCAGGCCGGCCCGACGCCAGGCAGAAATAGCACGGAACCGTAATCTAATCATGGCGCGATCCTAGCATCCCGGCTGCTCACCATCCATTCCTATTCGCGTCCGCTTAACCCGGCAGGAGCCTGAATTCCCGCTCCGGTGGGGCAAGCCCGCCGGGAGCGAAGACCGGAAGACGTCCGGCCGGCTCCCTGCCGGTTTACCCGGCAGGAGCCTGAATTCCCGCTCTGGCGGCCGGCGCCATCGGCGCCTGCCATTGCACGCCAACGGCGTGCCACATCATTGCCCAGAGAGAATCCCTGGGTGCACCTGGGCCACCCCTCCCCGCCACCTCTTCTTCCTCCCGGCGAGCCGGCATCCGCCCCGTCTGTGTCCGCCTGCAGTTCCTCTCCTCCTCAGATTCCTGACTTGTCAGATCCATTTCGTCTTGACTAAAAGCACTATGGAGAGTCTACTGGAAAGTACTAATAGGAGATCATATATGAGCACCATTACAGCGTCTGACATCAAAAGAAAGGGCATTTCAGCCTTCGGGGCAGCTCTGGCAGAGACCGGTGCGGCGACAATCAGCGTGCGGGGCAGGGGGCGCTATGTGGTCATGACGATGGACAAGTATGGCAAATTGCGGGAATCGGAACTCGCCGAAGCTGTTCGGGAAGCGCGTGCTGACTATAAAGCCGGCCGCATTGCAGACAATACCATCAAAGGTCATATCCGGCGGCTGCGAGATGAAGTATAGACTTGTTTTCACGCACAGCTACACGCGCAGGGCAGGCCGGTTCTTGCGCAAGCATCCGGAGTTGCTTCAACAATATGAGAAGACTCTTGAGCTGCTGGAGCTCAATCCCTTCCATCCGTCGCTGCGCCTGCACAAGCTCAAAGGATCACTGGATGGCTTGCATTCGGTTTCGATCAACATCTCCTACCGCATAGCACTTGAGTTCTTGATCGATGGAACAACGATCATTCCTGTAGACGTGGGATCCCACGACGAGGTGTACTAATCAGGTCGGAGCCGCTACGAAACACGAAAGACGCGAAACGTGTTTAGGCTCCATTTGTTGCGCGACGTAAACTCGGAACAACGGAGCTGCCTCTCCCGAGCGCTTCCTTCTCCGCGACCCCCGCGGCCTGCTCCGCAGCGTGAGGCGCACTACGGCACGGGCGTCACGCTCTGCTGCGAGGCCTGCGCGTGATGTCTCCCCGCATCTCGTCCATCCCGTAATCCTGTCAAAAATCCTTCCCACTCATGAGTGAATGAGAGTCAGCATAAATCGCTAACGATCATGAACTGCCGCTCTAAAGCGGGCTGATCACCTGGCCACTGATCACGTCTTCCACCTTCCACCTCCGGGCGCATGTGAGTTCCGGGGCGTTGTCCGTTCAGGCGCGTTTCTTTGTCTCCGCGACGAGGGCGCCGCGACTCCAGAAGCAAGCCGGGAGCGACAACGGGCAACTCCGACTGGAGATGCGGCGACCCCGCCGCGTTCTCTCCGAGCTTCGCCGCATCTCCCCCGGGAGCGAGGAGCAGGTCGGTGTCGGGAGCGAAGAGGTGTGACAGAATCCTGTCAAAAACTCTTCTCCGGCCGTTCCCGCTCCCATCTCTCTGTTCGCGTCCATTCACGTGCATTCGCAGTTCATCTTTTCACCACCCGCTTCGCTGGAGACACGGAAACAC
>CAYRKB010000182.1:0-6450 GCA_964424705.1 uncultured Victivallales bacterium
TCACGAAGTTTCGCGAAGTCGCTGATCCCGAGCGGGAGTCTGGGCAAGGGCTGAACCATGGCCGGAACGGTAACGAAACAAGACAGCGATTGCAATCTGTTCTAATGAAAGATGCGATGTGATCTCAAAAGTGCCCCCAGCATATACTATAGACCATACCACGATGGTTTGCCGTCCGCCCGGGGTTGTTATCTGCCGCGACTCGATGTCAAACTGGCGTCTGCCTTGCGGCTGTTTTCACCGGAATTTGAAGGTTGTGCCCCTTATCCCCAAGTCACGCCAGTTGGCGTAGTGGGCCAAAACCTGGGCCGACGTGAGCGCATTGGTGTATACCGCGATCTCGTCCATCTGACCTTGCAGGTACCAGGAATTGTCGGCGCGCCGGCCGAAATCGATCGTACCGGGCAATCCCGACGCGGGCGCATTCGTCGTCAGGATGCTGACGCCATTCTTATACAGGGTCACATTGCCTGCCCCGTCACGGGTGAACGCGAGGTGCATCCACTGGTTTTCCGGCGGATTCCAATTCGTGAAGTATTTATTATTGTTGAGCAACAGGAAAACTTCGTTTGGATGGCCTAGTAAGTCATATTTTCCGTTAATCCCAATGACGTCGCCGGTTGCCCCGGCGCCCCGGCTGAAGAAGTAACCGGTGATGTCAACCGCATTTTCCGCCCGGCTGTTGAGCAGCCAGAACTCGACGGAATAGGCGTCTCCAAGTTTCCCCGACAGATTGGGTGTCTTCATATAGTCGTTACTACCGTCGAATTGTGCGGCGTTGTTCGTGGGGCGGCTGAGGATGGTGGGGCCCGTGGTTTGCAGCGTTACGCCATTGTAGTAGGTGCCGGGATAAGAGTAGAATTTAAAAGGATCCTGGGTGGCGTCGTTTGTCGCGATCGTCGCCCCGACACTCTCTTCGCAACGGTAGTAGACGAGCGGGTGGTCGGCCTGGATCTGCGTGTCGTAATAGGCCACGGCCACGGGCACCTGCATCGTGGCCTGTGCGACATGGGTTTGGATTTCGGCTTGCGATAGCGCCCGGGGATAGACGGCGATCTCATCCAGGTCGCCTTGGTAGAATAAGACGTTGTCAGAGCCTCGTCTTGCCCAGTCCAGGATGGGCGAGATGCCCGTGTTGGCCACGTTCGTGGAGAGCAGGTTGATGCCGTTGACGTAAAGGGTTACCGTGGAATTGGTGCGGGTGAGCGCGGCGTGATACCATAATCCCTCGGCGGGATTGAAATTATTGGTGGTGAAATACCCGGTATTGCCAATGACCAGGCAGAGTTCGTTTGAATGCCCCCCAAAGTAACTGCTATTCACGCAAACAAGTTCTGAGGTAGTAGCGCCGCCGGAACGGCCAGCGACGTAATTGAGCAGGGGCCCACTGCTGTCGGGACGCAAATGACGGAACCAGAATTCAAGGGTGTAATTGTCGCCGATGAGTCCGAGTCCGGTCAAGTCCGACCGCAGGTATTGGCTGCTGCCGTTGAACCCCACGGAGAGGTTGGTTCCACTGCCGTTGATCGGGGCGCCTGCCTGGGCGAACGTCGGGCTGTTGCCGTAGGTCCCGTTGGGGGCGCCCGTGCCGGAGGCATTGGTCGCGACCGTGCCGGAGGGTTCGTCGCACCGGTAATAGAGGATGGGCCCGCTGGCCAGCACCGCATTGGTGTAATCCGCCCTTGCCGGCATAACTACGGCCCAAAGCGCCGCCATTGCCACAAAACGCATCCAGGCCCCCATGCCAATCCCATCGTGCCTTTTCATCGTGTTCCTCCGTATTGTTGCACTGCCTGACTCGATTTCTCAATAATCGCTACCGGCGGAGACCGCCGGCTCCAAAATCCAATCCAAGCCGCTGGCGTAGCCGCGGCTTTACTGTACCGCCGCTGCTACGCCAGCGGCGGAGTGGCCTTTGCCTCCGCCACCGAGTCGCCGTCTTGCCACGAGACGGGCAGGACGCGGTGTTCGGCGGGGACGTTGGGTTCCTTTAACCGCTGCAACAGCAAGTCCATAGCGACACGCCCCATCTCGGCGGCTGGCAGGACGACGCAGGCCAGCGACGGCTCCAGCCACACCAACTCGGACGTGCTGCCGATGCCAACGATGCTGAGGTCCTGGGGGATTCGCAGTCCGAGGGATCGGATGATCCTGTAGGCTTGCGCGGCCAGCAGGGAGTCGTGGAAAACGAGGGCGGAAGGCCGTTCGGGCTGTGTCAGGAGCGGCTCAAGACACGTCTTGACCGCTTCAGGGGGGGGCGTCACCAGATACGAAGCCGGCAGGTTTCCAACACACGACCGGTCCAGAGGCACCCCCGCGTCGTTCAGGGCGTCGCGCAGTCCATTCAGCCGTTGACCGAGCGCCACGCTTCCGGTGAACCCAACGAATCCGATGCGGCGATGCCCCCTTTGCAGCAGGTGTTCACCGGCCAGGCGCCCCTCCTGATGATCGGCGAAGGTGACGGACGGAATCGCCATGCCATCCAGACGCTCGTCAACCAGTACGATGGGGAAGTCATCCAGGTGGAGCCGCGCCACGGATTCCCGCAGCGCCGGTTGATGCAGCGAGCCGATGATCGCCCCCCGCGCCCCGCTCGACGGCAGATGCTGGATCATCCGCAAATCCGCCGCAAAATCGCCGCGCGCATTACAGATGCGAATGAGTGTCTCGAGTTTGGCGCCTTCATCCTGCGCGCCTAACGCGATCTCGCGCCACATGTAGTTGAGGCTTGGTAAAATCGCTTCCACGACCTGAAACGTCGTGGCGACCGTCCGCACATAGACGCCGCAGCCGGGGCGCCGTTCCAGCAGTCCTTCGTCAATCAGGCGGCTCACTGCGGTGCGCACGGAAACGCGGCTGAGCTTGTGGCGGCGGGCCATTCCGAGTTCCGTGCCCACCCGCGCGCCCGCTTGAACCAAGCCCTGCGTCACCTGCTCGCGCAGTTCGTTCAGTAACGGTTGATAAATGGGTGTGGACATAATTTTGTGAATGTGAGAAACATGTATGAATACATGTTTTCATAAGGAGTTCTTGGTGTCAAAAGGAAATTTGGACATTTCTTCTGCCTTCGCCCACCGGTCGTGTTACGTGAACTTCGCGGAGCACCTGCAAAACGGGTGGAATCCCAACCTTTACTACCCTGGCGCGCCGAATCAGTGGAGCGAGGGGGACTGGCGCGGATTCTTCCGTATGCTGCGGACGTTCGGGTTCAATATCTTCGAGTACTGGCTGCCTCCCACGCTCATGGACCGGCCTGCTTTGCAAGGTGCTGCGGTCCAAGTCAACTTCGCCCGGACGATGCGGCGGGTGACGGAACTGGCGCACGAGGCCGGCCTGCGGTTGAAATTCATTATCGCCGTGAACACCATCGGGCCGGGCTGGTACTTCGCCTGTCCGAATGACCCCGCCGACCGCAAGCTGGTCCTCGATCTCTGGCGGCATTGGCTGCGCGAACTGCCGGGAACCGATGTTGTCGGCATTTTTCCCGGCGATCCCGGCGGCTGCAACCGGAACGGCTGCACGCACGAAACGTTCGTGGACCTTGCGCTCGAACTCTGCGACCTGATCCGGCGCGAGAATCCCCGGGCGACGATCGAGGTCGGTACCTGGGGTACGCCGTTCACGGGGTGGGGGACCGACCTGATCAGTCCGCCCGCTTGGGATGGCGGCTTCAAGCAACTGCTCGAGCAGAAGCTGCCCGGCGGCGCTTTCGCCCACATCTGGAACGGGGATCTGGCCCGCGCCCGCGTGGCGATGGAGTACTTTCTTAAACGTTTGCCGGAATTTCCCGACGACGCCCTGGTGGCGATCAACCTGGGGTTTAGCGGCGATGGCGATGCCGTCATGGGCGGCGACGCGCGGGCCTGGGCGCGGGAGATTGCCAAACAGCGCGCGATCACGACGTGGGATTACTCGGTGTCCGAAGGCGAACTGGTGCTCTATCCGCACTGGCGGCTGCCGCGGCTCGCGGCCCGCCGCCGGGAGGAGCGCGCCGCCGCGCCGTATGCCGGCGGAATGAACTACACGATGTCGCCCAAGCTGAACCTGCTGACCCTGTACGCCGCAGGCGGATTGTTTCAGGATCCGGCGGCCGATCCGGACGGCTTGTCGCGCGCGTTCTGCGCGGCGGTATTCGGCGAGGAGCACGCCGTGCTGGGCGAACTGTTCGAGGCGTTCGAGGTCATCAGCGGGTGGGGGCACTATCCGCGCCGCAAATGGTCACGGCCGGTGCTGCGGGCGGTGTATCGCGAGATCGTCGAGCGGCTGGAGGCGGCGGACGTCTCGCGCTGCACGTTGCCGATGTTCCCCAATCCCGAGACGTATCGCCAGGATCTGCTCTGGTTCGCCCGGGCATTTGAGGAGATGGCGGGGGCGCAACCCGACCGCGACCGCATTCGCCGCGAGTACTGGAAGCGCACGTTCGCGATCTACGATCACATTCCGATGTCGGTCGACGCGCGCGCCGACCAGGCGGCGAAGAAATTCGCCGACACGTTGCGTGAGGAAACGAATACCGCGGTAACCTTGTGAATAGGAGTTATTGTGACAGCTTCCTGCGCCTGTTCGCCGGTGAACGGCCCGGCGGCGTGGTGTGGACGGCCGACCTGTCCTACTGGATCTCCGGACGCCAGGCCGACGGCACGGCCGAACCGGCGTGGCAGACGGAGCGCGGCCATCTCGACCTGCACCGCTCGCTGGGCGTCATGCCCTATTACTACTACGAGCGGTTCTGGACGGGGCGCGCCGTTTACGATGCGACGGTCCGTGAACATGTGGAGACCGCCGGCCCTGTCACCGTTCATCTGTGGGAAACCCCCGTGGGAACCCTGCGCGAGGAAAGCCGGTACCTTCCCGAGAGCGCCTGCACGGGCGTCACGCGGCATCCGGTGCAAACCGCCGCCGATCTCGACATCCTGATCTACCTGCTCGAACACCGGCGGCTGGAGCCGGATAACCTGGGTGATTACCGGCAGCGCCGCGAGCTGTGGGCCGACTATGACGGGCTACCCTGCCTCGGGTTACCCCGCTCGCCGCTCAGCGCGCTGGCCTACGAATGGGCGGGCATTGAGGCACTGACCTTCCTTATCCTCGACGAGCCCGACCGTGTCGGCCGGGCACTAGCCCTGATGGAGGCGCAGGAGGCGCCGGTGCTGGAGGCGGTCTGCGAGGCCGCGCCGCCGCTGGTGCATTTTCCCGACAACCTTTCCAGCGACAATCTCACCGGGTTCTACGACGAATATCTGGCCCCGACGCACCGGCGGCGGCTCTCGAAACTCCACGCGGCGGGCGTCAAGGCCGCGGTGCATCTCGACGGCACGGTGGCTGGGCTGCTGCCCAAGCTCGTCGCTGCGGGCTTCGACGCCATTGAGGCGTTGACCCCGCAGCCGGCGGGGGACGTCGATGTGGCGGCGATGCGCACCCTTGCAGCGAGCGACCGGGTGATCCTGTGGGGTGGGGTGCCGGGCGTGATGTTCGCGCCGCCCTACACCTGGGACGACATGCGGCGGCATGTAGAGCGGGTGCTGGACCTGTGGAAGGGTCAGCCTTTCGTTCTGGGCGTGGCCGATCAAGTGCCGCCGGACGGGGACATCGGGTTCTGCCGGAAGATTTCGGAGAGGGTATAGGTACAGCCAGTTGTGTCAACTGGCTGGGGTGGATAGGGTGGTGGGAAGAGCAGCCACTTGACACAAGTGGCTGTACTGAGGGCTTGATCATGGATGAACTGAAGAAGGGGTTGGACATCTCGCTGCACGGCGTTGCCGCGCGGCGCGCGTTGGCGACGTTCCGCCGGCAGGTCAAGGCGTGGGGCGTGACGATGCCGCCCGTCAAGCCGCTGGTGCTCGACTTCGGGCTAGGCGAATACGAAAGAACGGGACTGATCGAGTATTGGATCGCCAACGAGACTCGGGCCGGCTATTGCGGCAAGTACCTGTTCGTGTTCGACGGTCAGACGTGCCCGCGTCACCGCCACGCCACCAAGCACGAAACCTTCTTCATCGTCAAGGGACGGGTGCGCATGGCCTGCGGTGGTCATTCCCGGATCATGAAGGAGGGCGATCTGCTGCCTGTGCCGCCGGGCCGTTTCCATTCCTTCACCGGGGTGGGACCGGCCCTGTTGCTGGAACTGTCGATGCCCTGCGAGATCGCGGACAACGAGTTCGCCGACCGCCGCATCCCGATCGGCAGGAAAGAATCATATATGATATCTTGAATGCCTAAAGGGATTATGTATAATTCTTTACATGAAATCAGAGATCAACGACATCTTGCCGCCACACGTGAGACGCTCGCTCATCAAATTTGGCGCCGACCTGTCCATCGCCCGTCGCAAGCGACGCCTGACGGTCGGGATGGTGTGTGAACGACTTGCAGAGGATCGCGGGGTCACATCGTAACGGCGCGTTGCCCAAATCGGCTGATGGTAGACAGTGAGCATTGTTGGGCTAATAG
>CAYRKB010000183.1:0-6347 GCA_964424705.1 uncultured Victivallales bacterium
GCGGCGCAGGAGTCGAAATTCAGGCTCCTGCCGCGCAAGGCGGCAGGGAGCCGGTGCCCGTCAACGACCACTATTTAATGGCCGGAGTAATAAGCGGCCGTGACCGGGGCCTTGTAAGTTCCGGGGATCGCCGCCCGGGTGAAAGGCGGCGAAGCTCGGAGCGAACGCGGCGGGGTCGCCGCGTCTCCAGCCGGAGTTGCCCGTTCTGGCTCCCGGCTTGTCGCGACGCCCTCGTCGCGGAGATACAGAAACGTGCCTGAACGGACACCGCCCCGGAACTCACATGCGCCCGCCAGTCTGTAGCCACAGGTTCAAGACTTGTGCCGGCATGGGCCCTGTGGTAGTAAGCGGCGTGGCTAAACTCCGTCACCCTTGGCTGACATTGTGAGCTATCGTGTGAAGCCAGCCTCCTGGTCTTTTTCTACCGCCTCGCCCGCCGTCAGGGCGCTGGCCGGCCTGGGTTGCATCGCTGCGGGAGCCTGGTGTATCAAGTTCTTTCATGCTGCGGGCGGATGGTACTCCGGCTTTTGGCAGCCCTCGGAAGCCGTGGCGGGCTTGCCGCTGCTTGAGCTTGCCTTCGACGCGTGGTATCTCGCGTTTGGAAGCGCGTTTGTGGCGTTGTTCACGGCAGGGCTGATGTTCATGGGGATAGGGGAGCGGCTTGTGGCCGGCTTGCGTCAGCTTGGCCGGTGGAAGCATCTGCCCCTGTTGCTTGCGTTCCTCGCGGGCGCCATCTCGCTCCTGTTTCGCCTGCTGGTCTTGCGCCGGCAGGTCATCGCTGACGACGAGCAAACCTATCGTTTCATCGCGCAGACGCTTCTTGCGGGTCGCGTGGTTAATCCGCTGCCTGATGTATCCGCCTTCTTTGGCAACCAGTTCGTCATTTTCAACGAGCACGGCTGGTTCGGGCAATACCCGATCGGCCATCCTGCCGTCCTGGCTGTCGCGAAGGTGCTTGGTGCGACCGATTTCCTGTTTCCTGTAATGGCGGGCATGACGGCCCTGCTTACGTGGAAACTGGGGCGTCAGCTGTTGGGGCCACGCCGCGCCATGGTAGGAACCGCCCTGGTCGCGCTCTCTCCCCATTTCACCTGGACGCACGGCACGCTGCTGTCGCAGCCTACCTCCTGCTTTGCGATGATGCTGGCGTTGCTGGCGCTGCTCAGCTGGGTGCGCTCGAGGAAGAGCCGCTACGCTCTGGCTGCAGGCAGCGCCCTGGGTTTCGGCCTTCTTGTGCGCCCCCTGCCGGGAGTGCTCATTGTGGGACTTGCGCTGGCCGTGATGGGCGAACGCATGCTGCGCCAGCGGGATTCCCACATGCGCTCCCTTCGATCCATCGTCGCGCTGGCCGCCCCCATTGTCCTCAGTCTCATGCTGTTTGGATGGGTGCACTACCAGCAGGCGGGCTCGCCCTGGAAGAGCGGGTACCAGGCCCAGGCCCCCCTGGCCATAGGGAGCGCCCCAACGGGGGGGGTCGGCCTGTCGGTTTTCGGGAATCTGGTGCGCGAGAATTTCTGGCTCTTCGGCTGGCCGCTCTGTTTGCTGCCCGTCATGGCGGCCCGGCCAGCCCGGGGGCGCATGCTGCTGTGGGGGCCGCCGGTCGCAGCGCTAATCTACCGGATCGGCGTCGCCAAAACCGTGGTTTCCACAACGGGCCCGACCTACTTGATGGAGGCCGTGCCGGCGCTGGCGCTGCTTGCGTCGGACGGACTCGCGCGGCTTTGGCTGCTCGCCCGGCGTTTGCCCGGCGCCCCGCGCGGCAGAGGAGCCCAGGTGCCGCTGGCGGCCCTTGCCGCGACGCTGGCCGGGATCTGCATTTTCGTTCCGGTTCAGCTCAGTTCGATCAAGCGTGGCGTCGATGAGCGCAACGTGGTGTTCGAAATGCTCGCAAGAACGGGGGCAGAGCGGGCGCTCATCTTCACCACGGCCGTGGTGCGGCCCGAGGCGTCGCTCACGTGGGCCTACTTCCCGCCCGTTCCAGCCTTCGATCTCAGCGATCCGGTCGTTTTCCTGCGCATCCCAAAGGACGAGTTCGCGCCGCGGCGCATGCTGGCTTATTGGCAGAAGAGGCTGCCCGATCGGCCGGCTTTCGTATTCATGCCGGGCGATCCGCCGCGGCTGATTCCTCTCTCCCCCACGCAGCCGCCTGGCAGCAAGTCCGCGTCGCCGTCGGGCCGCTGAGGCCGCCGCCGGGCCCGGCACTTCGCTTTCCTAGGAACTGCGGGCGGGAACAGCCAGCGTCAGCGTACGGGTGTTGTTTTCCGGGCGTGAGTCGGCCGCGTTTCTCAACTGCACGGACCACTGCAGGCTCAGTTGCCCGCCGCGCTCGATGTCCACACGGGAGACGATTGCGTCGTAGGATATGGTCTGCCCCACGCGTACGCTTTCAAAGTAGGCGGATTGGCGGGCGCCCGGCGCCGTGATGTCCATAGCGACTCCGCGCAGATCCTCCGTGCCCCGGTTCTGGGCCGTAAACGTGACCACGAGATTTCCTGCTGCGTCCGAACGGAGCGTGGCATCCGCGGCGGCCATGTCGTAGAGCCCCGCGGTGTCCCGGTCCGCTACGCGCCGCATGTCCAAAATGCCGGCCCCATATTCCCCGTCGGGCCCGGCCGGCCCGGCATCGTCGGCGTTGCGCACCAGGATTTCGACTGCCCGCGCGCCGCTCATTCCGGGATTGGAGGACAGGAGCCCCGCCACGGCTCCGCTGACAAAGGGTGCCGCTGCCGAGGTGCCGCTGAACCGCGCTGTCCCGCCATTGGTTGTTGCGGCCGCAACCTCGATTCCGGGTGCCGACAGGTCCACGCTGGCGCCGCGGTTGGAGAAGTACAAGTGGCGCCCGGCGGCATCCACTCCCGCCACGGCCACCACGCCATCGTAAGCGGCCGGGAACAGAACGCCTTCCTCCGCGTCATTCCCGGTGGCTGCGACGACCACTGCGCCGTGTTCCTGCGCAAAGGCCACGGCGTCGCGAAACAGGGGGCTGTCGCCGTGGGAGCCCAGGCACAGGTTGATCACCCGGGCGCCGCGGTCCACGGCCTCCAAGATGCCCTGCGCTATAGTGAACGCATTCCCGGTGCCGTCCGCATTCATGACCCGGACGCTGAGGACGGACGTCTGCGGAGCCACGCCCGCCAGTTCCTCCGTGGTTCCCGCAATCAGCGATGCCACCGCCGTGCCGTGCGGGTTGGCGTGGTTGGGGTCCTCTGGCAGGAGGTCGATCCGACTGATCCTGGCCTCGTCGAGCGCGGGATGGCTGAGCACCCCAGTATCGAGGACGGCCACCATAACCCCGAACCCCCAGCGATCGTTGTCGCGGACCCCGAGCCAGGCGAGCGATTTGTCCTCGAACCCCCAGTACCCCTCTTCCGGGGCTTGCGGGCCAGGCGCCGCCTGCGGGGCCGGCGTGCGCATGAAATAGTTATGGGAGATATCGGTTGGCGTCGGGGTCTGCCGCAGAATTTCGTCCAGTGCGGCCCGGTCCCTGACCTTCACCCGCACGGCATGGCCAAAGGCTATTTGCCCGAGGACCGCGCCTCCGGCCGCCCGCGCCGCGCGCATGAATTGCTCCTGATCGAAGCTGCTGGCGAAGCGCAGCACGAATTCGCCCGGTATGGCGTCGGGCAGCAGGGGCGGAGTGGTGGCGGGTCCGGCGTCAGCCGGGGCGGGGCGCCGAATCTGCGCCCGGGCCGGCGAGCGGGGGAGCGACGCACTGCGCGGCCGCCCTGCCATGGGGTCCGGCATGCGCGCGGTCGCGCTGCCAGAGCCTTCGTCGCGCGGGCCGTCCGGTCGAATCCGCATGGCCCACAGCAACCAGAGCACAGCCCCGCCCGCCAGCAGGACCGCTATTGCGAACGAGGCTGTTCGTCTGCTCAAGGGCACCTCTTCGGCCGGCCTACATCCCGTACACGCTCTTAAGCTGGTCTTGCGTCGGAAGCGTTGTGTAGTACTCGCCCCGCGGCCCGATGTACTGTCCGCCCTCGGTCTGCCGCAGCACGACGGGGGTCTTCGAGTTGTTCGAGTTCTCGATCCATACGGTGGTCATGAACTGCTGCTGCTGCACCGTGTTGACCTGCCGCTGCAGTTCGCCCTGCCGCCCGTACTGGTGGCCGACTACGCCCCCGACCAGCGCGCCCGCTGCGATACCGAGCTCGCGGTCGTTCTGGCTGTTGCCGAGATTGTTGCCAAGAATGGCCCCCACCGCCGCCCCGATGCCTGTGCCAATCGCCGTGGACTGCTGCGTGGGCGTCATCGACGCGCATCCCGCCTGGAATAGCAACCCCGCAAGCAACGTGCCTATCACTGTAGTTTTCACTGAACGGCTCCTTTCTTTCCATTTCCAGTATCGACGTATCAGGTTGAGAGTTTATTCACTTCCAGAGAGGGAAGCCAGAGAAGACGGAGAGGGGTTGGGCGTCGACTCATGCGGAGTCAGAAACCGATTTTGAAATCGACAAACTCGGCGGGCAGGCGAAAGCGCTTGTGCAACAGATCCGCAACAGCCTTCACTCCAAATGTTTCCGTGGCGTAGTGGCCCGCAAAGACCGCATGGATGCCACGTTCCTTGGCCTCATGGTATGCAGAAAGCGCCGGCTCGCCGGACAGAAAGACGTCATACCCCTGTTCTGCCGCTTCTGCGACGTGGCTGGCGGCACCCCCCGAAACGACCGCGATCGACTGGACCTGCGATTTGCCGAAGGGCATGCAGCGAGCCGGCCCGATGTGCTTCTCGACCAGCGAAAGGAACCGGGCATACGACACGGGCCGCGGAAGCCTTCCGCCGAACCCGATCAGCTTTCCGCTGTATAGCCCGAAGGGACGCAGGCGCCGGATGCCGAGCGCGGCGCAGATCCGGGCGTTGTTGCCGCACTTCGGGTGCGCGTCCAGGGGGAGGTGACAGGCGTACAGCGCAATGTTGTGGCGCATCAGGAATGAAATCCGCTCGTAGTTGAGGTCTGTGATCCGTCGGAGCGAATCCCCCCAGCTGATGCCGTGGTGGCAAACCAGGAAGGACGCGCCGCGCCGGCGGGATGCCTCGAAGAACTCCAGCGACGCGTCCACGCCGCAGCAGACGCGCGCGATGGACCCCTGGCTGGCGACTTGAAGGCCGTTGTGCGATCGGTCCTCAAACGACGACACGCGCAGCGTCTTGTCCAGGAACTGAGCGATCTGCAGGGCTGTTGTCATACGTGCCCGGCAAGCATGGCATGCGGCAGCCATTCTTCAAGAACAAAAACTGCGAAGGGGTAACGCCTCAGTGACGCAGGGGGGGGGCTCCCTGCCGCCTTGCGCGGCAGGAGCCTGACGTGGCACAAGGCCACGGGGAGGCCCCCTGCATAACTGAGGCGATACGCGAAGGGAGGCGGCCACGGATCAACGCGGCGATCTCCGGGAGCGCGGTGGGCAGACTACGCTTTGTGGACCACGAGCGTGCCGCAGATGCGGTCATGCAGCGCTCGCTTGTCCGCATCGAACGCGGCCATGATGTAGCCGATGCAGAGGATGGAGCTGAGAAATTCAGCAAAAAAGCGTCCGAGCGCGCGCCCATAAGAAACAGGCGATCCGTCGGCGCGCAGAATGACGAGGCGCAGCGCCATCTTTCCCGGGGTGGCGCCGAACTTGCCGACAAGAAGCGTCATGTAGATGGCCTGCAGAGCCGTGAGCGGCAAGGCGATCGTCCGCACCAGTTTGATGATGGGCTCCAGATTTCCAAGAACAATGCCGCCAATCAGCATCATGATGCATATGGCAACAATGACGCCAATGATGATGTTGAGAATGATCCCGTCGATGAGCTTGGCGAGGGCCCGGATCCAGAACCCGGCGGGCCGCAAGAACTGACCGACTGCTTCCTCGCAGGCGGCGCAAAGCATGGCCTCGCCTTTCTGGACCAGCGTGTCCGCCGGAACGGAACGGCCGCACTGGGTGCAGGAGGCGGAGGCGGGCTTGGCCAGGTGCAATTGAGCGGTCGGGCGCCGGAAGGTGGGCGTGGCGGCGGGAGCTGCCGCGGTGTCGCCGGGAGCTACCGCGCTATACGCTTTCCACTGATCCATGCCTTCGTGCCACACGAGCGTGTCGGGCCCGATGGTGCCATCCGAGACGAGCGCCTGCAGCTGTTCATCGGAAACGGGGCCGGCCTGCTGATTCTGCTTCGCGTAGTACCACTGCATCGCTTTCATCCTTTCGCAGTGGAGTCTATCGCAACGGCGCCGCCCGGGCAAGCCGATTTAGCTCGGCATGACAAAGACAGCCACGGATCAACGCGGATATGCGTGAAGAGAGGGCTGCGCCGCATTCCGGATCCGCGTCTCCTGCGGTGAAGATCCGTGGCCGCTCTTCCGCAGGCT
>CAYRKB010000184.1:0-6305 GCA_964424705.1 uncultured Victivallales bacterium
GGCTCCGGCTGAGCGGCATGTTGGCTGCTTGACGGATGCATATAAATAGGGCATTATATGATGCATGAGAACGACGCTTAATATTGATGAGCACATCCTGAAGCGCGCGTCCGAATTGACAGGCGTTAGGGAGAAGACCGCGTTGGTAAGAATGGGGCTTGAAAGCCTGGTGGAACGCCGTAGCGCCTGCAGACTCGCCGCGCTTGGCGGCAGCGAGCCCCAAGTACGACCGATTCCCCGACGGAGGCCGTCACATTGATTTTGGTCGATACATCCGTGTGGATTGACCACCTTCGCTGCAGGAACCAATACCTGGCGGAACTGCTTGAGGCTGACGAGGTGGTTATCCACCCTTTTGTGATTGGCGAGCTGGCCTGCGGCAACATTCAGAACCGGGCGGAAATTCTCTCCTTGCTCCGAGCCCTCCCGCAGGCCACGAAGGCCGGCGACGACGAGGTGCTCCAGTTGATCGGGCGCAGGAAGCTGCAGGGGAAGGGGCTTGGCCTGATTGACATCCACCTCTTGGCGTCCTGCCTGATTGAGCGTTCTAGTTTGCTGACAAAAGATGCGCGGCTGGCTGCCGTTGCGGCTGACATGGGACTTGGAGGCGCAAGACAATAACCGCCTGCTCCGTACCGGTGACCCGAGACGGGTCACCGTCCGGAGAGGCCGGACGTTCAACAGGAGGATTCAAGATGGCCAAGGCGAAGGCAGTCACCGTGGAGAATACCGATAGCGCCAAACTGCAGGCAACCCGCAAGGGTGTGCGACGCTTCTGCAACGCCGGGTTCGGGATGTCGGTTCACTGGGGGCTCTACTCCCTGAGCCACTCCGGGACCGAGTGGATCTATTACGCCGACCGCATTCCCTTCAATACGTACCGGAAGCGCATGGAAAGCTTCAATCCGGTCCGCTTCCATGCGGAGGAGTGGGCCGACCTCATGCTGGAGGCCGGGCAAAAGTTTCTTCTGATCACCTCCAAGCACCACGACGGCTTCTGCCTGTGGGACACGGAATACACCGACTTCAAGGTCACCCGCACCACCTTCGGGCGGGATGTTCTCGCCGAACTGGCCGAAGCCCTTTCCGATCGCGGCATCGATTTGCACTTCTACTACTCCCTGGTGGACTGGACCCATCCCGACTACCGGCGCAACTGGGAAGGTTACGTTACCTACTACCAGAACCAGATCCGGGAGTTATGCACCCGGTATGGCAAGATCGGCGGCATTCTCTTCGACGGGTATTGGCCTTGCGCTGATTGGATCGCCAAGGATCGTCGCGCCATGGAGTTCTTCCCCGCGCGCGGCATGTGGGACCTTGCGGGCACCTACGATCTGATCCACTCGCTGCAGCCCGACGCCGTCATCACCAACAACACCCACGTGCTTCCCCTGCGAGGCGAGGACTATCAGATCTGGGAACTGGATCTGCCCGGGGAAAACAAGATAGGCTTTAACTGCACGGAGATCGGCGACAGGCCGACCGCTTGCTGGTGGAACCTCAACTGCTGGTCGTACCAGCCGTGGAATCACGCCGTGAAGCGAGCGGACGAGATTCTGGCGACGTATCGCGCCGTGCGATCGAAAGATGCGGTCTTCTTCCTGAATGTCGGCCCGCGCCCCTTTGGGGATATTCATCCCGAAGAGCAGCAGGTTCTTCGTCAACTCGGTCAGGCGATTCGCCGCTACCGCCTGTGAAACGAGGCGCGTGACCGGCCCTGTCAAAGACAGAACTGAGGAGAAGAGGGAGCCGCGAAACACGCGAAAGGCGCGAAAGTCCGGATTAGTTCACGTATGATCCGGTTGCCCAAAGACGATGAATGACGGGAGCCGCATGACAGAATCAATCACTCATTGTAAATGCGCTAGAAATGTCGCTCTCCCCTCCAGAAGCCGCAAATCGGCCATCTCCGCTTGCCGGGCTCGTAGCGCCCGGCCTACAAAAAGAGGCCTTTTTCTGGCCGATTAATGATTTGAAATGGGCGAGACAAAGGGATTTAATCGGGGTCGGTACCGCAATCGGTATCGACACGCGCGTGGTCGATCACGATCACGACTGCGATTACGAAACAAGGACAGGGACGCCATGGCAACTATGGAAACCATTTCGGCACAGGATCGGGCGATTTTACGACAGCGGGCGCAGAAGCAGCTCGATTATGCCGGCGATGCGCAGAATGAGGCCATTCTGAAGAAGTGGCGGGCGCAGGCGCAGGGACGGCGGGAAGCGCCGCCCGTCCGGTTTCTGATCTCCAATTTCCGCCACGAGGTGATCACCCCGCGCCTGCAATGCAAGGGGGAGGAGGCGCGCAGGATCGAGAGCGCGCTTTTGGGTCGGGTGGCCGGGCGCGAGCTTTTCGACGACGACACGCCCATCGCGCCGACGTTCGACATGGGCTGGCATACCCATGTGCGCCCGTTCGGGAACGATCACCAGATCACGCGCGCCGCGGGGTCTGGCGCCCAGGGCTTTCACATCGACCCGGTCATTCACAACCTCGCCGCCGAGATAGACCAGTTGCGCGGCGGCTCCTTCGGCGTTAACCGCGAGGCCACGGCTCGCCAGCGCGAGCAGGTGGAGGATCTCTTCGGCGACATCCTGCCGGTGCGAATGGTCATGAACAGCCTGCCGGGATCAATCACCGGCCCGCTCGTCTTCCGGATGGGCATGGAGGCCTACTACCTTGCCATGTTCGACTGTCCGGACGCCGTGCACGAGGCGATGGAGATGGCGACCCGGATCTACGAGCGGTACTACGACTTCCTCGAGGCTGAGCAGTTGCTGTTGCCGACGAACGGGACCGGTCCCTTGTCCCAGGAATCCTTCGCGTTCACCGACGAGCTGCCGGCGGAGTCCGTCACGCGCACGACGCAGTGCTGGGGGTTCCTTGAGTCGCAGGAGACCACGGCCGTTTCGGCGGAGGCCTTCGGCGAGTTCGTCTTTCCGTACCAGCAGCGGCTGGTCAATCGTTTCGGACTGCTCTCTTACGGCTGTTGCGAGCGGGTCGACGCCATCTGGGCTGACTACCTGGCCACCTGGCCGAAACTGCGCAAGCTGTCCGTCTCTCCGTTCAACAACGAACCCCGCATCGGGGAGCTCCTGCGCGGCAGCCGGGTCGTCTACTACTGCAAGCCGCGCGCCGAATTTGTGACCGGGCAGGGGCCGCTGGACGACGCGGCGATCACCGCGTATTTCAAGGGGGTCTGCGAGGCGGCCAGCGGCTGCCTGTTCGAGATTGCGCAGCGGGAGGTTGGCACGATTTTCGGCGACTGCGAGCGGGGCCGGCGCTATGTGCGGCTTGCGAAGGATGCGGTCGACGCCTACTGGCGCCCTTGATTGGAAGAGTCACCACGGATCACACCGATAACACGGATAAGAGAAAGCAAAGAGGGGGCGCGAAGCGCGCCAACGGATCCGGATTAGCCTGGTTCCGATTGACATGTATTCACAATGTGAGTACAGTAAAGGCATGAAAACCACACTGATTTCAATCGGCAACTCGCGCGGAGTACGCATTCCAAAGCCGTTTATTGAACAATGCGGCCTTTCGGAGGTGGTTGAGATGGATGTCCGGGATTCCATGATCCTCATTCATTCGCCCCGGCAGTCTCGGGCTGGATGGGAAAAGGCATTCAAGCAGATGGCCCGGCAGGGGGACGATAAACTCCTGGACGCGCCTCCCATTCCGACGCGTTGGGACGAGGAGGATTGGGAATGGAAGTGAGCCGGTTCGACGTCTTTCTGGTTAGCCTCGACCCCACAATCGGGCATGAGCTTAAAAAGGCGCGCCCCTGTGCGATCATTTCACCTGACGAGATGAACCGCCATATCGGAGCCGTCATTATCGCTCCGATGACCACCAAAGGACGGCGTTATCCGACACGGGTGGAATGCACGTTTCAAGGAGTGGAAGGACAAATCGTGCTGGATCAGATCAGAACGGTGGACAAAAGCCGACTGGTCAAGAATCTCGGGCGTCTCTCGCCCGTAACAGCCGACCGCGTACTGAATGTCCTGGCAGAGCTCTTTCAAAAATAATCCCCACCTAATAGGCACCGGCCCAGCCCGGCTGGCGCCGCGCTTCGGGGCGTCTGTTTTTTTTCTTGGCGGCATGGGCGCTTTGCAGGAGAATCCGGGCAAACACAAGAGGTTGCCATGTCACCTGCCGTCGGTTCCGTCAAGACGCTCTCCTTCAACTGGCCTGCCGGCGTGCGAGGCGCCTTGAGCCTGACTTTCGACGACTCCCGGCCCAGCCAGGTGGAGCAGGGGGTTCCGCTTTTCGACCGGTACGGGGTTCGGGCCACGTTCTACGTGGTTCCGGCGGCCGTGCGCCAGCGCCAGGCCGCCTGGAAAAGTGCCGTCGCCACGGGTCACGAGGCCGCCGGCCACACGATCAACCATCCGTGCACCTGCAACTTCGGCTTCGGCACCGTCAAGCTGGAAGACATGACGCTGGACATGATCGAGGCTGAATTGGAATCGGCCAACCTGCAGATCGAGGAACTGGTGGGGGTGAAGCCCGTCAGCTTCGCCTATCCCTGCGGGCAGAAGTATGTCGGGCGGGGCGAGGGGATCCGCAGCTATGTGCCGCTGGTCGCGAAGCATTACCTCACGGGGCGCGGCTGGCGCGACGAGTATTTCAATGCGCCCGACCGGTGCGACCTGAGCCAGTTGTCGGGCGTGGAGTTCGACGGCGTGGAGTTCGACCAGGTCCTGCCGCAGCTCGTTGAAGCCGCTCAGACCGGCAACTGGCTGGTGCTGGCCGGCCACGACATCGGGCCCGGCCCGCGCAAGCAGATGACCAACACCGCGACGCTGGAGGCGATCTGCGCCTATTGCAAGGATCCGGCCAACGGGATCTGGATCGACACGGTGGGCGCGATCGGCGCGTACGTCCGCAAAACACGGGGGTTCTGACCATGAGCGACGGAACGACACAGCAAACGCCACCTGCGACGCCCCAGCCGACACCTTCGCAAACGCCCCCGCCGGCACCGGCTCCGGGCAACAAGGACGAGCGGATGTGGGCCATGTTCTGCCATCTCAGCGCGTTCGTCGGGTATGTGATTCCGGTTCCCTTTGCCAACATCATCGGCCCCCTGGTGATCTGGCTGATCAAGCGCGAGGAATATCCCATGGTGAACGACCAGGGCAAGGAAGCCCTGAATTTCCAGATCACGATCGGCATCGGGCTGGTGGCGGGGTTGCTTCTTTCGTTCGTCTGTATCGGCATCCCGATCGTCATCGCCCTGGCCATCGCCGACCTGGTCTTCGTCATCATCGCCGCGATCAAGGCCAACGAGGGCGTTCTGTACCGGTATCCGTTCGCCATCCGGTTCGTCAAGTGATCCACGCACGGCGGGCGGCGGCGAGCACCGCCCCTACATCAGGCGCCAGGCCAGCGAGTAATGTAGGGGCTCCGCTTGCGGAGCCCGCGCTGCAAGTGGCCGGTCAGGGCGGGCGGCGACGAGCACCGCCCCTACATGGGCGCCATGAACCGACTTGCGGAGCCCGCGATGGTGTGATAAAAATTCGACATGGAGAGCCGCTTTCCCGAACGCCATACGGGCGATCTTGTCAAAGGCCGAAACAGCGTACCTTTCGGTCGCTATTTTGTGACCTGCCGTTGTTTCGGCATTAATAGTGTGACAGTTGCGGATCATCTCAGCCGGGGGCTGGATACATTGCAACAGGACCGTGACGCCGACATCCAATGCTTCACTGTTATGCCTGATCACGTTCATGTGTTGCTGGTTTTAGGAGAACGGTTGACCCTCAGTCAGGCAGTAGGCAAGTTTAAAGCCTGTTCCATTCGCACGATTAGACCAATAACGCCGGCTTTCGACTGGCAAAGGAATTTTTTTGAACATCATGTGAGACCTGACGAAAGCGGCAATGCGTATGCACGCTATATATTTATGAATCCCTATCGGGCGGGTTTGATATCCAGGCGTGAACAATGGTCTTTTTGGCGTTGTAGTAAAGACGTACAGTTCGATTTTTTGAGCCAATTGGATGAGGGCGTATATCCTCCAGAGGAGTGGTTTGAGGAAATAGCGGATAGTTGTTTTGATCCTCATTGACGGGCGATAGCCGTGCAGGGCGGGCGGCGACAAGCACCGCTACATCAGGCGCCAGGGTGTGGCCGTGCAGGGCGGGCGGCGACGCCATGCCAGCGAGTAATGTAGGGGCTCCGCTTGGAGCCTGTCGGACTTTGCGCTTACGCGAAGCGCAGGTAGGGCGGGCAGTCTGAAGTTCCCCCCGTTTTTGACACAGGTGTCTAAGCGAAGATTTTGATAGAC
>CAYRKB010000185.1:0-6197 GCA_964424705.1 uncultured Victivallales bacterium
AATGGAGAAAATATGCCACAGAAATGGTCATTGTCCGCCGTGCCGTTCACTCGCGTTTCGCTGAGTGACGGCTTCTGGGCACCGCGCCAGACCGTGAACCGCGAGGTCACGCTGCCCGTCGAGTACAAGCAATGCAAGGAGACAGGACGCATCGATGCGTTCAAGCTCGACTGGAAGCCGGGAATGCCCAACCAACCGCACCGGTTCTGGGATTCCGACATCGGCAAGTGGATCGAGGCCGTCGCCTACAGCCTCAAGACGCATCCCGACAAGAAGCTGGAAGCGCTCGTGGACGATGCCGTGGCGCTCATTGGAACAGCCCAGCAGCCCGACGGCTATCTCAACATCGTTTACACCGCGGTGGAGCCTGAAAAACGCTGGGTCCATCTCGTGAACTCGCACGAACTCTACTGCACCGGGCACCTGATCGAGGGTGCGGTCGCCTACTTCCAGACCACCGGCAAACGCCAGCTTCTCGATATCATGTGCCGTAATGTCGACCACATTGCCAGCGTCTTCGGCCGCGGGCCGCGACAGAAGCGCGGTTATGACGGCCATGAGGAAATCGAACTGGCACTGGTGAAACTGTACCGGGTGACCGGCGACCAGCGGCACCTGGACCTGGCCAGGTACTTCATCGACGAGCGCGGGCAGGAACCCAACTACTTCCGGCTCGAACACGCGAACGCGCACAAGCTAGGCTGGGAACAATGGGAGCGCACGGATTTCACCTACAACCAGGCCCACAAGCCGGTGCGCGAGCAGGATGAGGTGGTTGGACACGCCGTGAGGGCCATGTACTTGTACTGCGGCATGGCGGATGTCGCCAGGGACGCCGGCGATGCCACCCTGCTGCCGCCCTTGCGCAAGCTGTGGAAGAGCCTGGTGCATCGGAAAATGTATGTAACCGGCGGGATCGGCTCGACCCGGCAGGGCGAGGCGTTTACGTTCGACTACGATCTGCCGGACGAGACGGCGTACTGCGAGACCTGCGCCGCGATCGGGCTGGTCTTCTGGGCTCACCGCATGTTGCAACTGACCGGCGAGGGCGATTTCGCGGACGTCATGGAGCGGGCGCTGTACAATGGCTGCCTGAGCGGGGTCAGCCTCGATGGGCGCCGGTTCTTCTATGCCAACCCGCTGGCGGTCTATCCGGAGGCCGCGCGCGGTGCTGCCGGACACGTGGCCGGCGCGCGCCAGGAGTGGTTCGGCTGCGCCTGCTGCCCGCCGAACATCGCGCGGCTGATCGCCTCGGTCGGGGAGTATTTCTATTCCGAAAGCGGCTCCACCGCGTGGGTGCACCTCTATGCCCAGGGCGACAGCACGTTGCATGTGGCCGGGCAGACGGTCGGCCTGAAGGTCGCCACGAAGTATCCCTGGGACGGCGCGGTGAGCCTGCGTCTCACCCCGGAGCGCGCCGCGCGCTTCACCCTGGCGCTTCGGATTCCCGGCTGGTGCTCGAAATACACCCTGACGGTGAACGGTAAGGCGATCCACACCAAACCGGTCAAGGGCTATGTGCGGATTGCGCGACAGTGGCAGGCAGGCGATACGGTGAAACTCGTGCTCGATATGCCGGTCATGCAGGTCGAGGCAAACCCGCGGGTGCGCATGAACTGCGGCAAGGTTGCCTTGCAGCGCGGGCCCATGGTCTACTGCCTCGAGCAGAAGGACAACGGGGTGGAACTCCGCGAGGTCACGCTGCCGGCCAAGGCTGCGTTCAAGCCGGTGTTCCTCAAGGATCAGATGAGTGGCGTGGTCGTCTTGCGCGGCAAGTCCCTGCGCCGGCGGCCGCAGGACTGGGCGGGGGGGGCGCTCTATAGCCCGGCTCCGACCGCGCGCCGGACGGTGACCCTCACCGCCGTTCCCTACTGTGTCTGGGGCAACCGCGCGCCGGGCGAGGAGATGCTGGTGTGGGTGAACCGCAGCCTGTAGGGCCGATAAGACAACAGCGCTTTTTTTAACCCGGAACCGCACGGAGACTGTAAGCATACATAAAGGAGAAGGAGCGTTCATGAAACTGGGAGCATTCACAACTTTTACGCCGGAGTACACGTTTTCGGAGGCCTGCCGGATGATCAAGGCGCTGGGCTATGACGGCGTGCAGCCCCGCATCGTACCCGCCGCCTCGGCGGGGTTTGATCCGTCAAGGCCCTTCTATCCCTGGGACAACAATAAGTCCAGCATCACCGAGGATGCCTTCTTTGCCGATCCGGTCGCCGCGCTCAAGCCCGCCAAGGACGTCGGCCTGGAGATCACCTCGGTTGCGAGCTATACCTCGACGGCCGACATGAAGCGTGCCGTGTCCATGGTCAAGGCCTGCGGCAAGGCTGGCATCAGGAATGTCCGCGTGACCGGCTTGCCCATGCCCAGTGAGGCCCGGTTTGATGCTGACGCCTTGCTCGACCAGTGCCGCGGCAGCTACAGGGAACTGGTACAGGAGGCGAAGCAAGTCGGGGTCCGTCCCTGTATCGAACTTCACCCGGGCATCTTTTGGCCGGGCGCCTCGGGGGTGATGAGAATCCTGAAAGGCATTCCTCCGGCAGACGTCGGGGTTCTCTTCGATCCGGCTAACATGATCGGCGATGGTTGGGAAGTGCCGAAGGTCGCCTTGAATGTCCTGGGACCGTACCTGGCTGAAGTGCATGTCAAGAATACCAGATGGGTTCCTGATGTTACCGAGAATGGCATCACCCGCTGGAAGACGGAAGCGGCGGACCTTGAAAACGGTTGCGTGAACTGGGTCGAGATCATCGCGCAGTTGAAGGTGCATGGCTATGATGGCTGGCTCATCGAAGAGGGGCATACGGCCAACCGCGACACCTATCAGCGTCTGAAGATGGCGTGCGAGTTACTGAGAAAGCTGATCTGACGCCCGTGGCAGCCACCGGGGCGATAGACGCATAGGAGTCAACGACAAGTACGACGAGATGAACGCCGATGCCATGATGAACCGTCTCCTCCACAGTGTTAGCCGTGTCTTCGACTCCTATGCGACCGTCCACGGCGGGCGATGCAAGCAGGTGCTGCTGACCTCCTCCTTTGCACCGGCCTTTGGCGCCGCTCGCGGGGCAACCCCGGAAGGCAACCGGTCCGGCGCGCCGCTGCCGACCCGGCCGGGAAAGCTGCTGGACACGTCCGTGAAAGCCCTGATGATCGGGCTGGTGCTGGGCGTCGCTTCTTCCGTGGCCGGGACGGCGGGCTTCGCCGCCGCCGCCATTCCGGCGGATGCCGTCAACATGGCCGTTGACCAGGCGCCTTCGCGTGACAGCCTGGAAACGATGCAGGCGCGCCAGCGGCAGGCCGCCTGGCGGAAACGCCGGATCATCATGAACAATGACGGGGGCGACTGCTTGTTACCCACCAAGCCTGTCGAGCCGCGGACGGTCGAGAACTTTCTGGCCCAGCGCACCTCGCCGCTGGTGGGATCGCAGGTGGACACTCTCTTCTACTGCGATGGCGTCTTCAACCGGTATTCACACCACAGCCGGGAAACCGAGTTGCTCAAGGGCGGTGACTTTGGCGCCGAGAACTGGGCGCACGAGCTGTTCCAGATTGCCGGGCGCGACGCCCTGCAGATCATCGCGGACTTCGGCCACGCCCAGGGCTGGGAAGTGTTCTGGTCCATGCGCATGAATGACACGCACGATTCGGATGATGGCTCCCTGCTTGGCGAATGGAAGAAGAGCCATCCGGGCTTGCTGATGGGCGTCAAGGGGAACACGCTCCGCTATGGCGGGAACCGCTGGTCGGGCGTGAACTACGATCAGGACGAGGTGCGGGAGAAGGTCTACCGCATCATCATGGATGTGGCCACGCGCTATGACGTGGACGGGATCGAACTGGATTTCTTCCGCCATCCCCTCTATTTCAGGGAGATGATGTTGGGGGAGCCGGTAACACAGGCGCAGTGCGACAAGATGACCGGGCTGCTGGCGCGTGTGCGCCAGGGAACGCAGGAGGTGGCGCGCCGGCGGGGCCGTCCGTTCCTGATCGCCGTGCGCGTGATGGACTCGCCCGGCTTTGCCCGCGGCATCGGCCTGGACGTGGAGGCGTGGCTGAAACAGGGGCTGGTGGATGTGCTGGTGGCCGGTGGCTGCTATTTCCACCTGGAGCCCTGGAAGACCATGGTGAACATGGGGCACAAGTACGATGTGCCTGTTTACGCATGCCTGAGTGCGTCCCGCCTGCCGGAAAATGATGAGAAGGTATGGCGCGGCGAGGCGCTGGATGCCTGGCAGGCCGGGGCGGACGGCATCTACACGTTCAACCTGATCGACCCGCGCCACCGGTTGTTCCGCGAACTGGGCGATCCAGCCCTGTTGAAGACCCTGCCCGCCGATCACCGCTATATCATGGGCAGCCCGTACTGGATTGATTTCCTGAAGGATGGCGGGAAATACCGGAGGATCTCAAATTGAAAACCAGCGAAAGCCTTGATCCGCGAACATGAGCACGATCGGGATGCACCAGCGATGCTGGGAGCACGACTACTGTGCCCCGTCCTTCTACATGATTACCGTCGTAACCGAGCCACGGCGGGGGTGCCTCAGCGCTTTGAAAACCGGCGCATGCTTGCACCTCTCTCTGTTAGGGGAGGTGGTGCGGGATGTGTGGCGGCGCACCTCGGTCACCTATCCCGGGGTCGAGGCCTGCGAGTGCGTGGTGATGCCGGACCATTTTCACGGCATCCTGTGGGTCAAGGAGCAGCTGGCGAGGCACATGGGGCATATCGTGAAGGCGTTCAAGCGGGTGAGCACCCAGGAGTGCAGGAGCAGGGGGCTGCTCCTGCCACCGGAACCGGTGCCGGCGGCAGCCCCGGGTCCGGTGCTGGCGGCAGCCCCTGCCGCCGGATTCTCCACCCTTTGGCAAGAGGGCTTTCAAGACAGCATTCTGCTGCACAAGGGGCAACTGAAGGCCATGGTGAACTACATTGCCGACAACCCCCGGCGCCTGGCCGCCAAGCTGGCCCATCCGGACCTGTTTACCGTGGTCACTCAACAGGCGGTCGGCCCGGAGCGTTCCTGCCCGGTGATTGGCAACCGGCATTTGCTCCAGCACCCGCTGAAACGCCAGGTCCAGATCTCCAGACGTATCTCCGCGCCGGCGCTGGCTGAAAAGAAGGAGGAGCTTCTTTATGCGGCCGAACATGGCGCCGTCCTGGTCTCGCCCTGTATCAGCCCCGGGGAGAAGGAGATCGCCCGTGCGGCGCTCGAACGTGGCAAGCCGCTGATCGTCCTGCTCGCGAATGGCTTCCCGCCCGTCTACAAGCCGGTGGGGCGTTACTTTCAGGCCTGTGCCGAAGGCCGGCTTCTGATGCTCGCCCCTTTTTCCTATCACCGGCAACGCCGTCCCATCACCCGGGAAGAGTGCCTGACACTGAACACCTGGGCTGAAGCGATCGCGAAAGTCGACCCGACACCTGTAACGGCAGCCCCTTGTCCTGTTCCGGCGGCAGCCCCTGCCGCCGGATTCCATCAGTAAGAAAACCTAAGGAGAAACCAACATGAACATGAGAAATCTGGCGGCAATTCGTAACGGCAAGGCAGGGCGCTGTTCGTCCTGGGACACAAGCGGGCGCAACGGCGACTCGTGGACCATTCCGGCAGGGGAGTCGCGCGTGCTGGCCGACATCCGCGGTCCGGGCGTGATCACCCACATCTGGATGACACAGATGGCCAACTACCGCGAGTGCCTGCTGAAGATCACCTGGGACGACGCGCCTGCCCCGAGCGTGCTCTGTCCGCTGGGAGATTTTTTCGGGCTCGGCCACGGGTTTGTCAACTCGTACCAGTCGCTGCTCTTTACCGCCTCGACCGGCCGGAACAATCAGATCGACGCGGGTTGCGCCCTCAACTGTTACGCGCAGATGCCGTTCCACAAGCGGGCCGTCATCGAATTGGTGAATGAAAGTACGAAGGCCCAATGGCAGTATTTCTACGTCGACTACGAACAGGTCGCGGAAAGCGACCTCAAGGGCCTGGGCTGCTTCCACGCCGAGTTCCGCCGCGCCTGCCCCTTCCAGGGCTGGGCCCCGGAGATGTGGGTGAATGCGGTCAATCACATGGACATCCCGAACCTCGGGCGCGAGGCCTGGAACAACAACTACGTCATCCTGGAGACCAAGGGCCGCGGCCATTATCTGGGCTGCAACCTGTCGGTCACGAACATCCAGGGCTCGTGGTGGGGCGAGGGCG
>CAYRKB010000186.1:0-6081 GCA_964424705.1 uncultured Victivallales bacterium
TGGTTGCCCGACCAGGACTCGAACCTGGACTCAGGCCTCCAAAGGGCCGTGTGCTACCATTACACCATCGGGCAGTGTCTTCGTAACTTGCACCCAAAAATCCACCCCGAACGCCGCGCGCAACCGCGCCCTTGTCGCTTCCGCCTGCGCCTGGGTCGCCGCCAGGCCGAACACGGACGCGCCACTGCCGCAAAGAAGCGCCCCCAAGCACCCGGCGTCCATCATGGCTTCACAAACCATCTCAATCAGGGGGAATTTTCTGAACACCACCGACTGCAACCCGTTGACCAGGTTGTTGGCAGCCAGATGCACGTCCCCCGTCTGTAAAGCGCAAACCATATTTCTAAAGTACGGCGCGGCACAAGTCAAGGAGCTCTTCCGCCAGCGCGCGTATATATCTGCCGTGGAGACGTGCACGCTCGGGTTCGCCAGCACGATCCACCAGGGCGTCGTCGTCACGTTTTCGACGGGCGAGACGCGATCTCCGAGCCCCTCCATGCATACCGCCCGGCGTGGAATCAGCGCCGGTACGTCGCACCCGATCCCCGCGCCTATTTCCATCAGGCGCGCCTGCGTAAAGCCCGTAGACCATAGCCGGTTCAGCCCGACCAGAACGGCGGCTGCATTCGTGCTCCCGCCGCCCAGGCCTCCCCCGAGGGGAATCCGCTTCTCAAGCGTAATTCTCGCCCCGCCCGCGTAGCCGCTTGCCTCTTTCAGGGCCTGCGCCGCGCGCGTGGCGAGATTGAGCCCGGACCCCAGCTGCTGCAGCGAGCCCCCGCCCACCCCGCTCTCCGAGGCAACCACCGTCTCGACCACGCCGGCGGTCCGCTCCAGCCAGATGTCGTCGAATAAGGCAACGGGCATCACCACGCTGCGAATGTCATGGTAGCCGCTCGCGCGCTGGCCGAGCACCTCAAGCGTCATGTTGATCTTGGCCGGGGCATGCAGGACAACCCGGTCGGCGCCATCCAGCGGCGCCCCCCCGCAAGAATCCGTGTCACTCGGTGCAACCATAAGCGCGCGCGTTTAACAGACGCCGCCCACCGGTGTCAAGGCGTTTGCCGTTTTACGTTTGCCGTTTTCGCCGACAATGCGCATGATGCGCCCTCGAACAGCTTGAAAAGGAAACCTTCTATGATCGCTATCGACAACCTCGCACGCAGGTTGGACATCCCCGGCCATCTGCGGTTCCGGCCCGGGCCCGACGGCGGGCCGGTCGCCGAGATCGCCAACGCCGCCGCCACGGCGACAGTCGCAACGTACGGCGCGCATGTCATGACCTTCCAGCCGCGTGGGCAGCCCCCCGTGCTCTGGGTGAGCCCGAACGCCGTCTTTAGGCCCGGCAAGGCAATCCGGGGCGGCATCCCCGTCTGCTGGCCGTGGTTCGGCACGCCGTCCGAGCCGAAACTGCCCGCCCACGGATTCGTGCGCACCCGGATGTGGGACGTGGCAGAAACGCGCGCCGATGCGCCGGACAGAACAGTGATCCGCTTGGTGACGCGCGACGACGCGCAAACGCGCGCCATGGCATGGTGCGCCTTCCGCCTTACGCTGACGGTCACGGTCGGCGAGACGCTCGAGATCGAGCTGGCCGTGCACAACCCCGGCATCGAGCCGCTGCTTTACACCGCCGCGCTGCACACCTACTTCGCTGTGAGCGACGTCCGCCTGGTCTCCCTGCACGGATTGGAGCGGGCTCCGTACGTCAACACCGTGGGCGGCGTCAACCGGCCCTGCAGCCCGGACGGCGCGCCTCTTCGCTTCACCGCGGAGACCGACCGGATCTATCCTGCCACCCCGCAGACCTGCAGCATTCTTGACCCGGCCTGGTCACGAAAGATCGTCGTCTCGAAGCGCGGAAGCCTCAGCACGGTGGTTTGGAATCCTTGGCTCGACAAGGCCAACAGCATGCCCGATCTCGGGGGCGCCCATTTTCCCGCCTTCGTCTGCCTTGAGACCACGAACTGCGGCGACGATGTGGTAACCGTGCCGGGCGGCGCGACCCGCGCTCTGTCCGCCCGCATCGCGAGCATGCGCTGCTGATGCAAAGCGCCTCACGGCTCGCCGGGGGCTGCCAGAACGACTTTCACGGTGGCCGGATTGATCGTCGCGATGAGGTCCGCCGGATTGGGATGATACACGTTCAGCGGAAGCTCGAAACTGCCAGAGCGGCCCAGGCTCGTACAATCGGCAAAGATCCGGACGCTGTCGCCGGTCAGGTTATCCAGAACTTCGGCCCGGCCCTCCAGGATTACGGAAACTTCGGCCGGATCCGCCCGGGCGACCGCGCCCCTGCCGGGCTTCAGCAGGAACTGCACCGGGACCTTGTCCCATGTTCGCGACGCGGACTTCAAAGTGATGTTGATTTTCGCTGTGACCTCCGCGGGATCGATGTGTGACAGCCACGTATCGCCGGGCGGAATAATGCGCACCTGCCGCGTGAACGATTTCACCCGCCCGTCAACATCCACCGGCTCGGTCGTCAGCTCATTCTTGCCGCTCTTCTCCAGCTGGTGCAGCCGCCGCCGCGGGCCGCGGATCCGCACCGAATGCGGCTCGTACTCTACCTCCGCCTTGCCGACCAGCGGCGCGCCCAGCAAGCCAGGGCGTGCCACAGGAAACGTAGCCTCCTCCTCCCTGTCAAACGTCAGGCTGACCGCAGGCGGATCAATCCTCACAACGCGCACGCCCGATATGCCCTTCACGTCCTGCTCCGTCAGCTTCAGCCGCTTCTCGGAGCCGTCCGGATCCCCCCCTGCAGGGCGCACCACGAGTTTAATCTGCTGCTGATTCAGGCGCAGCAGGTCCTCCCGCGACCCGCGAAACCTGACTCGAACGGTCATGGGAGACTGGTTGAGCACGGCCACGCCCTGCGCCACGGTCACCTGCACAGGAGCATCGTATTCCACCTCGTACCCCGTGACGCCGCGAATGGAATGGTAGGTGAGTGCCGCGAGGAGCAAAGCGAGAATCTTGAGCCCCCAATTCTCCTTCAGCGGGCGAAACACGCGTTGCAGATCAAACGCCACGTTGATCCTCCTGCGCGGCAAGGTTCTCTGATTTCACGATGCCTTCCGGGGTCAAATCCAGCTCCCGTCGCATCCTCTGCCAGGCGCTGGCGCTGGGGTTTTCGCGCACAAGCAGCCCCGACAGGAAACGACGCAGCTGGTCCTCATCAAGCCCGCGGGTAAGCCGCCCGTGGTGGCTGACAGAGATTGCGCCGGTTTCCTCGGACACCACCACGACTACGGCATCCGTCTCTTCGCTGAGGCCGAGCGCAGCGCGGTGCCGCGTCCCGAGCTGGCGCTGCAGTTCCATCTTCTGCGACAGGGGAAACACGCAGCCCGCCGCCACGATCCGGCCGCCGCGGATGATGACGCCGCCGTCATGGAGCGGAGTGTGCGGGAAGAAGATGCTGGCCAGAAGCTCCGGAGTCACGGCAGCGTCCAGCTTGACGCCGGTCTCCAGGATTGCGGCCGCCGGGGTGTCGCGCTCCACGGCAATCAGCGCGCCGACGCGGTGCTCCGCGAGGCTCGCCACGGCCTCCACGATGCTTTCAACCACCTCGCGCTTCTGCTCCGCAACAGAGAATAGGGGCTGCCGGCCAAGTTCGGCCAGCGCGCGCCGGATCTCCGGCTGGAAGATGATCAGCAGCGCGGCGCCGAAAAACACAGAGAGCTGGCGCAAGATCCAGTTCAGCGCATCCAAATTGAAAAGCTGCGTCAGCCCGATCAGGATCGCGAGCAAGAACACAAGCCCCACCAGCACCTGGGCGCTGCGCGTGCCGCGCAGAAAGAGAAAGATGTAATAGTACACGGCGGCCAGCACCAGGATCTGGAACAGGCCGCCCGCGCTGAGGGAATGAAAGCTCGCCAGCATCCTACGTATTTCCTTCGGCGCGGCAAATCGCCATCGCCACCCGCACGGCATCCGCCGTCTCGCGCACGTCGTGCACCCGCACCACCCGAACGCCACGCAGCACACAGTACACCAGACCCGCAAGGCTTCCGGCAAGCCTTTCGTTGACGGCTCTGCCTGTAATCTTCCCCAGGAAGCTCTTGCGCGAAAGCCCGACGACCAGGGGCCTGCCAACCTTCTCACGCAGCGCGGACAGCCCGGCGAGCAGCTGCAGGTTGTGCTCGAGCGTCTTCCCGAACCCGATCCCGGGATCGACTGTCAGGCAGCGCGGGTCCAGTTTCGCGCTTCCCACAAGGTCCTCCACGCGCCGCGCGAGGTAGGAGCCCACCTCCTCCACCACATCGTGATACACTGGGCTCTGCTGCATCGTGAGCGGCGTGCCCGCCATGTGCATCAACACCACGCCCGCGCCGAACTCCGCCGCCGCCGCCGGCATGGCCGGATCGCCCGTCAGCGCCGTGACGTCGTTGATGATTCTGGCGCCCGCCTCCAGCGCGGCGCGGGCCACCTCCGCCTTCCGCGTATCCACCGAGATGACGACCCCGGGATCGCAGGCAAGGCGCCGGATGACAGGGATCACGCGCCGCAGTTCCTCCTCCACGCCCACCGGCGCGGCGCTGGGGCGCGTGGACTCCCCGCCGACGTCAACGATGTCTGCGCCGTCCTCCAGCAGACGATGCGCGCGGCAAAACGCCGCTTCGACGGATTCATGCATCCCGCCATCCGAGAAGGAATCAGGGGTGACGTTGAGAATCCCCATGATCAAGGGGCGCTCGGCGAGGGAAAGCACACGGTCCCGGCAGATCCAATTCAAGGAATCTGGCATCGTGACGGCTCAGGTACAGGGTTCAGGGATCAGTCAAACCGAAGCGCCGGCCGCAGCCTCCGGCTTGGGCGCTTTGGCAGCATCTTTCGCCGCCTCGGCCTCCTGCTTTGCGCGGTCCACGTCGGCTCGCTCGGACTCGGACAGAATGCGGCCTTGCAGAACGATCTCCATCACGTCGCGGCCATCGATCGTCTCGCGCTCCAGCAGCATCTCCGCCACCGTCGTGAGCTTGTCGCGGTTGGCCGTGATGAGCTCACGCGCCTTTTCGTGCGCCTCCCGGAGCAGGCGGTTTACTTCCGCATCAATCCTCCGTGACGTTTCCTCGCTGTAGTCCTGCGTGCGCTGCATGTCGCGGCCGAGGAAGAGCAGCTCATGGTGCTCGCCGAAGGCCTGCGGGCCCATGGATTCGCTCATCCCCCACGTGCACACCATCAGCCGCGCTATGCGAGTCGCCTCCTTCAGGTCCGAAGCGGCGCCGGAAGTAATGTCGTCAAAAAAGAGCTCCTCGGCCGAGCGGCCGCCCATCAGCCCCGCAAGGATCGCCAGCAGCTCTTTGCGGCCCTGCACATACACATCCTTCTCAGGAAGCTGCATCGTGGCGCCCAGGTACGCGACGCCGCGCGGGATGATCGTGAGCTTGTGCAGCGGCACGCTCTCCTTGATCAGCTGCATGACCAGCGCATGGCCTGCCTCGTGATATGCCGTGATCCGCTTCTCTTTGTCGTCCAGCACCCGGCCCCGCCGCTCGCGCCCCCACTTGACCTTGTCGCGCGCCTCTTCCAGGTCCTTCAGGTCCACGCCCGCCTTGTTGTTCTTCGCGGCCAGCAGCGCGGCCTCGTTCAGCAGGTTTGCAAGATCCGCGCCGGAGAAGCCCGGCGTTCCGCGCGCGATCACGCGCAGGTCCACGCCCTCCGCCAGCTTGATCTTGCGCGCGTGCATGCTCAGGATCGCGACGCGCCCCTCGATCGTGGGCAGGTCGATCACAATCTGCCGGTCGAAGCGGCCGGGCCGCAGCAGGGCCATATCCAGCACGTCCGGCCGGTTGGTCGCTGCCAGAATGATGACGCCCTCCTGGGTTTCAAAGCCATCCATCTGCACGAGCAGCGCGTTGAGCGTCTGTTCGCGCTCGTCGTGCCCGCCGCCGATCCCCGTGAAGCGACTGCGCCCCACGGCGTCGATCTCGTCGATGAAGATGATGCAGGGGGCGTTCTTCTTGCCCTGCTCGAACATGTCGCGCACGCGCGAAGCGCCTACGCCCACGAACATCTCGACGAAGTCCGAGCCGCTGATGCTGAAGAACGGCACGTCCGCCTCGCCGGCGATCGCCTTGGCGAGCA
>CAYRKB010000187.1:0-6056 GCA_964424705.1 uncultured Victivallales bacterium
CCGCTTACCGCCACCGGCACCGCGTACTACTTCATAGACAACATGGCCACCACCGGCAGAACCCTGGCCGCGTGCCGCGCCGCCCTGGGATTCGGCGACGGCATTGTCTGGGCTGATGAAGGCATGAGACCGCGCCCCGAGTGAACATGGAAAGAGCAGTTGAACTACGAAAGACACGAAAACACACGAAAGGAAAGGGTGGGGACCGCTCGCCGAGCGGTCCGGAGACATACGATGGTTTTCGCGCATTTAGCGTGTTTCGTAGTGGTTCCAATTTCCGGATTCAGAATGAACAAACACCCGAGCCCGGCCGGGCAACGGCGGGCAGGAGGAATACACCAATGAGCGCAACGCGAGAATACGCAGTCATCCGCGCCCGCACGGGCACCGGCAACCCCGTAGCAGTACACCTGATCGACGCGGACGACCTGAAGGAGTTCCCCCACGTGGCGGACTACTTCCCCGCAGGCACCCGCGACGTTCAGGAGATCGGCCGTGTCCAGGTGATGGGGGACACCCATCTGCTGGGCACGATGTACGACGAAAGCCTTTAGCCCAGTGCCCCGCGCCTGGTCCGGTCGGACTCCGGACCCGGCCGGCGGCGAAGTGTCCCACCCATGGCGCGCCTTAGCCCTTCGGGCGTCGGCGGCCACCCGCCCCAAGCGCCGCCGGCCCCCTCCAGAGGAGACCACCCCCCGCGCCGGCCGCGGCCACGCCGGGTCCGCCAGACGCCCCAAAACGGGCACCGTGTGGGGCCCCCCGCCTGTTATTTCCTGATCCTTATTCAGTCAATGTCTACGCAAACCATTCTCTGGTAGTACATAATGTCGAAAAGTGAATTTCACTACTTTTGGCATTTCACTTGAAAAACACCAGTGATTTCGCACAGAACCCGTCGTTTTCACCATGTTTTTCGCTTGTTAGTTTTTGGTTTTCGCACCGTCTTGAGCAGCCTGTCCGCCACCGCCAAACTACCCCGTACATACGTTACATACGCTTCCCGAGCATACACTCGCATGCGCGCGCGATGAGGTTCTGTATGTTCTTGTCATAATCCCCGGAGACAGGGAAATGAGCGTATGTAACGTATGCGTTCAGATTCCTGTCGGCCGTCGACCGATCAGATGAAAGTGGTTTCTGTACCAGGAGAATGCCGGGCGATGCAGAGGTGGAGTCCGTGCTGCAGTTCACCCGCCAAGTGCAGGCGCAATGACTTCAGATCATGCGACATATCGGGTGTGGGGCGAAACTTGAATTGTCAGTCACAGCATCTGCAAACAACGCCCCACGTTGTCAGACGCGTTGTAGATTATGTTGTAAAGCGTCTTCCAATTTCTTCGTAAGTTCTTCTCTTGCAAAATGGTGGAGGCGGGGGGAATCGAACCCCCGTCCGTGATGGAGTCACTGCAGTTTCTACGCGCGTGTTCCGCCTTTAATTCTCGTTGCGACAACTGCCGGCGAACGGGCCATTGTCACAACCAGCGTCCACGTTAAGTTTCGCTCACGTGCCCGGTCACACAACACATGAACTATCCTGCTGTCGTCGCCTCACACTGCCCAGCAGGTGTCGGCAGGAAGACGTCGCGGAGCAATTAAGCCGCGAGAGCCAGCTCTTCGTTGGCGTTTATGTTTTTTTTCCCAGCGGATTTAACGAGGCCAACCAGGATTCCTCGGCGCGCCACCACAGCTTCAACCACCTCGTCGATACCTTGTCGCCCCCATGTGCGAATGAATCAGACCGGTGTCCTAAGCTACGTAGCTGGGATAGTATGGCACGATAGGTGCGCCGGATCAAGCCTGAGTTCACGCATGTTTCCTGTGGAATTCCCGGGGTTGCTGTGGTACACGTTGCCGGAGAGTCAATGAAAGGAGAGCGGACTATGAATCTGAAGCGCATGGGGATGTGGATGGGGCTGGTTGCGGTGCTGGCGGGGAGCGCGGCGGCGACAGAGGCCAAGCTGCAGACGGATGTCTTTTCGGCTTTTGTGTGGCGAGGCATCACGGTCAGCGAGAATCCCGTGATTCAACCCGCGCTCGACGTCGCACTGCCTAGCGGCTTCGATTTGACCCTGTGGGGCAATCTTGATCTGGGTGACAACCACGGCGAGTTTTCGTCAGGCGAGTTCTCGGAAACTGATCTGATCCTCTCCTATGGGTATACGACCGGCGCGGTGAGCCTGACCGTGGGCTACATCGAATACCTGTACCCGCACCAGACAAGCGAGGCGACGACGTCCGGCACGAATGAGGTGGCTTTGCCCGGGGCGAGGAACGGCGGGGCCCTGCCAGGCACGCGTGAAATCTACATCGGATTCGACGTGGACCTCGGTCTCGGCTTCGCCGCAAGCACCTATCTCTACAATGATGTGGACGAAGTGAAGGACTTCTATGCCAATGGCGGCGTGACCTATTCGTATGAGTGTGCCGCGATGGTGACGACCGAGCTCGGAGCGTCGGTCGGGTTTGCGGGCAAAGACTGGGCCGCCTACAACTCGGGCGGAACAGACGGCGGATTTCATGAATACACGGTGACGCTCGGCGTCAGGTATCCAATCCCCGCCTCCTCCATGGAGATCGGCGCACAGGTCGCGTATACGGATTCGCTGGATACGGACGTGCTGCCGGATCCTGAAACGCACATGTACGGCGGCTGCTCGCTGGCCTGCGAGTTCTAGCGGGCGGCGGGCTAGTGCCGGAAGCTGCGCTGGCCGGTGAAGACCATGGCGGCGCCCGATTCGTTGCAGGCTTCGATAACCTCGAAGTCACGATCGGAGCCGCCCGGCTGAATCACAGCCGTGACCCCCTCGCGCAGCCCCACGTCGACGCCGTCGCGGAAGGGAAAGAACGCGTCCGACACCATGCAGCTCCCGATGATTCCGCCCTTCTTCGCCTTCACTTCCTCGTCGATTGCCGTG
Organism: uncultured Victivallales bacterium; assembly: GCA_964424705.1. Taxonomy (GTDB): domain Bacteria; phylum Verrucomicrobiota; class Kiritimatiellia; order UBA8416; family CAYRKB01; genus CAYRKB01. The sequence goes on from CAYRKB010000187.1 coordinate 2,916, forward strand.
CGCGCCGCCTGATCGGCCAGCGTGTTGTAGGGGACCTGGTGCCGGTCCCAGCAGATCCGGTCGGCCAGCTTCCGGTATGCCTTGTCCCGTGCGATTTCTGCGACGCCGACGCGGTCCTGCTCGCCGGTGCCGATGCCGACGGTGCACAGGTCCTTCACATAGAGTACCGAGTTGCTTGTCACGCCCGACTCAACGAGCCAGCCGAAGATCATGTCCGCATATTCTCGGTCGGTCGGCATGCGCTGCGTGCGGTACTCTTTGCCCTTGTACACGCACTGCGCGGGCTGGAGCGCTTCGCGGCTGCGTGCTTCGGGGACGAATGACCACTGCGCCACGAGCCCGCCGTCAATCAGAGACTTGAAGTCAACCACCCGCTGCCCCGCATATTCCTGGAGCCGCCGCATGTTGCCCACCCGCACGACGCGCAAGTTCTTCTTGCGTCCAAAGAGGTCCATGACGCCCGGCGCGAACTCCGGCGCAGCAACGACCTCCGCGTAGTTCTCGACAATGAGCTTCGCGGTCTCAATGTCGATTTCGCGGTTGATGACGATCGCCCCGCCGAAAGCGGCGACGCGGTCGGCCATGTTGGCGCGGCGGTATGATTCCGCGGCGGTGGCGCCGATCGCCACGCCGCACGGGTTGTTGTGCTTGATGATGGCCGTGCAAGGGCGGTCCATCAGGTAGCGCAGGATGTTGAGCGCCGCATCCACGTCGGTGAGGTTGGTCTTGCCCGGGTGTTTGCCGGATTGGAGCAGCTCGACGTCCGACGCCAGGTAGCGGCCCGGCTGCAGGCTCTGCACTTCCCCCAGCACAAGATTGCCGTTGACGAGCCTGTACAGCGCCGCTTCCTGCCCCGGGTTCTCGCCGTAGCGCAGGCCCTTCTCGACGCCGTCAATCCGCCACGTGGCCTTCTCGTAGAACAGCGTCTGCCGGCCGCTCTCATCGACGAAGCTGATCTCGATGCGCGGGGGGAAGTGATCGTCCATGATGGTTTTGTACGCGGCTTTGAAGTCAGGTGTGGTCATGCTCCGCTCCCTTGGCTACGAAATGGCCTTGCCGATGAAGGCCAGGATGAATAGCGCGACGGTCTCGATGATGCCGAGGGCCATGAAGTAGTTCGCGGTGCCCTGTCCGGTTTCGCCGAGCGCGTCGGACGCGGCGGCCCCGGCCTTGCCCTGCAGCCAGGCCGAGAGTCCCATCGCGATGCCGCCCAGCAAGCCAGCGCCCACGAGAGCCGGCCAGGCCGCACCCTTGGCGGCGGCTGCCACGATCTGGTTCATGACGATGAACCCGTAGATGGTCTGGGAGAGGGGTGCGCCGATGAAGGCGACCAGGACGAACGGCGCCATCTTGTTCTGCGCGTAGCATCTCTTCCACGCCCCGATGGCAGCCGGCGCAGCGGCGCCCGCGCCCAGCGCGGACCCGACCGCGGATAGACCCAACATCAACGCGCCGCCCAGCTTTCCGACCGACACCACATCTTCAGGACTCATGCTGTTCCCCTTGCTGTATGTTGCTTGATCTTCTTATCCTTCGGGATCCTTCTCCCGAGCTGTTTTCGCTATGAAGGTTTCCCGGCGACTGCGTCTCTGGCGAACGGTTTGTACTCAACGCCGGCCCACTGTATGCCCAAATGCGACGAGAACTCCAGCGCGTTCAATCGTATTCCGTGCACGAGCACGGCCAGGGCCCCGAGCACGATGTTCAGCACGTGCGCGCCGAAGATCACGAGCGCGGCCATAAGCCCGGCGCCGAAGCTGGAGATGCCCTTGCCGAGGACCAGTTCGTTGAAGGCGAGAATCAGGGTGGTTGAGGCGCTGCCGACCAGGTACAGACGAAGATAGGACACCACGTCGCCGAAGTTGCCGACGATGGAGAGCGGAAGCATGATGTAATTGGGCCACTCCTTGCCGATGTGGGCGAACGGCGTCATGAAGACAAGCACCGCGATAAAGCCTGCGATGGCCATCCAGGGCACGAAGCCGGGCACCGGCGTTCCCAGGACGAGATAGCAGGCCATGAAGTACATGGTCCACGTCAGAAGTATCCAGCCCCCCTGCGCCACGGCCGTCAGCCGACGGCGTTGCAGGATGACGTTCCAGGCGTGGGCCACTGTGATGTGGACGGAGCCGAGGAAGAAACAGAGGGATTCGATGTGGCGGGCGTCTGTGAGCCAGTCCAGGCGGAGGCTTTTAAGCGGGGCGGGCAGGCTCTGGATGCTGAAGTAGGTTCCGGTGAGCACGCCCCAGACGATCGTGGCGACGCTGAGGATGCCAAGCAGGGGCACCAGGTTAGGCGGCGCGGCTTTCCACTTGCGGGCAAGCCACACCGTCAGCGCAAGATACAGGACGCCGTATCCGGCATCGCCGATCAGCATGGCGAAAAAGATGCTGAAGAAGATGAGAAACACTGCGCTGACGTCCACCTCGCGATAGCCCGGCAGAATGCCCAGCATGCGAAAGATCGCCATAACGGGCCTTGTCCAGCGCGGCGCGTCGATCAGGGTGGGCACAGTTTCCGCCTCATCCGGATCGAGTGCCAGCAGCCCCCATCCGTGGCGCGCGGCGGCGGCGCGCAGGCTGTCGACTTTCGGGACGGGGCAGAATCCCTCCAGGTATGTTAGCTGGTGGGCCGCTCCCATGCCGTCGCGCGTCTCCAGATAGCGCACGCGGGCGTCGAGCCGATCCGCCTCGTTGAGAAGCGCGCGCGCGTGGATGGCCAGCCCGGCCAGCTCTGCGCCGGCGGCTTCGAGGCTGGCCTCCGCTTTCTGAAGCTCGGAATAGACGTCGCACAGCGCGCGCGAGGGAAGCGGGCAGGGGGCCAGGGGGAAGTCGAAATCGCCCTGGCCGAACAGGACGAAGTATTCGGCGGACTTGTCCTTGTGGAGACGGCGCATGGAGACGCCCTCAGGCAGCGCAGGGGTCTTGCCGGTGCTGTTCCGATACAGGCGGACGCAGATGCCCTGGGAGAAAAGCTCGCGTACCGAGGCCGGATCAAAACTTCCGAACGGTTCCAGTTCGCGCTTTTCATCCCGAAGCATGCGGATGCGTTCCTCGATCTGCTTTCTGCGCTGCGCGACCTCCAGGGCGAGCCGGGCAACGTCGTCGGCCGCAAGTGCCGCGCGTCCGGCGGCCGGGGCAA
>CAYRKB010000188.1:0-6036 GCA_964424705.1 uncultured Victivallales bacterium
AGCAGGTGCGCGCCACGTGCGCCCGGAACGCGAAGCCCTTCGAGTACGCGTTTCTGCTCGACGCCTTGAAGGATGAGCAATCCCAGGGGATCACGATCGATACGGCACGCTGCTTCTTCAAGACCGAGCGCCGTCGTTACATCCTGATTGACGCCCCTGGCCACATCGAATTCCTGCGAAACATGATCACAGGCGCCGCGCGGGCCGAAGCCGCCCTCCTGCTTATCGATGCCCACGAGGGCATTCAGGAGAACTCGCGCCGGCATGGCTACATCATGTCCATGCTGGGGATCCGGCAGATTTGCGTACTCGTCAACAAGATGGACCTGGTGGGCTATGATCAGCGGGTTTTCGATGCGCTGCGTACCGAGTACACGGAATTCCTGCGGCGGCTCGACGTTCATCCGCTGCAGTTCATACCGATGAGCGCCGTGAACGGGCTTAACGTCGCTAACCCCGGGAACAGCGAAATGCCCTGGTACAACGGCCCCACCGTGCTTAAGCAACTTGACGCCTTGGAACGGCCGCCATCGACCCGGGATCTCCCCTTCCGTTTCCCCGTCCAGGATATCTATAAGTTCACGGAAGGCGGCGACGAGCGGCGGATTTTTTCCGGGACAGTTCTCACGGGCAGTGTTCAGGTCGGCCAGGACGTGAGCTTCTATCCTTCTGGCAAGCACTCGCGCATCCGGTCGGTTGAGGTGTTCAGCGCCCCGTCGCGTTCCTCCTCCTCTGCCGGGGATGCCACGGGATTCACGCTGGAGACGCAACTCTACATTCGCCCCGGCGAACTCATGGTGCGCGACGATCAGGTGCCGCCCCTCGTCGGACGTCGCTTCCGGGCAAACCTCTTCTGGATGGGGCGCGCGCCGATGATCCAGGGGAAGTCGTACAAACTGAAGATCGGCACCGTGCAGGTGCCGCTCAAGCTGGTCGAAGTGCTCAGCGTGTTGGATGCCGCCGACTTTGTTTCGGAGCATTCGAAACAGCAGGTGGATCGCCACGACGTGGCCGAGTGCGTCCTGGAGACGCATCGCCCCGTGGCGTTCGATCAAGTCGACCAGGTTCTCCACACGGGCCGTTTTGTGGTCGTGGACGACTACGAAATCGCCGGGGCGGGGATCGCCTTGGAAAGAAGGGACGACAGCGAGTCCACCGTCGCGGAACACGTACGGGGCCGGGAGTTCGCCTGGGAGGGTGGCGGAGTCACGCCGTCAGACCGGGCGGCGGCCTACGGGCACGCCGCGAAATTCGTACTGCTGACGGGCTCGGATGCCGGAGCGATCGCGACCCTGGCCGGAAGCATCGAGCAGGCCCTGTTCCGCTCCGGCTTCAAGGCGTACTACGCGCGCCCGGCCAACCTGGCTCGGGGACTTGATGCCGACATCGGGTTTCGGGGTGAGATGCGCGATGAGCACGTCCGCCGGTTGGGCGAACTGGCGCGCATCCTGACCGATTCAGGTCAGATCTTCATCACGTCGTTACCCGGCGCGGACGAGTATGACGTCCGGACACTGGAACTGCTGAATAGTCCACACGAAATCCTTGTGGTCAGGTTGGGCGGCGCGGCGGATGCCAACATCGCGGCGCACTTGACGCTGCCCGCCGGGACAGTCCCGGAAGACGGAGTCGAGGCCGTGCGCAAGCTGCTCCGGGAGAAGAAAGTCATCGTCGACTACCAGATCTGAGTAAGGATGAGCGAGAAACATCACAGAAGTCTGGTCAAGAGTGTCTCCTGGCGGATGGTCGGCACCGCGGACACCATCTGTCTCTCCTGGTTCTTCACCGGGACCATTGGGACGGCGATGAAGATCGGCGGGGTCGAATTCTTTACCAAGATCCTCCTGTATTACCTGCATGAGCGGATATGGCTGGCGGTGCCATGGGCGCAGAAGGTTGTGAAGGAAGACGGAGAGGTTGTGCCGACAGACGAACACCGCCGCAGTATCGCTAAGGGTATCAGTTGGCGAATCACGGGCACAATCGACACCATGGTGGTCGCGTTCTTCATCACCGGTGATTACTCGAAGGCGCTGAGTATCGGAGCGACGGAGATCATTACCAAGGTGTTTCTCTTTTATCTGCACGAGCGGGTCTGGCAGCGGGTTCAATTTGGCCGTCTGCGGCCGGGCGAGGTGGAAAGTGGGGGAGGAATATGAACAACACAGGGAAGGAGCCAGGACAATGAGGGTGACAGAAAGATTGGCGATGGGAGTGTTGGTTGCTGGAATGCTCGCAGCGGGATCGCAAAACGCCGGAGCTGACGCGAGAAACTATGCGTGGACGTATGAGTATATGACCATGCCTGCGGGTACCGCCGAACTGGAGTATTACCTGACGCTGAAAGTGCCGGATACAGGCGTTCAGGAAGTCAGTTCATGGCAGCACCAGCTCGAGGCGGAATACGGCATCACACCGCGCTGGGATGTCTCCATGTACCAGGTATGGCAGGAGACCCAGACGGAGGATAGTGACGAGTTTGGCTACGAGGGGTTCAAATTGAGGACGCGCTACCGGGTGGCGGAAAAGAATGCCCTTCCCCTTGATGTCCTATTCTACGCCGAATACGAGCGTAACTCCGACCTGTCGGAGGACGACGTCGGGGAGATAAAGCTCATTCTCGCCAAAACCGCTGGAGCCTTTGACGTGAGCTACAATCAGGTTCTTGAGCGCCCTCTGGGCAGCGCCGGGGAAACGGAACACAAGTATGCGGCAGGCATCGGCTATGCCGTGTTGCCGGCCGTGCATGTGGGGATCGAGTCGACCGGGAATTATAGTGAGGATACGTATTCCCTTGGCCCCACGGTATCCCTTGCCCGCCACCGGTACTTCCTCGCCATCGGGGCTTTGACGGGATTGAACGAATCGTCCCCCGATTTGCAGGCTAGACTTATCTTCGGCATCGGACTATAGGCGAACACATCATGAAGACGCCAACCCTCTGCCACTTGCCGGACAGCTTCACCCAGGACATCGAACAGCACACCTTCGATGTGGACCGTTTCCTCGCGGGTGACCTCTCCGCCTCGACCCTGAAATCGAGGCGCGTTCCGCGCGGCATCTACGAGCAGCGGCAGAACGGGACCTACATGGTGCGCGTGCGTGTGCCCGGCGGCGCGATCAGCGCCGCCCAAACCCGGATACTGGCCGGCGTGGCCTCGAGGTATGGCGGAGGGACCCTGCATGTGACCACACGCCAGGATATTCAGCTTCACGACGTGCCGATCGGGCAGACGCCAGCTGTCCTCCGGGAACTGTTCCCGGCCGGACTCACCTCCAAGGGGGGCGGCGGTAACACAGTACGCAACGTGACCGCCTGTCCTTTCGCCGGTATCTGTCCCGCCGAGCACTTCGATGTAACCCCCTTTGTCGTCGCGGTCACCCAGTATTTGATCGCCCTGCCGGGCAGTTACAACCTGCCGAGGAAATACAAGATCGCGTTCAGCGGGTGCGGCGCCGATTGCGCCCTGGCCCAGGTCAGTGACCTCGGCTTCATCGCGAAGGTGCGTGACGGCATGCCGGGCTTCAGCGTCTATGCGGGAGGCGGAATGGGGGCGATCTCGCGGGTGGGCGATCGCATGGAGGAGTGGGTCCCCGCTGCAGCCGTCATTCGCATCGCGGAGGCCGTACGGCGGCTGTTCGACCGCCTCGGAGACCGGCGGAACCGGCAACGGGCCCGCCTGCGTTTCGCGGTGGAGCGCGTCGGGGCCGATGCATTCCGCAACCTGTTGCGCGAGACGGTGAAGACCGTAACCGACGAGGGGACCCCGGCTTGTGACCTCCCGTTGGACCTGTCGGGGAAAGCCGTTGAGCCACCACCCGCGGATTGCCGTGCGCTGCTCACGGAGGTCGAGGGACTAAACGTGCTGCGACAGCGCCAACCGGGATACGTGACCGTGCCACTGCCACTGCCCTTGGGGCAGATCTTCTGGCAGGCGCTGGAGGCATCGGCCGGTCTGGCGGAGCGATTCAGCGCGGAACGTATGCTGCGCGCCACGCAGGGCCAGAGTCTGCAGTTGCGGTTCGTACGCGAGTCCGATCTTGATGCCGTTCGCGCGGAATGCAGCCAAATCTTCGGAGCTGACGCGCTCCGGCATGGCGCTTGGAGTGCGTTTACCTCCTGCACGGGCGCGGCGACCTGCCGCCTCGGCCTGTGCCTGTCCCAGAATGCCGCGCGTGCGTGCGCCGATGCCCTGGCTGATGCCGGGATCGAACCCGCCATCCTGCAGACCGTCGATGTTCGACTCAACGGTTGCCCTAATGCCTGCGGACAGCATCCCATGGGTGCAATCGGTTCGTTCGGAGTGGCGCAACGCGTCGGTGATCGACTGATCCCCGCCTACCGGGTGCTGCTCGGCGCAAGGCGGGGTGAAGGGCGGACCCGGCTGGGAACGGTGGCGGGATCGGTACCCGCCCGGGCGCTGCCTGCCTTTCTGATTGAACTGCTTCGGGATTACCAGACCGGCCGCCAGCCGGAAGAAATTTTCGCCGATTATTATGACCGCCAGGGCATGGGCCATTTCCAGTACATTCTCGAACGGCACACCCGGACGCCGGCCTATGCCGACCACCCCGAGTTCTACCGCGACTGGGGAAGCACACAGGACTTTTCACTGGCGGGCCGATCCGCCGGCGAATGCAGTTCAGGGGTTTTCGAGGTGATCGCGGAGGACCTGGCGACGGCGCGGAAGATTCTGGATCAGGCGGAGAATGCCGCGGACCCGGGCGACGGGCTCTTCCGCAGCCTGCTGGCGACAACCCGCGCCCTGCTGATCACGCGAGGCATCGACACCCACGATTCTGAAGTCATTTTTAAAACATTCGAAACGTATTTCGTGGAGACCTCCCTGGTTGACGTCAACGTTCGCTACCTGCTTAAGAATGCTCGGGACTACCGTGAGGGCCGGAGCGAAGCTCTGGCCGATTCCTGCGGCGACATTCGCACCCTGCTCGACCGGGTCGCACAGCTTTACTCCACTATGGACGCGGAACTTCGTTTCCACGTGACCGAGACAAAATCGTCTGCGCAACCCGTGTGACAGGAGAAGACCCATGTACGATGAGAGTGTCAACGAAGCAGCCCTGCTCGGAGCGCGTAAAAGCCGTTTCCTGTGCGAGAACCCGCTGGGTTATTTTCTGGCCGCGATGATGGCCGGCGTCTACGTGGGGCTTGGGATTATCCTGATCTTCTCCGTCGGCGCACCGTTTGCGAAACTGGACCACCCGGCGGTGAAACTCGTCATGGGCCTCTCGTTTGGACTGGCGTTGACGTTGGTGGTGTTTGCCGGTTCGGAACTGTTCACCGGCAACGCCATGTACCTAGGCTTCTCATGGCTGCGCCGACAGGCGTCGGCGAGGGATGTGGTCAAGGTGTGGACGATCTCCTGGCTCGGTAATCTGGTGGGTTCATTACTCGTCGCGTGGCTGGCAGTCTACTCCGGGAGCATTCCCCATGCCCTGCCGCTGATCGCGAAGGCGTCGGTGCTCAAGATGAACGCCCCCGCCGGACAACTGTTCGGTCGGGGTTTGCTCTGTAACCTGCTCGTGTGCCTGGCGCTTTGGACGGCGGGCCGAACCCGATCGGATGCGGCAAAGATTTTCTTGATCTGCCTCTGCCTGTTCGCGTTTATCGGCTCCGGCTTCGAGCACAGTATTGCGAACATGACGTTGCTGGGCATGGGGCTATTTGCCCCCGCAGTCGAGGGTGTCGGATGGGGCGGCTACTGGTACAACCTTTTCTGGGTCACCTTGGGCAATATTGCCGGAGGCGCCGTAATTATGGCCGGCGGATATCACCTGATGGCCCGGGAAAAAAGCTGAGGTCAAGACACGGCGTTCAAGTCGGGAGCGGGGAGGAAATCATGGAGCGGGTTGAAAAGCTGGTGATCGTGGGCAACGGCATGGCAGGTGGGAAACTCGCCGAAGAAATCCTGGCGCGTTCGTCGGGTCGGTACTCCATCACGGTCGTGGGCGACGAGCCCTGCGGGAACTACAACCGCATCAAACTGGTCGTCCGGCTTAAAGAGGCACACCTGC
>CAYRKB010000189.1:0-5933 GCA_964424705.1 uncultured Victivallales bacterium
ACAGCAAGACACTGCTTAGAAAAGGGCAATTGCCGCCCGCCGGGTCCGTGCGGCAGGTGCCAGCCCCGGCCGAGACCGGCCGGGCATGCGCCAATCATGACGGCACCGGCCAGATGGAGATGGATCTGCTCTTTGGAGAAGGAGGATTGGTCGCCCTGCAGACAAGGGCGGCCGGCCTGACGGAGCCAAAGTCACCCACCACAGTCAATCACCTGCCAACAGGCTTGGCGGGCGCTTCCACACGCCCGCCGCCCCGCCCTACCGCAATAGGAGTATAGTTCCTCCGCACCGCACAGTGCCTTCCAATCGAATTTCCATTACTCCCATCCAGTTGCCGGCAGAAAGTGCTTTCCAGTTTGATAACTGAATGTAACGCACCCCGGACCCGGTGATGGTGAATTCCTCGGGGGAGAAACTGTTCGTGCCCTGCATGGCTAGAACGGTTCCAGAAGAGCCGCTGAAATCTGTCGTCTCACTTGCCTTTAGCGTTAGCCCCTTCACCGGGTAGCTTGATTCTTTTGGCAGGAATGAGAGCGAACTGAGGGATAGGCGCCCGGGCAGGGCATGCTCCTAGCCATCCACGATTCGCCTCTCGGCAAGGCGCACGCGGTTTCGTCCATCCCTCTTCGCCCTGTACATGGCGGAGTCAGCCGCAGCAAGAAGCTCGTCCTCGTTCTCGATTCCTGTCCACGCTGCTATTCCGATGCTGACTGTGATGGACACCGTGCCGGCCCTCGTGGCTATCGCATTATCCGCGATCCTATTTCGAATACGTTCGTACAGTATGCTTGGGTCATTCTCTCTGATGCCAGGCGTTATCACCACGAACTCCTCGCCGCCAAGGCGGCCTAACAAGTCAAAAGAACGCAGTGCGCCTCTCAGGAGACAGACAAACCCGACCAGCACCTCATCTCCCGCCTGGTGGCCGTGCGTATCGTTGATCACCTTGAAGTGATCGATGTCGCACATTCCTATGGCCAGGCCGCTGTTCTCTCGGCGCTCCCGGGACAATTCGCGGGACAAAGCGTCCAGAATGGCCCGACGGTTCAGGATACCCGTCAGGGGGTCGTGCGTGGACCTATGGGCCAGGGCATTGTTCGCCTCCAGAAGTTTATCCTGCATTTCAATCAAGCGCCGGCCGACGTTGAGTCGGGCAATAAGTTCACCGAGGTCGAAAGGCTTGGCGATGTAGTCGTCCGCGCCGGCATCGAGGCCCACAATGATATCGGCCTTTTCGGCCTTTGTCGTCAGCATGATGATATAAGGTGGTTGATCGGTTTCCATGGCGCGAACCCGACGGCACACATCAAGGCCATCCATTTCAGGCATCATGCGGTCGAGAATGACCAAACGGGGTGCATCGGGCAGTTGCATGGCCGCCCACGCCTCCGCACCATTCACCGTCGACACGACTTCGTAGCCATGTTTCCTGAGTATCCCCGTCAGGATGGCACGCGATGTAGAATCGTCATCAGCAATCAGGATTTTCACGGTGTGCTCTCGTATGCAGTCTTCTTGCATCAACCTCGGTTAGCATGTTGCACCATCGCCTCTTCCAGCCGCCGAAACTGACTCTCAAGATCAGGCAGGCGTTGTCGCACATCGCAGGAAGCTTGCTTTAGGCGTTGTTCCGTCAGGTCTGTACGGCATCGCGGAACGCTAGCATCTGCTCGTGAACCGTCTGCTTCGCATTCTCAAAGAACTCGAGGCCGGGCCCGGAATCCAGCGAGATGCCCAGCAGATCCACGGGCGCGTCCGGAATGTTCTCCCAAACGAAGGGACCGTCGCCCGTCCGGTGGGCCAGGCCATTGGCCAGCATCACGACGCCCAGGGCCGGCTCAACGGGGGCGACTGTAGAGTGATGGTGGCAAACCATCATGGTGACGCTGACAGGCAATTGCCACTTGGCGCACAGCATGCCGCCGATGAAGGCATGGGTGGTGCCGAACGCCCGATTCTCGAGCGCAAGCAAAGGCTGCCCGCTCCTGCGGGCCTCCTCCAGCACGGGCTGGTAGTTTTCACGGGCCTTTTGCATGAGGATGAGAATGCCCAGATCGTGCAGCAAGGCCGCAGTCACGGCACTCCCGCAGCCCCAGAGCCTCTTCCATTCGATGATCTGCCTCGCCCATAGTGAGGTGGCGAGCGCGTGCGCCCAGAGTTGCTGCGGGGTCACCAGCTCCGTTTCGTCGCCCTTGAAAAGCTCCGTGGCCGCCATGACAGAGACCACATGCTTGAGCTTCCGTATTCCCAGAATGGTGATGGCCTCACGCACACGCTCGACCCGGCGCGGAAACCCAAAGGCGGCCGAATTAGCGACCCGCAAGATCCGTGCGGTCAATGCCTGGTCGCGCACAACAACGCTTTCGATTTCTTCACTGGAGGCCCGGTCGTCATCCGCCACGCGCAGAGCTTCCGCGATCGAGGTGGGGATCGACGGCAGTTCGCGAATATCGAGATTCAGCTTCTGCAACTTAATTTCCACGCGCCTATGTATAGCACCCTGAAAAAGCGAATGCAATGCTAACCCTGCAGCCCCGGGGCGCATGTGAGTTCCGGGGAGTTCTCCGTTCAGGCGCGGCTTTGTATCTCCGCGACGAGGGCGTCGCGACTCCAGAAGCACGCCGGGAGCGACAACGGGCAACTCCGACTGGAGATGCGGCGACCCCGCCGCATTCTCTCCGAGCTTCGCCGCATCTCCCCCGGGCGGCGATCCCCGGAACTCACATGCGCCCCCTGTGCCCCGCGAACTTCGCATTATGGATTGACCTCGCTTGCCAGATCCTGCGAGAGTGCAGGGCTTTAGAGGCGGCTTGAGCAACTGGAGAGGCAGAAACATGAAGATTGAAGCCGGTCTGTTGGATTGCATCGTGCTTCAACGCAGCCGCAAGAATGTGAGCCAAGCGGATTTCACCGGCTCCTGCGAAGTGCGCGGACAGCTCACCGCCACGATCCGGAAGAACGGCAAGACCGTACGTGGCTTCGGCGAGCGCAGCGTCGGCAGCGCCTCGCGCGGAAAATTCGCGGGCCGCATCGCGGGGCTTCCTGTCGGCGGACCCTATCAGGTTGAGCTCTGCATCCATGCGAAAGACCCAGCCCTTTGCGAAAGGCTGACCGTCCGCGATGTTCTCGTGGGCGATGTCTGGGTGCTTGGGGGGCAGTCGAATATGCAGGGATGCGGCCTGCTCAAGGACAAGCTCAAGGCGAACCCGATGGTCCGCGCGTTCTACATGAACGACAGCTGGGCCCCCGCCTGCGACCCGATCCATGACATGTGGGACTGCGTGGATCAGGTCCACATCGACTATTGCGGTGGCGTCCGCCCCCCCAAGTCGACAGTGATTGGCGTCGGCCCCGGCGTCTCCTTCGGACAGCGCCTGTTCGCGCTCACAGGCATTCCCCAGGGCATGCTCGCCTGCGCGCACGGAGGAACATCGATGGAACAGTGGGACCCGAAGCTCAAGAAGCTTGGCACCAAGAGCCTCTACGGCGCCACAATGCGCCGGTTTAGGAAGAACGGCGCGCGCGTTGCGGGACTCGTCTGGTACCAGGGATGCAGCGACGCGACCAAAGCCGCGGCCCCGCACTACACGAAAAGAATGAAGGCAATGATTGCCGCCATGCGACGGGACTTCAGGAATCCCTCGATGCCGGCGGCCGTCGTCCAGATCGCGCGCGTGGTCGGCTGGGGGCCCGAGAACACCCCGTCTTGGAACTCGATCCAGGACCAGCAGCGGCGGCTCGCGTCGGTTGTTCCCCACTGCACCGTCGTTCCCGCAATTGACCTCGCGCTGGACGATGGAATTCACATCAGCGGCGCCGGCCAGAACTGCCTCGGCGTCCGGCTCGCGGACGCCATGCACGGCCTGCGGCAGGGCGGCCCGCGGCAGCGCCAGATCGCGCTCGGGAAGGTTTCCGTCATCACGGAGGACGGCCACGCAACCGTGGTAGCCGAATTCGACAACACCCGGGGCAGCTTGCGCTCTGCGGGGCGGCCAAGCGGCTTTGACGTTGTCGACTTCAGCGGCAACTCCCAGATGTTTGACGTAACGCTCGCCAAGAACACCGCGCGCGTCCGCCTGTGGATCGGCGCGCAGGACGTGAGCGGCATGGCCCTGCACTATGGCTACGGCGTGGGCCCCTACTGCAACGCGACCGACGCCGCGGGGCGGCCGCTGCCCGTCTTCGGCCCGGTCTTCCTCGGCGCCGGCCAGGCCGTCACCCCCTACATCAAGACGATGCGGGTAAGCGCGTTCCAGCCTGCCGCAGGCAAACTGAACGATCTCGAGTGCCCGGCAAGACTTGATCATCTCGGCATGGCGTCCCGGACGTTCGGGTCGAACTTCTGCGACCTGCATGACGAAATTGCGAAGACCGCGCCGGAAGACATCCATGTCTTCTACGCCTGCCGCATACGATGCGATGAGGCAATGAATCTCACCGCCCAGCTGGGCTATGACGGGCCCGTCAAGGCATGGGTCGACGGGAAGCAGATCTATCACGACCCCAACGGCGTCAACCCGGCCATTGCCGGCGCGGGGAAGGCCACCTTCGACGTGGACCAGGGCGAGCACGAAATCGTCGTCGCGCTGGGATCCAATGACGGCAAGGCATGGGGAATCTTCCTGCGCCTTGCCCGCCACGTGCCGGCGCGCCTGCTCACGAAGGAACCGCGCGCCTTCACCATGCCGGAAATCCTTGGCTGACAGGCTGTCTTTCTCTGGAGCACGTCATGACATCGAAAGAGCGCGTCCTTAGGGTGTTCGCAAATCAGGAGCCCGACCGCGTCCCCGTCAACTACTCCGCCAACCCGGGAATCGACCAGCGGCTCAAGGCGCACTTCGGGCTGCATCCCGATGATTGGGAGGGATTGAACAAGGCGCTCGGCGTGGACTTCCGCGGAGTACACGCGCCGTATCGAGGCCCGAAGCTTCATAAGGACATTCCGGAGCGCGGCGTGCTCGTCGATGACTGGGGCGTGCATCGCCGCTATGTCGAGCACGAGTCGGGCGGATACTGGGACTACTGCGACTTCCCCCTGCGCGACGCGGACGAGGAGGCCATTGCGGCCTGGCCCATGCCGTCGCCGGACGATTTCGACTACAGCGAGGTCCCCGCACGATGCGAGGCCGCCAAAGACTTTGGCATCTCCGCGGGCGGCGCGGGGACCGGCGACATCATCAATTCCAACGGCTTTCTGCGCAGCATGGAGCAGACCTTGGTGGACCTCATCACAGAGGATCCCGCGGGGACGCTGCTGTCCAGGCGGCGCACCGCCATCAATCTGGAGATCACGCGTCGCACGCTGGAGTCGGCGAAGGGGAAGGTCGACTTCCTGTGGCTCGGCGAGGATTTGGGAACCCAGATTGCGCCCCTGATCAGCCTCGATCTCTACCGCAGGACCATCCGCCCCCTCCACCAGCAATTCGTCGACCTGGCCAAGAGATTCAACATTCCGGTGATCGTGCACACCTGCGGATCAAGCAGCTGGGCGTATGAAGACTTTATCGAGATGGGAATCAGCGCCGTCGACACGCTGCAGCCCGAAGCGAAGGATATGTCGCCCGAGCATCTCAAGCGCACGTTCGGGGGCAGGCTGGCCTTTCACGGCTGCATCAGCACGGCAGGCCCCGTCGCCAAGGGCACGGTCGCGGAAACGATTGCCTACTGCAAGCGAACGCTCGACATCATGATGCCGGGCGGCGGCTACTGCTTTGCCCCGACCCACTGCCTCCAGGACAATTCGCCCACCGAGAATGTGGTGGCCATGTACGAGACGGCGCGGAAATACGGCACGTATTGACTGCAGCCATTCGCGTTATGGCCGGTTCCCCCAGGCCGAAGCCCGCGTAAAGAGGGCTCTACCTCGCGCATTGTCACAGTAGAGCCCGCTTTACGCGGGCCATGAGCTCGACCATGTTTGCCGTAGAGCCCGC
>CAYRKB010000190.1:0-5911 GCA_964424705.1 uncultured Victivallales bacterium
ATAGAGGGGCTGTCCCTCCCACAACAACTCATCAACTCACCAACCCAACAACTGCCTTCCATCCCCCCGCCTCTTTCCGCCTACCGCTCAGTTTCGTTCAGGACGGTGTTGACGCTCCCAGCACATTGACGGGGGCCGGCCGTCAAAAACTCACCTTGGCAGGCTGGCAAGTGGCCAGAACGAGGCGGGACGCCTCGTCTACCTTGGAACGCCGGCAAAAGCCGGAAATACGGGACACCTGCACAAAGGGTTTCAGTAGCATCCCACAGGATGCAGGCTGAAGGTTGTTAGGCTGTAGACTGTTAGGAAATCAAGTGGCGCGCGGCCGCACACCGTGCGGCCCGATAGAAAAGGCGACGCAAATGCATCGCCTATCCGGACGGGACAACCTAATGGCCTACAGCCTGAATTGCTTAAGCCTTGGCGTCCTAATTAGGACGCCAGTGGGTCAGGATGACCTCACTTAAGGCGCGCTTGGGAACATGGTGCTGCCCCTGGCCATCACGCCAGTATTTGATATCTCCCTGGGTCACAGATTCGATGACCACGGTTTCTTTCGGCTTGCCCAGCGCCAGAACCAACAGAATCTCGTACTGCGCTGGTATCCCCAGCGCGGCCCGTAGTTGCTCATGCCTCACGGACCCGATCATGCACCCTCCCCACCCCTGCTCAACCGCTCCCAGCAGGATGGTCTGGGCGGCAATTCCATGGTCGCACCCAAACGACGCGGTAATGGCGGTATCACCCAGAATGATAATGTAGGCGGTTGGACGCTCACCTTCCTCCGGCCCCTTCCAATCACGAAGATAGGCGGCCCAGCCCACATTCTCGAAAACGGCGGCGTTCGTCTTGGGATCACAGGCAAGCACATAGCGCAAAGGCTGCTTGTTGCCTCCGGATGCGGTCAGGCGGGCCAAGTCAATCCACTCCCTTAATTGAGCCTCACTGATCGGAACGTTTTCATGAAACCGGCGATAGCTCCTGTTCTTCAGCACCAACTCGCGAACTGTCATATCCCCCGCCCTTTCACCATTGGCACAAACCGCACCGGCAAATCGTCTGTTTGCTCGATCTTGCCTTCTTTTTTCCTGAGGATCACCAACCGTTGTTCCATCGGGGCTCCCACAGGAAGTATCATGCGTCCGCCTTCCTTGAGTTGCTCCACCAGGGCCGACGGCACACTCTCCGGAGCACGGGCCTATTCACCCGCCCTCGCCTCATCCTCCCACGCGCACCCGACCTCCGCGTCGAGCTGCTGCCGATGGGCCTGGAAGACGTCGCTATCCTTGACCTCGCGCAGGGATTCAAACACGTCTGACACCGTCCAGACGACTCCGTCAAACACCTCCCGCACATAGCCGGTCCCACCATGACGCCGCCGGATCCTGCTGCCGTCATCGAGCCCAATCGCCACAGTCCGTTCAAGCGGGCCGTGCGTCGGAGCTTTCAGCCCCGCCAACTCGTACCGGCCCTCCGGATAGGTCAGGGTCTGGGCCTCAAAACCCAGTCTGGCCTCCTCTTCTGTCGGGACGATCTCAGGCGTTTTCGGCGTCATTCTGTTTATTTTCCGCGCACAGGCTGAGTTTCCTGATCAAAGACTTGAAGGCATGCTCCTCACGCAGCGACTTCAGGTCGGCATCCCGGCTCATCCACTCGTAGTCATCGTAGCCCAACGTCACCGCCTTCTTCAGGGATTGCAGGGCGGCGTCACGTTTCTTAAGTAGCGCCAGACTGCAGCCAAGATTGTACCAGACCTGGGGATCCCTGGGGCACAGCTTCGCGAGCCGCCCATCAATATCCAGTCCCTTTTCATACCGGCCGACACGTGTGTACAGGTCCCCCAACGCCTTCAGGACATCGGCGTCCTCGGGCAGCCGCGCCGCCACCGCCTCCAGGAAATCCAGTTCCACCAGCTCCCTGGCGTCAATCTCGTCCATCTCGTCCTTCATGGCTTAAATCATACCATAGTCACCATGGGAGCAACACTCCCAGTTTCTTTGCGATCCCCGCCGTGGGACTAATCGAGCGGATCGAACTGGGTTTTGGGCTGGTAACACGTGGGGCATACCCAACTGTCCGGAATATCTTTGAACGCCGTTCCAGGCTCGATGCCTCCCGCCGGATCGCCTTTCTCAGGATCGTAAATGTAACCACAGTTGACGCAGATATGCTTTCCCATCCCGGTCCCCTCCCTATACGGCAAAATACTTGGCCTGCGGGTGATGCGCCACCAGCGCCGACGTCGTTTGTTCCGGCACCATCTGCATGTTTTCCGTCAGCGTCACGCCGATCGCCTCCGGTTGCAGCATCTCGAACAGCGGCTTGTGCACGTCGAGATCCGGGCACGCGGGATAGCCAAACCCGAAACGCGAGCCCTGGTAATCCTGAGCCGCGTACCCGGAAACCCCCGCCGGCCGGTGGGCGCCGATGCCCCATTCCTCACGCATCGTCTCGTGCCAGTACTCGGCCAGCGCATCGGTCAGTTCCACGCTGTACCCATGCAGCATCAGGTAGTCGTGGTACCGGTTCTCGGCGTAAAGCTTGTGAATCTCCCCGTCGATTCTCGGGCCGATGGTCACCACGAAGAACCCGGCGACATCGCCGCCCTCCTCCGCCGTCTTGAAGTAGTCGGCGAGGCACAGGTTCGGGGGCGCCGCCTGGCGCGGAAACGCGAACGCCACGTCCCGCCCGTCCTTGTCGATCAGGAGCGAGTTACCCTCGGCCCGCACGTGAAAATAGCCGTAGGCCACCGACGCCTGGATGAGCGACTCCTCGCGCGTGCGGCGCTTGAATTCCTCGTACAGGGGCCGCACTTTCTCATTGAGCATCGTCTCGTAATCCGCCGCGCTCAACTTGCCGCGCCGGTAGCCCCAGCGGCCGCGAAACAGCGCCGGCTCGTTCATATACGGAAACAGCCGCACGGGATCGATGCCCGTAACATGCCGGACCCCGAAGAACGGCGGCGTCGGCACCGGATTGCCGCGGTCCAGTTCGACGCTGCGCCCGATCGCTTTCGGAGCCGCGGCCCTGGCCTCCACATGCGTCGCGCGCAGGGTGCCGGCTTCGTATTCGCGCAGCGCGCGCAGGCCGGCAAACGCATCGGCGCAGTATACAACCGGCGCCGCACGGTAGCCCGGCACACAGTCGTTCGCCACAAACGACGGGGTCAACGCCGCCCCGCCCAGCAGCACGGGCGCGGTCAGGCCGGCGTCCTGGAAGAGTTTCATGTTTTCCTGCATCACGAGCGCGGACTTGACCAGCAGCCCGGACAAGCCGATGACGTCCACCGCCAGGGCCCGCGATTTTTCGATGATGACTTCCGACGGAACCTTGATCCCGAGATTGAACACCGTGTAGCCGTTGTTGCTGAGAATGATGTCCACCAGGTTCTTCCCGATGTCATGCACATCGCCCTGCACGGTGGCCAGCAGTACCTTGAGCCCCGCCTTGCGGTCGCTCTTGTCCATGAAGCGTTCGAGATATCCGACGGAGGCCTTCATCACTTCCGCGGACTGGAGCACAAAGGGCAGCAGCATGTCGCCGCTGGCGAACAGATCGCCGACCTTGCGCATCGCCGGCACGAGAATGGTGTTGATGATCGCGTTGGGGGTGTAGCGGGTGAGCAGCATATCGACAACTTCCTCGATGCCGTCCTTTTCACCCCGGACAATCTTCTCCGCCATCAGCGCCTCGATCGGGCGATCGGCGGCGTCCTCCTTGTTTTCCGCCGGCTTCGACCCTGCGGCGCTGAAATGCCTCAGAAACGCCGCCAGCGCCGTCTCGCCCTCGACCCGCACCCGGTTGTGGATCAGATCCAGGCAGACCCCTCGGTCCACGGCGTCAATCTGGTTGAACGGGACGATCTTCGCCACATCGATGATCGCGGCGTCGAGCCCGGCTTGCACGGCTTCATGGAGGAATACCGAGTTGAGCAGCTTGCGCGTATACGGCGCCAGGCCGAAGCTGATATTGCTCACGCCCAGACTTGTGAACACCCCCGGCAATTCCTGCTTGATCCGCCGGATCGCGTTGAGCGTCTCGACACCCGAGTTGTACAGCGTCTCGTCACCCGATCCGATCGTGAAAGTCAGCGCGTCAAACAGAAGATCGGACGGCCGCAGACCGTGCCCCAGCGCCCGCTCGTAAATCGCCCGCGCCGTGGCGACCTTTTCGTCGGCCGTCATGGCCATGCCCTTTTCGTTGATGGTCAACGCCACCACGGCCGCACCGTACCGCTTCGCGATCCGGCAGACCTTGTCGAGGTTCGCCCCGCCATCTTCCAGGTTGATCGAATTGACGATGCAGCGGCCGGGATGCAGCTTGAGCGCCGCCTCGATGCAGTCCGGCGTTGTGGAATCGATGACCAGCGGGATCTTCACGCCCGTCCGCAGGCGGCGGACCATGGCGATGATGTCCTCCTTCTCCTTCCGCCCCGCGTAGGCCGTGCACACGTCGAGCGACATCGCGCCCTCGTTCTCCTGCTGCACGCCGAGTTTGAGGGCGGCGTCGAAATCCCCGGCCAGCAGCATCTCGCGAAACTTCTTCGAGCCGTTGGCGTTGAGCCGTTCCCCGATCACGAACGGCGGGATATCCTGCTTGAGCCCGGCGGCCTGGTAGACGCTCGTGACCGAGGAGCGACGCTCCGGCGCGCGCATGCCGGGAACGACACCCTGCAAGGCGGCGGCCAGCGCACGGATGTGTTCGGGCGTGGTGCCGCAACAGCCGCCCACAACGGACACGCCATCCTGCAGCACATACCGCCTGAGGTGCGCCGCGAATTCGTCGGGCGTCAGGTCATACACTGTGCGCCCCTGTTCCAGCCTGGGAAGCCCGGCATTCGGCATCACCGATACCCGGCCCGGCCAGTTGCGGCTCGCATAGGAAATATACTCCGCCATTTCGCGCGGGCCGGTCGCACAATTCAAGCCCAGCGAGAAAAGCGGATAGGGCTCGAGCGCGGCCACGACGGTGGCGATGTCCGACCCCGTGAGCAGTGTCCCCGTGGTTTCGATGGTCACTGAGACCATGACCGGAACCTGGCGCTTCAACCGCTCCAGTGTCCCGAAGCACGCAATCAGCGCGGTCTTGATCTGGAGCAGGTCCTGGCACGTCTCGAACAGCAACAGGTCCACGCCCGCCTCGACCAGAGCCTCGACCTGCCCGGCATAGGACTCGCCCTGCGCTTCCACGGAAACCTGATCCAGAATCGCCAGTTTAGTGCCCGGCCCGAGCGAGCCGCACACCAGCGCACCGGGTTTCGAGGCCACAGCCTGGCGGGCATTCCGAACCGCCGCCCGGTTGATCTCCGCCACGCGCTTTTCCAGACCGTACTCGGCCAGCACGATGCGATTCGCTCCGAACGTGTTGGTCTCGACCACCTGCGCGCCGGCGTCCAGGAAGGACCGGTGCATCGCCACCATCGCCTCGGGCAGGGTCACGCTCAGCAGTTCGTTACAGCCCTCACAACCCTCCCAGGCTGCCGCAGGCACCTGCATGCGCTGGATGCTCGTGCCGCAGGCTCCGTCAAAAATAAGAACCGACTGTCCGGGAGGCTCGTAGCCCAGGTGGTCAAACTCGCGAATCGATTCCATGGGCAGGATCCCCTTCAGCGGAAACTTTCCTTCAACACCTTTTGGATATAAGCCGACGTGCTGAACCCTTCAACCATCGGCGTGCCTACCAAACGACCGCCCCACTGCGCCACCAGTTCACTCTCATGCCGCACGCGTTCGGGCTCAAAGGACCCGCCTTTCACGTGGATATCCGGTTTCACACGCGCCATCGCCGCCAGCGGTTCATCCTCCGCAAACGTTACCACATCATCCACCGCATCCAGCGCCCGGAGCGCCGTCTCCCGGAACGCTTCCGGGAACACGGGCCGCGTCGGCCCCTTATAGCGCGCCACGGAGGC
>CAYRKB010000191.1:0-5906 GCA_964424705.1 uncultured Victivallales bacterium
CGGTCGGCACGACCACGCCGGACGAGGCGAAGGAGTGCGTGGATCTCTCGCTCGACTTCCTTAGCCGCCGCATGCCCGACAACAAGCTGCAAACGACCCGCAGCAAGAAGGTTCTCGAAAGGAAATAGTTGCGCCCCGGGGCGCCCGCCTGCAGCACACACCTCACATGGAAACCTATGACGGACGCCATCAACATCGATCATGACGACCTGAAGATTCTGCGGGCGCTCGCGCGCCGGCGCGTGGAACTTTCACGCCATCCCGTGAACCAGGAACGAAGGGAAGCCTGGTACAAGCTGGATTGCGGCGCGCCTGATGCGCGGCCCATGGTGCTGATCGAGCACGGCGGCATCGCCGACAAAGTCAAGGTCCTCCCTGATTCCATGCTTCAGTGTAAGGGCCAGGAGGCCCGCGGCTTCGAGTGGGCCTTCCGCCACGAGCTGTACCAGTTCGAGGTGCTCAAGGACGACCATGTGATTGAGCCCTATTGGAATATCGGGTGGGCGGTGGGCACCAGCAACTACGGCGTCGAAACCGTCCAGCACTACGTCAAGGACTATGAGGGCATGGGAGCCCGCACGTGGGACGCACCGATCAAGAATCTGGACGGCGATCTCGGGAAGCTCCGCCCGCGCACCTTCTCGGTTGACCGCGAAGCCACGTTCAAGTCGAAAGCGTACCATGAGGCCATCTTCGAGGACGCCCTTCCCATCCGGATCCGCGGGGGCTACTGGTGGACTCTCGGCATGACGTGGAGCGCCATTGACCTGATCGGCCTGGAGAACCTGATGCTTTACATGTTCGACAACCCCGAGGGGCTGCACCGCCTGATGGCATTCCTGCGCGACGACCACATCGCCTACGCAAGGTGGCTGGAGAAGGAACAGCTGCTTTGTCTTAATAACGAAAATGACTACATCGGCTCCGGCAGCATGGGCTATTCGCGCGAACTTCCGCAGCCCGACTGGAAGCCTGGCATGCCCGTCAGACTGAAAGACCTCTGGGTGCTGAGCGAATCACAGGAGACCGTCGGCGTGGGACCGGACCAGTTTGAAGAGTTCATCTTCCCCTACCAGCTCGCCGTCGCGGAGCTGTTCGGGAAGTGCTACTACGGGTGCTGCGAGCCCGTGAACAACCGCTGGCACGTCCTCAAACGGTTCCCGAACCTCGCGCGAGTGTCCGTATCGCCCTGGGCGGACGAAGCATTCATGGCCCGGGAATGCGGCAGGAAGGTTGTCTACTCGCGCAAACCTAACCCCACATTGATCAGCACGACCCGCTTCGACGAAGACGCCATCCGGGCGGACCTGCGCAAGACGCTATCGGCCGCGGGGGGATGCCGCCTCGAAATCGTCATGAAGGACGTACATACCATCAACAATGAGCCCGAACGCCTGCCGCGCTGGGTCGCACTGGCGCGCGAGGTCATTGCGGGGAGAACGTAGGCGCCCGCCCCGTCGCTTGCCTTACGCCGAAGCCAGGTTCCGGATCGCGTACTCCATCTCGTCCATAATATGGAGGTGCTGGGTGCACTTCTCCTCGCACTTGCCACAATGGATGCAAGCCTCGGCCTTGGGGCCCTTGTGGTCGCGGTACCAGGCCCGTGCCGGTTCATGGAAACCCCAAAACCGGTACTGGGCAATCATGCTCATGACTGCGGGGATATCGATCTCCTGGCTGCAGGGCATGCAGTAGCGGCACCCTGTGCAAAAGCCCTTGTTGGACGCCTGGATCTCCGCAATGGACTTGCGAATCAGATCCATCTGCCCTGCCGTGAAGTGCCCGCGTTTCACGGCCGCGACCGTGCTGTCCACGTCCGCGGTCTTCGAGATGCCCGAGATCACCGTGGTAACATTCGGATTGGACGTAAGAACCCGAATAGCCAGCTCGGGGATGCTCTTCGCCCCAACCTTCCCGGCCAGATCCATGAGGACAGGGCTGTCGTGGCCCAGCATCCCGCCCGCGACTGGATTCATGATAATTGTGCCGATTCCTTTCGCGTGAGCGGCTTCAATGGCTTTCTCGTACGTCGCGTTCAGGATGTTGAAGCTGAAGAGGATGATCTCGCACCAGTCGGTCTCTTTCACATACTCGATAATGTTCTCGACCTTGTCATGCGTGGTGAACCCCGTGTGGCCGACCAGCTTTCCGCCAATGGCATTCTTGATCCCGTCCACCATGCCGCCCTTCGCCACGGCCTGGTCGTAATGCTCCCGCGAATCGACATTCCACACCTGGTAATAGTCCAGATAGTCCACATCAAGGCGCGTCATCGATTCCTCGATACGCTTGCGCACGCAGTCTGCAGAGGTGTTGTCGGACTCCTCAATCTTCGTGACCCATGGCGACCACTTGGTTGAGAGGATCACCTTCTGCCGGTAGCCGTTCTTCAGCGCCTTACCGATCTTGATTTCAGAATCCCCATACCCGCGGCTTGTATCAATATATCGCATGCCGGCGTCGATCGCATGACGGATCAGCGCCACCGCCTCATCCGTGTCACCGGGAAGACGCATGCCTCCAATATTCGCCTGCGGAACCTGGAGTCCGCTTCTCTGGCCCAAAGGTGACAGTTTCATCAATTTCTCCGCTTCGTGACTTCCGATGATAATGGGCACCCAACAACGCGGGAGGAATCTAACGCCCCGCGGGCGCATTGACAACTGAAGATCGCAGCCTGTCATGACCGCCGCCAGTCAATTCGCTCCCGGGTCACTGCGGAGAGCGTAATTGCCGCCGTCACGCGCTGTCTGGTATACTTCCCACCCGTCAATTGGAGGGTTCAGCCGTGCGACTGAAAATCATTGCCTGCAACGTATTCCAGCGCGAGGTCTGCCTCTGCGCAGCCCAGTCGCCGCACGTTCTCGACCTGGAATTCACCGAACTGGGAGAACACATTCACAGCGACTCGCTGCGCACGAAGCTACAGGCCCGGATCGATGCTGCCGATGCCTGCGCGAAGGGCTATGACGCCGTGGTTATCTGCTTCGGCATTTGCGGCAACGCAACCGTAGGATTGCGGGCCGGGAGGGCGCCGCTCGTAATGCCCCGCGCGCACGATTGCTGCACCATCCTCCTGGGCTCCCGCGCAAAGTTCAAGGAGCACTTCGGCAGCAATCCCAGCACGCCCTTCGGCTCGGCTGGCTACATGGAGCGGGGCGAATACTACATGCGCACGGAGAACGGTGAGGCCACGCTACAGTACGGCGATGCGTATGCCGCGTACGTGGCGCAATACGGGGAGGAAGACGCGCGCTACATCTGGGAAACGATGCACCCCCGGGAAACGACGGGTGACGCAAGGGCCGTCTTCATCGATATCCCTGAAACCAGCCACTTGGGCTACATGGAGCAGTTCAGGGCCAAGGCGGAGGCCGATCGGCGGGAATTCGTACGTATTGCAGGAAGCCTGGCGCTGATCCGGGATCTTCTCAACGGAGTGTGGTCCCCTGCCGACGTGCTCACCATACCGCCCGGTCACAAAGTCGCGGGCGTTTACGACTGGGACCAGATCGTCCGATCCACGCCCTCGTGACCGACCTGCCAGCCCTGCCCGCGCGGAGCATAACAATCTCTACCGGATCGTGTTGCATCCAGATTTCTTGCACGGGTCCGATTCTCTTCTGGAACGCGAGCCGTACAAGGCATATACTTCTTTGCGCGGAATAACGCTCGGGATGAAGAAGAATTCTGAATTGACGGCTGTGACGGAGAAGAAGACAAAGATAGAGAGCGCTCGCGCCGACGCCTGTGAGGCCGTGCCGGCTGTTCCTGTGGATCCCCCTACACCCGGGGTGGTCACGACTCGCGTGCGCTGGCCCAAGAAGACGTATTTCCGGAGTTCCCGCTCCGCCTATGAGCAGCTTCTGCAAAGCATCTACGACGGAGTGCTCATCACCAATCTCGACGGTCTCATCGTGGACTTCAACGCGCGCGCGGCTCAGCTCTTGGAATGCGACGGGACTTGCCTGGCCAACCGGAGCGTACTCTCCGTCATCGCCGGAACGGACGAGAAACTTCTGGCCGCCATCGCCAAGAACCTGGAAGACCAACGCTATACGCTGATCGAGGCCCGCTGCGTGCGCAGCGACGGGCAGTCCTTTCCCGCCGAGATCGCGGTCAACCGGATTGAACTCGACGCGCGCGGTCTGCTCTGCTTCTTTATCCGCGACATCACCGTGCGCCAGCGCGCCCAGGAGGCGCTGGAGGCGGCCGTGGCGCGCCTGGAGGAGCACGATACCTCGCGCCTGCAGTTTATATCCAACGTATCCCATGAATTGCGAACCCCTCTCACCTCCATGATCTACGCCGTGAACAACATGCTGTCCGGCATTGTGGGAGCCGTTCCGCCGCGCGTGCGCCAGTACCTCCAGATTCTCGATGGCGACTGCAGGCGCCTGCTGGCCACGGTGAACGACATTCTCGACATGCGCAAAATTGAAACAAAGACCCTGACCCTCACCCGAAAGAAGACGCCCATCGCAAGGCTTGTCGAGAGGAGCGCCCAGTCGCTGCGGCTCCAGGCGCAGCAGAAGTCGATTGACCTGAACTTTCTGCCCGGGCGCAAGAACTGGTTCCTCGACTGCGATGCCCAGAAGATGGAGCGCGTTCTGCTCAACGTGATCGGCAACTCCATAAAGTTCACGCCGCAGGGCGGCTGCATCGAGATTGGCCTCGACGAAGACGCGGGCCACCCGGGCCACGCGCGCATCAGCGTGCGGGACACGGGCATCGGCATTCCTCCCGAGGCACTGGACAAAGTCACCATGCGCTACTTCACCGTGGGGCATCAGCCAAGCGGCTCCGGCCTGGGCCTCGCCATCTCCAAGGAAATCGTGGCGCTGCACGGAGGCGTGCTTGACATTACAAGCCCGCCGCCGGGGCACGACAAGGGCACGCTCGTCACCATGCGCCTGCCATTGACCACCCCTCCGCGAGTCTTGATTGTGGATGACGAAGAATGTATTCTCAACCTCCTTGAACGGCAAATCGCCGCGGAGGGCTACCAGGTGCTGCGGGCGCCGGGCGGCAAGGAGGCGATGGACCTCGTGGCGCGCTTCCGGCCTGACGTAGTCGTCCTGGATCTGCACCTGCAGGACATGGATGGCTCGGAAATGATTCTGAAGCTGCGGAGCGACAGGGCCTACGAGGGCATTTCGGTCGTGGTGGTGACCGGCGGGGCGATCAGCCAGGCGAAGGCGGAGATTCTTGCAAGCTTCGGTGTGCCAACGTTGGCAAAGCCCTGGGACGACGCGGAACTCCTGCAACTGATAGCAGGAACGTTCTTTAGTGGGATTCAAACGGCTAAGCCGGTCGGCACGATGCACGACCACGCAGCGGCCTAGTCACGGCAGATGCCGGGAGAAGGAGCACATGGCTATCAACAAAGAGAAGCGAACGATACTGCTTGTGGACGACGACCGGAGCCTTTTGATTACGCTAACTGACTTTCTCGCCTTCGAGGGGCACGAGGTGGTGACAGCGGATTGCGGCGAAGAGGCGCTCCGCAGGCTTGAAACACTCACACCCCACCTTATCATTCTGGACATGAGCATGCCCGGCATGGGCGGCGTAGGATTCCTTAAAGCCATCTCAAGCGCAGACGGCACGCCCAGACACCCGGTCCTCGTGCTGACGGCCCGCGCCAACATGGCGGAGTTCTTCTCCAACGTGGATGTCGATGGCTTCGTCGCCAAGCCGTGCGATCCAAACGACCTCCTGATGGAAGTCGGGCGCATCCTCTTTCTGCGAGGAAGCCACACAGAGAAGAAGGAAGGGCGCAAGGACAGGGCCATTCGAGTTCTCCTGGGCGAGGACGATCCGCACACGCAGGCGGCAATCACCCAATGTTTCGTCTCGGAAGGCCTGGTAGTACACTGCGCACCCAAAGGGCCGGAGGTGCTGGA
>CAYRKB010000192.1:0-5771 GCA_964424705.1 uncultured Victivallales bacterium
ACATCCAGGACGGCTGCGAGCACGACTGCCGCTATTGCTACGCCAAGACCATGGCGATCCGTTTCAAGCGGGCCACGGCTACGTCGTGGGCCAAGCCCCGCCTCCGCCAGCACGACCTCGACCGCGGCTTCACTTGCCGCACCGGCCGGATCATGTTCCCCACCGCCCATGACATCACGCCCCGGAACCTCGACGCCTGCCTCACCGTTCTTCGCCGCATGCTGGTTGCCGGTAACGACCTGCTCATCGTGTCCAAGCCCTGGCTGGCCTGCGTCACCCGCCTCTGCGCGGACCTGGCTCCCTTCCGTGACCAGATCGTCTTCCGCTTCTCAATCGGATCCACGGACAATGCCGTCCTTTCCTACTGGGAACCCGGCGCCCCGTCCTTCAAGGAACGTCTTGCCAGCCTCCGCACCGCCCACCTCCAGGACTTCGAAACCAGCGTGTCCGGCGAACCAATGCTCGACGGCAATCCCGACGCCTTGATTGCCGCCGTCCGGCCGTACGTCACCGATTCCATCTGGATCGGAAAGATCAACCGCCTGCGGAACATTCTGCCCCGGAACTGCCCCCGTGACCCCGAGGCAGTGCGCCGCGGCGAAGCCCTCATGGCCACACAGAACGACACCGCCATCCGCGCCCTCTATACGCGCTACCGCCACGACCCGCTCCTCAAGTGGAAAGACAGCATCAAGACCGTCGTCGGTATCGCCCGTCCCACAGCCGCCGGACTCGACGAATAGGAGCCCCATGGAACTCGACCGCGCACGCGAAATCCTGCGCTCCCTGGCCGACGGCCGCGACCCGGCTACCGGCGAACAGTTTCCGCCGAGCAGCCCCTACCAGCAAGCCGACACGGTCCGGGCTCTCTACATGGCTCTGGAAGCACTCGACGCGGCCACTCGGCGCGCCCGCCGGCAGACCAACCGCCCCGAAGGCGCGTCTGCGAAGCCAGTCGACCCGAACCGGCCGAAGATCGGTGCATCCTGGTCCCCCGAGGAGGAACAGCAACTCCGCGACGAGTTCGCGGCCCACAAACCGATCCCGGAGATCGCCACCTCCCACGGCCGCACCCCCGGCGCCATCACCGCCCGCCTGGTGAAACTCGGCCTGATCGAAGACACCGCCACCAACCGCGCCGGCGCCGCCAACCGTCCGGGCCTGAGCGCCAGCACAGGCCCGTCACGGCGTCTTGTCGCGCCGGAGCGTCCGCGCGAAGGCGGAAGCCCCGATGGCTGGCGTGGCGCAGCGCCGCCGGCAGGGGCGAAGACGGACGAAGACTGCCCCTTCTGAAGGCGCAACCGCCTCCATCCTATCGGAGAGCGTTGATCTCCGCTTCGAGCGCGCGCAGTCCCTCAATCATGTCAGCGAACTCCGGCCGCTCCCCGAAGATCATGAGGCGCATCCCCTCGTAGTCTCTCGCCACCGCCTTCATCACGTGCGCCGGCGGCACGAGCCGCATCGTGCCCGGCTTCGCCAGGTCATACCGCGCCCACCCGCGGTGATAGAACTTGTCCTTGAACGCCACTACCGCGCGCAGGAGGTCGAGTTCGGCGAATGCGTTCGCCTTCACCGGAGTGCGCGCCATGCGGAACACATCGTAGTAGTGCCGCGAGTACCCCGCCGGCTGCACATTCGCCTCCGGCCGGTGCGCTTCATGGTGCAGAATCGTGATTTTCTCCCAGAACGTCCGCTCCGCCTTGATCGCTCGTACCCGGCACGCCGGCCGCGTGAACACCGCCGGCAGCGCCTCGGCCGCGTAGGGCCGGATCTCGTATTCCGCATTCGGCAGCCACGACGCAAGCGGCCCAACCTCCAACTGAATCTCCGGCCGCAAGTACTCGCTCGGAAAGGCCGCCGGGTACTTGATCTTCACGATCTCCGGATTGTCCTCGATCGCCGCCTCACAAACACCGCCCACGAGTTCCGGTCGGAAGCCAGCCGCATAAGGGCGGCCCGTTCAGACGCATCCATTCTCGCGACGCTGTCCATTACGCACTCTCCCGGCAGATCTTCAGCACAGCGTCCCGCACCCATGCAACCGCCGTCCGCGTATCCTTGAGGATCTTCGGCTTCAGGTCGTCCGGGATCGTCGCGCGCAACTTCCTGACGGTGTCCTCAGTTATCCTGTCTGGCCCTAGCGCCTTCAGTCCCTCGACCAACAGCGCGCTCTCGCGCAATCTGAAACCGGAATCCCGGACGGCTGTGTGCTCGAAGGTCAATTCCTTCCCGTCGAGATCGTATTTGCGGTTAGGTCCATCCGACATGTACACGTACCGGCCCTGCACCTGCGTGGAGAGCCCCAGCAGATTCAGCGCTGCCATCCCAGTCACCTGGATGTTCCAACGGAACTTGCGGGCCAACGCGCGCGCAACCTGATCCATATCCGGTCCGAGCGTGAGATTCAGTCGCTTGCTGTATTCCGGGTAGTGGTATATCCCACGCATCACCCGGCGGACCGTCCCTTTGCCGGCCAGCCTCTGCAGCGCCTTGTCGATCGCCGCGCGCGTCCCAACATCGGCGAAATCCGATTGGGAAAACGCCCAACCCCTTCCGGTCCCGTAAATCCTGCTAACTATCTTGTTATCAACGGCCTGCACCGATTCTCCTCTACTTTTCTTGTCCGTAAATATCGCATCTTTTCGGACAAGAGCAAGCACTTTTCAAGAATCCGCCCGTTCTTCCGGGCGTTTGGGCGCCCTTCAGAACGGGCCATCACGCCGAACCTTACTCCTGTCGCCGCCCGATCGAAGACATGATCTCCCAGAAGCTCTGCGGTCGAGGCTTGGCTCCCGGTGGAGGGCCGGTCCTGACCAGTGGGTCCAACCGGTCCGCCTGCGCGGTCGCCCAGGTAGCCCATCGCCCGAGCTCGCTGCCCGATCCCGTGTCCTGTCCTTTGGCCTGGGCCGCGCTCACGCGCGCCTCCACATATTCCCGCACAGTCCGGCTCTTGAACCAATCGTGTGCATCGCTCAGCAATGCCTCGAAGCGTGCGGCTTCTCGGCGACGCTCTTCTTCCAGCAACCGCTCCAACCGCTCCGCTTCCTGCCGTTCCGCCGCGGCCCGGGCATACGCCTCATCCGTACGCTTCTGCCACTCGCCGGCCTCCTGCAGCCCTTTGAAGAAACTGGGAAGCAAATACTCCAACCGGAACCGCCCGCCCTCGCGCCACGCCCGACGGCCTCGCCTGGAATAGCCGCCTAGGATCAACGCCAAGTCACCACTCGCCGCCCGCGCATACAACTGCATGCCGTACGGCCGACCGGCATTGTTCGCGCGCGCCCTCTCCTCTTCCGTCAACCGATGCGGTTTGCGCCGGATGACCTCCTCAAGCCCGACGCTCACCTCGGCTCCGTCCACATTCACAACCGCTCCCAGCAGTCCTCGATCCTCAATCCGCACCGTCCACCCGCGCGCCTCGCATTCCTTGAGCACGGCGTCCATGATCCGATACGCTCGCTGCCGACACCGGAACCCGACAAGGATGTGCACACAGCCGACGCCCGGCTGATACCGCCCGTATTCATCTTTCTGCGCCGAGTGTAACCGGGTCCTGGTCTGCCTGATGAGCGGATGCGGCCGGGTCGACCTCTCCGGAACATGGATTCCCGGCTTCTCCACAGGCGAATTCTGCGGCACATGACCGGCCGACGCCTCAACTGCGATCTCCCGGTCCTGCTCGGGATTCGGCAGAGGAACCTTTCGTGCCCCCCGGTCCTCGGGCCCGCGATTCCAGAATCCCTGGGGAGGAATGGGGATCTGATTCCGCCGGCACAGCCGCGACAGTCGATCACTCGTGACCCCGAACGACCGTGCCACATCGCGCTTGGGCTCGGTCCACAAGCGTTCGTACAGGCTGACACGGCCAACGGTCTTCACGCGCGCCTCCCGCGCTCACCGCCTGTCCCGCCGGGCGTTGAGGCGCCCGCGGGTCAGGCTCCCGGCGTCACACCTTCGGCGCCAGCAGCCGGAACCGGACCTTGTCCTTCTCCGTCGCCGTCCCAGACGCCAGCCGCCCCGAGATCGCCGCCAGTTCCTCCATGGGCTTCAACCGCGCCGTCTTGCCCGTCAGAACCTTCGGCATCGCGTCGAGGAGCGCCGCCTTGAACTGCTCCCGGTCCGGCCGGAAGTAGTGCTTCAACACGACTTCCACAGTCGCATGCCCGGTCACCCGGCGCACCAGTTCCACGGGCACGCCGGCCGACAGCGCCAGCGTCACGAACGTCGCGCGCAACGCGTGCCAGTCCCGGATGCTCGCGACCCGCTGCCCTCGGACCCGCTTCACCTGGGTCGTCGCCCGGATCACCTTCTTGACACTCGGCGCCTGCACCCGCAGGAACGACTTGCCGATCATCTCCTCAACAGAGTGCAGGTCATAGGACACCGTGCACTTCGCGTGCCCCGATGCCTTCACGATCTCCCGCAGGGAAGCCCCGGCGCAGTACCGCCGGAACACATCCAGCATGCGATCCCGCTTCGTACCCTCCGGGACTTTCGCCGTGATCGCCGCCTCGCCCTCGGCCAGCACATCCCCGGCCGGCACGGTCGCAGGCACCTCCGCCGCCTTCTCCCCCCCGAACGCCTGGGCCACGATCTTCTTGAACTGCCACGTCAAGGCGTCCGGCCTCGTCTCCAAGATGTGCGCGGCTTCCGGGAAGACCAACTCACTGCCGTTGCCCTTGCGGGCCTCCAGGACGGCCAACAGGGGCTTGAAGATGGGGATCTCCACGTCCGCGCCGGTCTTCGATGTCTTGACCGCCAGCATGCCGCCAGCCAGGTCCACGGCGTTCCAAGCCAGGTTGCACACGTCACCCCGCCGCATGCCCGAACACGCCGCCGTCACGATCAGGGGATACATGAACTCATCATCGCGAGCTGCGTCGAGCAGCGCCCGGAGTTCCACATCCGTGAACGGCTTCCGGTGAACCGTCTCACTCTCGCCGGCCGCCCGGCGCCCGACGAACCCGGAGAAGGGATTCGCCGCCCCGATAGGGAGGAACCGCTCGAACGCCTTATTCAGCAACTTCGCATTGTCCCGGACCGTCTTCCGGGCAAACGCCTTCTGCATCACCGCCATGTATGCGCCGGCATCTTCCGGCGTCACCTCGTACACGTGGACCGCACTCCCGTTGCGCGTCCCCATGAACTCCACGAACCGCTCGAACGCCGCGTCGCACCCCTTCAGGTAACCTTCGCTCGCCGGCGTCTCGCGACCGAGCCCCCGCCACCGCGTCGCCAGTTCATCCAGCCGGACATACTCCACCGCCCGGCCCGTCTTCGACTCGATCAGCCGTTCCGTCAGGTGATCCGCCCGGCCCTTGCGGGCGGCATCGGCCATGAACTTCTCCAACTTCTCTGCAGCCTTCTTGCGGCTGATCTCGAAATCACCGTAGCCCGGATCGCCCACGCGCCCCGACGCTGGGGGAGTGCCCTTCCATGGCACATCCAGGTTCACCACCTTACGCCGGCCATTCGATTCCGTATAGACACCGTACCAGCAATCCCGCAGAGCGCCGTCTCGCTGAGTCTTGAGCATGAGTCCCATTGCCATACCCTCCACCTTGAACTGACTGGAGCAGTATGCGACCGATTGGCCTCGCGCACAAGAAGAAAACACCCACATCAGCACCCACGCACTTATTATGGCTACCACATTTCCACAATCGCCATATAATTGACTGGTATACCGTCAGGCTCATAACCTGAAGGTCGTTGGTTCAAATCCAACCCCCGCTACCAATGAAAATCTTCCCTGGTTCCGAAAGGAACCG
>CAYRKB010000193.1:0-5723 GCA_964424705.1 uncultured Victivallales bacterium
CCACGCGGACGGAGTCGGTCGGACATCGGACCGACGATGCGGCCGTCGTCATCGCGCAGCAGGGAATTGTGCCAGGCAATCCTGCGCAGGGAGCCGGACTTCACAAGGATGTCGTTCTCGTAGTACTCCGACTGCTCGATGTCACCCGCCATGAGCTTGAGGAACGTGCCTCGCACGCCCTTTCGAACGTCCGCAGGAATGACCTTGTCACACCAGTTCTTCCCGACAATTTCCTTTTCCTTGCAGCCGAGAATCTCACAGCCGCGGCGGTTGATGAGAGTGACGAAGCCTTCCGCATTGAGGACCACGATCACGGTGCCGGTAATGTTCAGGTACATGTGCGCCTTGTCCCGCTCCCGGCGCAGGGCGTCCTCGGTCTGCTTGCGCACGTCAATCTCTCTGGTCAGCTGCGCATTCGCGATCTTGAGTTCGCCGGTGCGCTCGGCGACAAGCTCCTCCAGATGCTCACGGTGCCCGCGCAGCTCGGCCTCCACCCGCTTGCGCTCCGTGATGTCGTGGATGATCCCCTCGCTTCCAAGAAACGTCTTCCTGGCCGCGCCGATCTCCTCGTCCACAACGCTCCAGAGGCCGCGCGCTGAGATCGCCACGTCCATGTGCTCCCGCTTGCCGCGGCTGCCCTTGGACAACTTGCGGCACAGGCGCACCTCCAGGTCGTGCGTCGCTCGCACCCCGATCCGGTGCTCCAGCAAGTGGTTCCGCTGGTCATCGTCCGGATAAACAAGATCCACGAAAGGCCGGCCAATCAGCTCGGAGGCCTTGTATCCAAGCATCTCCACCGCATCGCTGATGAATACGATTCTGCCATCCGCATCAACGCGATAGATGATGTCCGGCGCGAGCTGGACGACGGCGCGAAAGCGCGCCTCGCTTTCCTCCAGCCGCTTCTCAACCTGCTTCCGCCGCGTAATGTCGCGCGACATTCCGAACGTTCCGACAATCTTGCCGCCCTTGTCGCGAAGCGGCATCTTTGTGGTCAGCGCCCACGTTTCCGACCCGTTGGGCCACGTTTCCTTCTCCTCCAGGCCCTTGATCGGCACGCCGCTGCGGATTATCTTCTGCTCGTCGTCCCGTGCAAGCTGCGCATGCTCGGCCGTGAAAAAGTCAAAATCGGACTTCCCGATCGCTTCCGACGGATGACTCAGCTTCAGACAGCGCGCCATCGCGGCGTTGATCAGCGTGAAGCGGCTGTCGAGGTCCTTGAAGTAGATGTTGTCAGGAATATGATCCATCAGGGCGGTCAGCAGCTCGGTCTGCTCCGAGATTCCCGCCCGCGCGGCGACGATCTCCTCGAGCTTGTGGATTTGCTCGATCAGCGCGGAGGGATCCGTGCCTCTCGCGGACTTTGCCGCACGTTTCGTTTTGTTCTGTTGGCCCATCGCAGTAAGCGGGATTGTGCACGCCGCGCGCGCGCGAGTCAAGCGCACTGAACTTCCTGCGATATTCTCCGCTGCCGGCAGAGGCAAAACTAGACATCGGAACATCATGTGCATTTTTCTTTATAAACATCGCCAGCAGCGGTACACTCGCGAAAAAGAAGGGGAGCAGCGTGCCATTTGTTCAAATGAAGGGTGTCTGCGGCATGGTGTTCGTGCCGGAGGATTCTGAGGCCCCGAAGAAACATCCGTGCCCGGACTGCTTCGCCTGCCAGTGGTGCAGCGATGATCGCTGTCGAAGGTGCCTGTCGCTGCGCCGTGTGCGGTCTTTGGATAAAAACGTTGGGGGAGGCAAAAGGGGTTGCACAGGGGCGTGCCACGTGCACAAGGCTCAAAAGAAGGAAAGGTAGGTCGCCATGATCAAGAAACAATTCACGCTCTATCTGGAAAACAGGCCGGGCATGCTGGCAAAAGTCACCCGCCTTCTGGCTGCCAACAAGGTGAACATCGAGGGAATCTCTGTCTCTGCCAGCACGGACATCGGGCTCGTGCAAATCGTGGTGGACAACGCGGCCGTCACGCGCAAGTCGCTTGCGGCAGCGGACATATCGTTCACTGTGCAGGACGTGGCGCTGGTCCTCCTGCCGCACACCCCGGGAGCGCTGGCGCGGCTCCTGGGGCATGTTGCGAAGACATGCGGCAACATCAACTACGTCTACGCCACGGGATGCGATTGCAGGCGCGGGTGCCACTGCTATGCCATCGTAAGCGCGCCCGATATCAAGAAGGTTGAGAAAGCCTGGAAGAAGCTGTCCTAAGGACAATGCCGGGCAGGGCCCTGGATTCAGGACCGAGACACCCGCCTGGATCGGAATCGGGACCGTCATCGGTACCGATTCCGAAGCGGCGTTCTCTACGCGCGCCGGCTCCTTCTCACGGCCATCCAGACGCACACCGACAGGAAGACCGCTCCCGCAGGCCAGGCGGACTTCGCGCCGCGGCTTAGCGCGCCGCTGCCGGCCTTGAACGTCACGCTCAGTTCCTCGGACGGGGAAATCAGCACCGGCCGGTAGAAGCGAAGCAGCCGGCCGTGCTCCGGGATGGTCACATTGATCGCGCGCACCACGCCCGCCGCCGCCGCCTGCTGGTCGATCATCCGGTCTGCCACGGCCTCGAGCGCCGTCTTGTCCTTCTCCGTCAGGATCTGGTCCACGCTCTGCGCCAGGTTCGGGTCGGACTGCTGGGGCGCCGCGTTGATCTGCATCGTCTGCTGCGCCTGCTGTTCGGGCTGCTCCTCCATAATGTTGCGGGCCTGGCGCATTGCGCCGCGCCGCTGGTAGAGGTTGACCTTGACCTGCTGCTTCTGCAGGTTGCGCAGCTGCACGCGCGCGTCCTCGTTGAGCCCCGATTCGGCCTGCGAGTAATTCATCGCATCGTTGAACGCCTTCATCGCGTCCTTCGAGTTACCCTTCTTCAGCATCTCCTCGCCATCGTTCAGGACCTGCCGCGCCTTTTGCAGCGTCGCGTTGCGCTTGTCCGCGTTCCAGGAGGAATACTCGGCGGCGCCGAACACCCGCACCAGTTCGCTCCCGTCCGCGCGGCGCTCCATCGTCCCTCCGAATCCGTAGTACCGCACGCCCGGCAGGACGTAGAAGCTCCACTCAATGTCACGCAGCGGCAGCCCGGCGAACTTCGGCGCCTCATACTTCTGCCGCGACGTGAACCGCCCCGCCGTAGAAGCGCCGGAATACACGAGGTCGATAACGGCGGCCTGCCCCGCCGCCTGTTCCTCGAGCGGGATGCAGAAGAACGCGCCGTCGCGCGACGTGGCCACCTCGCGCCCGTTGACGAGCGCAGTCCATAGAACGTCGCCCGTCTGCGGCAGCGTGAACTTGAGCAGGCGCAGGCTGCCCGCGTCGATCTGCACCATCGCCCGCGTGAGAATGCGCCCCTCCGCCGAGAGCACGGACGTCATCCGCACCTGCTTCACGGTCGCAGGCAGCACCTGCGCGGATTCATGCCGCACCACCGAGAGAGGCAGCTCCCACGCCGGCTGCGCCACACGGTAGCAGCGCACCGCCGCCGACAGGTCGCCCGCGCCAAACGTCGCCGGCACGTTGCGGGGGTCCTCAACCATGAGCCCGGTCAAATCGCCCTCCGGCTCGATTTGTACGCGCCCGCCGCACGAAACGACCACGTAGCCGCGCTGTCCGTCCGTGCCCACGGTCTTCAGCGCCGTGATGAGCACCTTCTGCTTCGCGCGGTCGTACGGCACCTGGTAGTTGACCGTGAGGGCGAACTGGTTCTCCACCTTGCTGTGCAGGTCGACCTGCCAGATGCCGTTGGTCTTATCCGTCTCCTGGACCCGCGCGATGTTCCGGCCCGCCACGGAGAGCGTGACGCCCGGCGCGGGCGACTGCAGGCGCAGCGACTTGATCCCGGCGTTCTCGATGTTGTAGCGCACGTACGCCCGGCACAGGAGCATCCCCTCGGTCAGGTCCACCACCTGCAGCACCTCGGGCTTGAGCACGGGATTCAGCACCTCCGTGGTCAGCGTCACCGCCCACCCCGGCCGCAGGATGTCGAACACCAGCACGCCTTTCTGCGTGATCCCCTCCTCCACCGGCTTCTTCACGTCGACGCCGTTGTGGTCCTTCACCATCATCCGCACCCCCCGCTCGCCCGAGACGACGAGCCGGCCGGTGTGCTTCTTCGCATCCCGCACCAGGATCCGCGGGAGTTCGATCAGCGGCTCAATGCCCTTTTCCGTGCGCGCGGCCACGAGCTCCAGCGTGGTCTTGTCGGTCACCTGGCGGGAGAAATTCACCACGATGCCCCGCCATCCTTCCTTCACCTCGTCCCAGTGGCTCACATCCTTCCCCGTCAGGCTTTCCACGTCAAAGCCCTCCGGCAGCACGATCTCCACCGCAAAGACGCCGGCCTTGGCCATCGAAAGCTCGATTTGCGTCGCATACACCGTCCGCTCGTCGGAAATGGATACGGTGCCGTTCTCGGTCACGCGCACCTCGGGCAGGACGCGCTCCGCGCTGACCGTGGCGGTCACCTGCGCCGGCTGGTCGTACCGGTACGCCTTGCGCAGCGTAGCCGCCGGGCGCGCCGCCTGCTTCGCCTGGTCTACAGGGGCGCCGGCGAACGAGAAGTCCTCGACGTTCATCGCGCTCAGCCCGTCCAGCCCGTCGACCCGCACCTGCACCGTATCTGCCGCCGCGACGGCCAGCGCGCCCCGCTGCCTCGCCGCGCCCTCGATGGACGGAACGCCCAGCTTGGCCGTGTAGGGCAGCCCTTCGCACGACACCTGCGCCGTGATGGCAAGCCTGTACGCGCCGCTAACGCCCTTGTTGAGCAGGGCCTCCAGGCGCCGCGTGGCCGGGTCAAAGCTCCACGTGGCAATATCCAGGCCCTGCACGGCCGTCACGTTCATGCCGGCCGGAATGCCCAGCTTGAGCTCGCGGATCTCGCCCTGCGCGATCTGCCACTCGACGATGTTGGCTACCTCGATCACGCCCGGCTGCAGCGTCGCCAGCGTGTGCACCGTGCAATAGTACACCGCCTGCTCAAGGCCTGTCTTGCGCACGCGCGGGCGCCACGTAAACGCGGGTCGGCCACCGATGCCAAAAACCGCCTCGGCCGTCGTCTGGTCCTTTTGCGCCGACGTCTTGAGCAGCACGGCCGCAGCGCACTGGATATCCAGGTCCGCCTCCGGCACGCTGATCCGGGCGCTGCTGCGCAGCGCCGGCGGCGTGGGAAGGTCCAGCACCGAGGCCCCCTCGCGCGTTGGCACAGGAACGCGGAACGTGACCTTGGCCGTGTATTTGCCGGCCTCGCGCACCTCCAATACGTACCCGGAGGGGCCGGTGCGAACGGCCAGCTGGTCCGAGCCAAGTTCCATGCCGAGCACCACGGACTCGGGCGGCGCAATGTTGTAGAACCCGGCCTCCGTCGCCTCGAAGCGGTACTCCGCCGTAACACGGGCGCTCTGCTCCACGTCACGCGCGCCCTTCGGGGCGTCCACGGTGAGCGCCACGGAGTCCATCGCCTTCTGCGCCGCGTTGGTGACAGACTGCGCGGAAGCGCACATCACAAAGGCCGCCAAAGCCGCCAGCGCCACAAGAAGACGGACCGCCATGAAACCGGAAGTCGAGCCGCCCTCCGGCTCCTGCGTCGGCAGGACGGGCTCGAGGGGAAGATCATCCGCGGCGACCACGGCCTTGATGGCGCGGCGCTGGTGGCGCCGCTCCCGCGCGTCGCGCAGGGGGCTGGTGATCGCCCTCCACAGGCTCCGGATCAGCCGCAGGCCGCGCAGGAGCA
>CAYRKB010000194.1:0-5644 GCA_964424705.1 uncultured Victivallales bacterium
ACTCCCGGCTCATAACCTGAAGGTCGTTGGTTCAAATCCAACCCCCGCTACCAACTTAAAACTTCCCTGGTTTCGAAAGGAACCAGGGATTTTTTTCGCCCTTTTCCCTAGCAAACTACGAAATTTTTCGCAGGAAGGGGGAAAATCTTCGTAGATTGGCCTTTTTCGCCCTTTCCCGCCTTCCGGATGATTCTCCGGATGATTCGACACTAAACCAACCGCGCCAATCGCCGTTCCACTGCCCAAACCGACTTGAACCGGCGACCTTCAGGCCAACGGCCTGACGGGCTATCGGGCTGGCGGAGGGAAGGCCTCTCCCCACGCCAGTCCCAGCCTGACCCGCGCATCCCAATAGAGCCACTCGCGAGTTTCCAGGCGCCCGGAGACTTCCCCTGCCCGCACGCGATGCCCCATGCGTCTTTCGCCCGGCGGCCCTTGTTTCGGTACGGTTGTGGAGGGAAAGCCCTTGCTGGGGCGCACCGGGCGGGTCCGTGGACAATTTGTCCGAACGCCAGGTGTTCAAGCGAAACGACTGGAATGGACTGGCGGTTGGCCGTACAGTTGGCCTCACTTTCGTAAACAGACCTATTGGTCGCCGTGAAAAAGAGGACAAGCAGTATGAAGGTCATAGGTTTTTCGGGAAGTCCCAGAAAAGATGCCAATACAGACCGGCTCGTGGGCCATGTTCTCGCCGGGGCACGGGCTGCGGGCGCCGAGACGAAGCTATTGCGCATCGCCGATCTCGACATCAAAGGCTGCATCAGTTGCTACTACTGCAAGTCCCACGACACCTGTTCCATCAAGGACGACATGCAGGGGATCTATAAGGACATCCATGCCGCCGATGCCGTCGTCATCGGATCGCCCGTTTACATGGGACAGATGACGGGGCAGACGAAGACGTTCATCGACCGACTGTTGCCCGTGCTCAACGCCGACTTCACGACACGCCTGAAGCAACACCCCGCCCTGGTGCTCGTGTTTACCCAGGGACAGCCAGACACAGGCATGTTCAAGCCCTACATGGAAAACACGCACAACATGATGGGATTCCTTGGATTCAGCCCCAAGGGGATCATCGTAGCTGGCGGAACACGGGAAACTACGGATGTCGACAAGCAGGCGGACGTCACGGCGAGAGCGAAGGCCTTGGGTGCCGGACTGTGCCGGGGGTGAGGAACCCGCATTCCATCGCTGTTCAAGGTCAGCCGACGAGATAGGCCGACAGGGGACTGCGGCATCATAACAAGTTCGGCACAAACCAGGGCCAAGCTACGGAGAAACACGCGATGACAAATAAGGATAAGGGTCGCCTCAGAAACCTGGCCTGCAAGTACGCAGAATACGCCCACGGGGAACCGAT
Organism: uncultured Victivallales bacterium; assembly: GCA_964424705.1. Lineage (GTDB taxonomy): Bacteria > Verrucomicrobiota > Kiritimatiellia > UBA8416 > CAYRKB01 > CAYRKB01. The sequence continues at coordinate 1,364 of CAYRKB010000194.1, forward strand.
GACCCAGCGACGCGAAAAATGGCGGGTTCATAATCGTCTGCAAGAAAAGACGTTCCCGTTCCACATCGAAGACAACGGCTCCTACTTGAGCGACCTGACTCCGCCGCTGGAGTGTGAAGACAACGAATGCCGAATCCTGGAAGGCCGACTTCTCTATGCGTTGGTTTCCTATGAGCGGATCGATGACGACCGACTCATCCCCGATCGGTTTGTGGTCGACTGGTGTACCCCGCTTACAGGCAACTGTGACGAACTCCAGATCACGCGGGCGGACAACGGCCACGGGAGTTCGCTTGGCTACCAGACGAACCAGCCCATCAAAGACATCAACACGGATTGGGACAAGCTGAAGAAGGGGGCGATCTCCCTCGACCGGGAACAGACCGAAAGACAGGCGCACCTGGCCCAAGAGGTTTTTGCGGGACTCTTGCCTGTGGAGATCGGTCGCGTCAGTTCGCTCTATTCCAATGGGATCACCAACAAGGCCGTCCACCTGATGGGCATGCAGGAACTCTATCTGCAGATGGCCATGAACCCCGACGCTGTGCACCGGCTGTTCACGTTTCTCGCGGAGGACAATCTGGCCCTGGGCCAGTGGGAGGAAGACCAAAACCTGCTGAGACTGAATCACGACGGCAACCAGGGGTACTGTACGGGCAGTTCCCTGTTCTCTGACGAGACCGCGTGTCCGGCTGGCAACAGGGTTGTGTCGACGGATCGTTACGGATACCTGGAGTCCCAGGAATCCGCCGGCATCTCCGCCGAAATGTTTGCCGAGTTTCTCATGCCTCACTTCACCCAGTTCGCCACCAAGTTCAAGCTCTTGATGTTCGGTTGCTGCGAACCCGTCCACCATCTGATGCCCGTTCTCCAGCGTCTGCCCGGGTTGCGCAAGGTCAGTGTCACGCCCTGGTGCGATCTCAGCATACTCGCTGAAACCTGCCGACAGGACGTCATCTGGTGCAGGAAACCTATTCCCCTGAAGCTTTGCGGCGCGACCTTCAGCCCGGACGACTTGCGGGCTCATCTGCAGGAAACCCTCGACATCGGCAAAGACTATTTCATCGAGTTCGTGTACCGAGACACTAATCTCCTAACGGGGGCCATGACAGACCGGGTCGCGCAAACCTGCGCCATGATACGAGATATCACCGGCCATCCAGAGGGCAGCCGCGGCTGGGTGGGCTGCTGAACTGCTTGTGCCGCCCGCACCCGTCCGGCAGATCAACGGTGCGGCGGCAACGCGCCATTCTCGTTCACATAGTCGATAACCTCAGCGGGCAGTGGCCCTTTACCTGGCCATCGGTAGCGACGCGCACGAACCGTCAGATCGCCACCGATCCGGAACTCAGTCGGACCGCGCGGCAAGAGAATATACGGCGGGTGTTCTCCCGAGTGGCTTGTGATGTACTCTTCCATCTCGACGGGCATGGGTCCCACGCCGTCGTACTGGACATACCGGTTAATCCCGATGTGGCAGAGCCGTTGTTCGGTGGCCGTCTCGGCCCGCGCCACGAACACGCCATGGCTCTTCTTCCGCCCATCGGCCGACCAAACGAACCCCAGCGTTTCGAGCCGTTCCACGCGTAGCGGGGAGAGGGAGCCCTCCTTCTTGCGATGGCGTTGCGCGACCACCCATTTGGCCAGGCGCGGGTTCTCAGACCAATGAGTCGGCACATCACAGTGCCCATGTTTCCTCTTGAACTCGACCAGCGCATCGAACAGGGCGTTCCACGACGAATCCGTGGCGGACCAGACGAACCCCAGCGCGTCCAGTTGGGCAACGGTCTCGGGCGGTAGTTCCCCGATCTTCCGGCGGTACCGCTGCCCGGCCACCCACCGCCCCAGTCGGGGATTCTCCGGCCAAGCCGTCGGGACGCTGCAGTGCCCCCGCGCCTTGCGAAAGACCGTCAAGGCTCCGACCATTTCGTCCCAGTTGAGGCTCGATTTCTTCATATACCCCTTGTCCACGCGCCGACCTGGCAAGCCACAGTTTGCATCTGACCTACGACCATCACACGTCATTCCGTCCGTCCAGCCTTCATGGTATCAGTTCCCAGAGGGCCGACCAACCGCTTTCGAGGCTTCATCTCCTCCCGATGATGTGGAAATTCCCATGGTACCGGGCCTGCGACGTGGATGTTTGGAGATTTACCCACCGCTTTAACGTTCTCTCTGTGTAACGCAGGATTGTGGCAACAGGTGACCCAGTAGCGGGTTATGGGACTTCTACGAGAAGACTTCAAGAAACGCGGAAAGATGCCTGAATCACGCGGACACGTTACAATCACGTTACACAGACACCCCTACGTTTACACCGCACCCGACTGTCGAGGAGCCCTGAGACTTCCCCTGCCCGCCCGCGATGCCCCGCGCCCATCCGGGACCGCGTCTTGTTCCAGACCAGCCAAGGGCACATGGCCCTGCCCTAGGAAGTCAGCTAGCGAACCGGTTGGCTGACGATACCTCACACGTGAATGTCAATTATCACAGGCTGGCCGTTCGCCCTCCTCTTCTCCGCAGGCACCACGACGGCGGCGTAGCGTCGTGCCTGTGGAGCGAATAGGAGAGTCGCTGTTGATCGAAGGTCCATGGCGCGACCGCCGTTGTTTATGAAGAAGATGGTGGTGGGCACATAGGCGGCAAGTTAGGATGGCTCCCGCCATAGAAGGGACACCGGTAGAGCGTAGCGGTGTTCGTAGATGTTCAACGGCGTGAATGCGTTATCTACTTATCTTACGCCCCGGCCCCAAGTGCCTTGTGCTGCACCACGCCGTTCTTCATGACGACGATGCGATCCGGAATGTACCAACGGCCAGGTCCTCGAACTCGCGATCGCCGCGATTGACGGTCACCTCGGTGCCGTCGCTGTAGCGCGTGCGGCTGACGCCCGGCGCGAGTTCCCAGCGACCCTCGATATCAAGTTGGCCCAGGCGGGTCATGTAACCCTCCGGTCCGAAGGTAAAGCGGTAGGCCTCCTCCAGCATCGCCGCTTTGTCGGCATAGGCGGGAATGCCAAAGGCCGGGCTCGGCCGCATGCAGACCTCGTATTGCGGCGCCAGCCCGAGATCCAGCATCTCGACCAGTCTATCCTGAGACCCCACCCCCTCGCAGCAGAGATGGCTGCCGTGCAGCGCCACGCCCAGCATCGGCACGGGGCGGTCGAGGAAATAGCGGCCGATGGCGCAGGCGCGCAGGTAGTCGCCGGGATTGCTGAAGCAATGGTAGAACCCGTCCATGACCCCGAAATACTGGCCAAAAGGCATCTCGGTCGAGAGACTGCCCATCGTCTCCAGGGCCACGCGGCTCTCCTGGCGGATCAGTTCCATGTATTCGGAGCGCAGGCGCACGGGATGCTCGGCCGAATGACAACACATGAAGGCGCCCACGCAGTCGAAGTGATGATGGCCGTGGAAGCCCAGTGCGGCCAGTTTCGGCAGGTCGCGCTTGACATACTTGTTCAAGGCGATTTGAGGACATATGCGGTGCTCATGCCCCCCGCTCCACACGATGCTCTTCCATATTTCCCCACTGCGATGCTTGATCAGGTCGTTGACAGTGAATTCGTCGCTGCATTCGTAAGCAGCGTAATGACTTGTGTGGACGCCGAGCAGGACGTCCTGAGCCTTGGCCCAGGCGATGAGATCCCGCATCTTCGCATCGCCGCCAACCCGTTCATCAACCGGCAGATAGGTCGGGCATTTGCCGTCATGGCCGTCCTGCCCCCACCCGACGAGGACGACGGTCAGCTTCCTCATACCGTGCGCCAGGCACTGCGTCAGGATCTTGCGCGCCTCGTCGCAGGTGCAGGTGCAGTGGTACGCGCCCTTGCCATCGGGGCGCGGTTCCTTGTAGGCCATGAAGATCTTGAGAAAGAATCGTCCCGCATAGTCCAGCGCCTCCGGCCGTTGTTTTCCCTTTTCAGCCCAGGGCAGGACGCCGCGCTCGGCGCGCAGGAACTTGCGGTATTGGACGCCGACGAACGCGTAGCCCTCGCCTTGGGGGCACTCGGCCGGCGCGAAGCGGTACTGCACCCGGCGCGGCCCGGCGATGGCGTCGTCCTCCTGCGCCCAGCGCCACACCAGGTAGGGGTGAACGCTGTTGGCCTGCGCCTCCTCCCAATGCCGACGGCAGACGAGTTGCGCGTCCTCGTCTCCGGCCGCCACCAGCCCGCAGAGCGTGCCCTGCGCGCGGGTGATGCCGAAGACTGGCGCGTTGCAGTTGTGCTCCCACTGGTCGTTCGAGCTGTAGATCGTCTGCCACACCTCGCGGGGATAGGCC
>CAYRKB010000195.1:0-5588 GCA_964424705.1 uncultured Victivallales bacterium
TTTACTGCATTTTCAAACCGCCAGAAAAACTACATTTTCACGCCGGCGTTCACAGTCAAGAAGTGAGCCCGTTATTGTCGGCTCTTCGCCCTGTTGTAAAAGGTGGATCGACCAGTCGACGCTCGGATTCCGTGCGCGATACGGGTCTGAAAACTGACCTGCCCCTCCTGCGCTCGGCCCCGCATCCGATCACAAGTGACAGACATCCCAGGCGTGACGGCGGGCCGAGCTACGGAGGAGCATCGCAGCAGTCGGCCCTTCTACGCTCGGCGGCCGAAGCGGCCTTGAGCTTCGAAGGGCTCGACCATCCTTCGCTCTTCGCCCTTTGGCAAGAGGCCAGGCACAGTATCGAAAGCTGGCCTCTCATGCTCATTGGCCGGGCCTCTTGAAGAAGAAATCGATGTCCGTCAACTCGACGGCATCGCGGACGGGGGTAGAGTAGATGTAGGCGGGGGCGCTGGTGTAGCCAACGAGGTTGCGCAGCTTCATCAACTCGATCCGTTGTTTGTCGGTCAGCGTCCGGTTTACCTTTGCGAACTCCGTAGCGTAGTACCACGACATTTCACCGTCGAGTTCGCCATACCGGCGGCCCAGCGTGAGAACCTTCGCTTTGTCGGCCACACCGCCGGTCAGCGGCTTGCGGAGTTCAGTGGCGATGGCGCGGCGGACTTCGACGACTTCCCTCAACGCCTGGCGTTGCACATCTGGGATGGCGGTAATGAGTTGTCGCTGGTCGGCGGTAAGGAGTTCGAGGAACCTCTGACCGCTGTCGCCAGTGAGGGAGGTGCTGATGTCGAAGTCACGTTTGCCCATGGCAGGCATGTCTTTCATGTAGAATCCGCCGAAGTACGTGCCGTGGCGTTCGGGACAGAAGTAGGTGTCGGCTTCGATGTTGCCGGCGTACCAACTGAAGAACTCGCTGGCGTAGGTCATGTAGGCGACGTTTACCATCTTCTCCGTGCCGCGCGGCAGTTTGTATTGGTCCATGTCCACTTCGGGCCAAGTGTTGAAGTCGCCGAATTTCATCTTGACGAGAAACGCCTTCTGGTCGGCACTCAACGACGCGGCGGTCTGGGCGAAGAGTTGCGCCCGTGCGTAGCTCAACTCGGCGTCGGTGGCGAATAACTCGCCCACATACCGGATCACTGCGTCCTTGCTCAGTCCTTGGCTACCGGTGGGGATTTCGCGGTTCAACTCCCGGCAGAACGCCTTGATAAGCGGCCACCGCCGTTTCGCAAGGTCGTTCAACTGCTCCGCTTCCTTGCGAGCGGCAGCTTCAAACACCTTGCGCTGCTGGTCGGTAAGGGTTTTCAAGACATTCCCGGCCACGCGGTTGAGGAATACCGGATTGTGGCCCTTTTGCGCGGCATCGATATCGCGCATGTACTGAAAGCCGAAGAAATCGCAGACCTTGCCGGGCGGGATGAACGTGTCAGCACCAAAATCGCCAGTAATGAAGGCCAACCCGCTGAATGCGATGGTGTGAAGTTGCGCCTGGTCCGAGCAGGCTTGTTCAATGGAATACTGCTGCGGCCTGTTCTGGCCTCCGTCTGGGCGGGGCGGGCGGTTCTGTGCATGGGCATTGATAGCGAATGCTCCACCGAGTAACAGCGCAAAGATAATCGTAGTTCTGCTCATATCGCACCTCCGACTGCAGTGACTTGTTGTTGAGCTTAAAACGGGAAATGACACATGTTTATTGTGGTCCGGATGTCTTGTTGTTGATCGGGGTTTGTCTTCGACGGGCCAATCGATGCGGACGGGCGATCAACCGGGACTGCGCCAGTGATCGAGTGACTTGGTTCCGCCCCCCGTGCTGACGCCGGAATCGCTTGCCCGACGGCCATCCTTCGCTCTTCGCCCATTGGCATGGATTAGCTGGAAATATAAAGCTCTCGCTTCTGTTGCGCGATATTCACCTGAAAGATGGCTTGCCCTCCTACGCCCTGCGGCCGAAACGGCCTGGTGCTTCGGAGGGGCAGAGCCCATCCGTAGCTCGAGCGACGGAGGAGCGAAGAGCGAAGGATGGTCGGGGGGACTGGCGCTCGTTTGAACCGTACCCCCAACTCATCGCACCCTTCGTGGCCGTTCTGGACAGGCCGACGCTGCCGTTTCTGGCCACTCCAGAGCGGTTGGCGCGTTTTTATGCGTGATCCCACGGGAGGCTCATGAGCCAGGCTCATCTTCAGCTCCGTCCTGCACCCGGACACCCGTGACTTGCGCTCGTTTAGGCGCACGCGATGCTCGTGCAGTTTGTCGCGAATGGCCTGCTGGTATACCCGCAACTGCGCCTTGTCGTCGGAGAACAGGAAGTCGTCCACATAGCGCACATACTCGCAGACGCAGCAGAATGCGATCCCCCAGCGTGAACTTGTGGTCCCGCGGGAACTACGCCAACACCGGCACGACATACAGAAGCAGGTCGTGCAGTCTCGTCAGGATGTTCTCTTGTTCCGCCATTCAAAAATCTCTGGGTCTTTCGCCCCAGGCCCCAAAAGGGTAAAAGAGCCAAAGGACAAAGGGAATCAGAGCCCCCTCGCGCAACGGAACCCAATGTAGGTGTACTCGAAGACCGGGCTGACGTAGATCCGGTTCGCGACCCGCGCGCTGCTCGTGTTGTTGAGCCACGACCCGCCCCGCAGCACCCGATACATGCCGCTAGCCGGTCCGCGCGGATCGGTCGCGGGAGAACTCGAATCGTATGCCGCGTACCAGTCCCAGCACCATTCAAAAACATTCCCCGCCATGTCATACAGCCCGTACCCGTTTGGCGCAAAGGAACCCACCGGACTGGTATACGGTGTGTCCCCCGTGGTGAACGTGGGATGGTAGCCCGTCGTCGGACTGGTGTCATAGGCCAAGGACGCGGGCGCGGCGCTGTAGTTCGCCCGTGCATGCTGGATCGTGTTGGCGTCGTACCATGGGAAGCGCCGGTTCGCCACCCCGCCCCGCGCCGCCTTCTCCCATTCCGCCTCCGTCGGCAACCGGTAGCCCCCCGCCGCCCAGTTGCACCCGCCCGCGAAACTATTCGCGGCGGCGTTGGTGTATACCGTACCATTGGCGTTAGTGTAGCACGGCGTGAATCCATCCCGCTGGCTCCGCGCGTTGCACCAGGCGATCGCGTCGTGCCAGTCTACGCTGCTCACCGGATGGTTCGCGGCTTTGCCGCGACAACCCGTCCCGAAGGAATACCCCTTGTTCGTCGCCCAAGCGTACACCTGCGCCGACAGGTTGCTCGTCACCTCGTACTTGTCCATGTAGAACGCGCTCACCGTCACCGTGTGCTGGGGCACAGCATCACTGATCGACTCCTGGCCCACGTTCGTGCACGCCCCCATCACGAAGCTCCCCGCCGGGATCAGCACCATGTCGCCGACCGTCACGTGCTTGCCGTCGGCGTTCAGCAGGGTCTCGAGGGTATCCAACCGCTGCTGGTTGGCCTGAACCTCCATCCTGGTCGCTTGCAATTCCGCAAGGGCATTCGTGAGCTTCTGGTTGGCGGCTTGGGCTTCGGCCAGCGTGTTCGTGAGCTTCTGGTTGGCGGCTTGGGCTTCGGCCAGCGTGTTCGTGAGCTTCTGGTGGAGTTCGCTCAGCGTGTTCATCGTCGGCCCTGGGGGGCCAGGCGGATTCAAATCGCCAGCCCCTGCGCTGCCCGCCCACATCACGCCCGTCGTCACCATCACCGCCATGATCCATCGGTTCGCCTTCACGCGCATCCCCCCTTTTGTTATACCCGCTTGTTAACCTCGCCCCATACTCGCCGTCGTGTCTTCGGTCATGGTCCCACCGTCACGTTCACGCGGTAAAACGCTCGTAACGCCGCGTTCGTGTCCTGCATCGTCTTCCCGCCCGCCGTCCCGTACGACACCGCCACCTGCCCGGCCACGTTGCTCCAGCCACCCGCGGTCAGGTCCTCACGCCACGCCAGCGTATAGTACCGCCGTGTCGAGGCGGGCGTGAAGGCCACGATCCTGGCCGTCGGCGCGTTGCTGATGGCTGTGATGCGCAGGCCGTTGTCCAATACGGTCGGATCAACGTCCATGACATATTTATCCGGCGCCGGTACGCCGTCCCCGGCGTCGTACCCCTCCGTCACGCCGTAATGGTCCAGCCACCAGTTCGGCGTGCCCTGCGGTTGGTTGTAGAAGGCCATTGATCGCACGCCGTAATCCGGAGATGTGCCCTTGAACTTCAGCCACCCGATGTTCTCGCCCCAGGCGTGACCGGAGAACTCGCCGTTGGCCGGATTGATCGCCGCGTCACAATGGGACGCGCCGAAGTTGATCCAGCCCACGTTCTCGCCCCAGGCATAGCCGGAGAGATCGCCGTTGGCCGCCAGGTTCACCCCCCAGTTGTTGCTAGTGGTGTTGGCGTAGGGTCCACCGCCGGCACTGCCCATGACGATCCAGCCGATGTTCTCGCCCCATGCATACCCGGACAGCCAGCCTCCGCTACCCTCGTAGTAGTGGACCGTCACGTCGTGATTTGTCGGTCCGGTATTCGCCCAGCCGACGTTTTCGCACCGGGCAAACTTGTGCGCGGGGTCCGTTCCCGTATCGCCCGCCCATGCCGCACGCGTCCCCGCCAGCAGCGCGGCGATCATCCATCGGATTACTTGCATGGATTTCTCATTTCCCGTTTCCTCTTATGCCTGCGAACCCTGTATTGGACGTCATGGAAAGCGCGACGGTATGACGGTGTATGTGTTTACCCCGCATGTTTTTCTTGATAGGCATCACCGAGCCCAGTTGCGGCGTGGCATCTTGAGCCTCCCCCCTTTCGTGACATAGTTTGTTGATCATCAACTAGCTCAATGGTCTTGTCAAGTTCCGCTACTAACCCGACTTCCGCTACTACTGGGGAGCGAGGTGTCCCTCGTAATGAGAATCATTTGCGGGCCGACCCAAGGATGAACGATCTACAGCCGCTTCTTGGCAAAGACGCGACTGGAGGCGGATTTCAGGTAACGCTCGAAGGCGAAGGCTTGGTCGCGGTCGGTGAAGGCGATGGAGGTTTTGAGGCGCCATGGAGTGTATTTTGAAGTGTGGGGATCGCCGCCGGCGCGTCGAGCCGTAGCTCGCCGCTTCGGCGAGCGAAGGCTGGAGTTGTGATGGGAGAGGCTGGTGTGGAGGTCTTCGGTGAGGCGGTGTAGAAATTCGGATCGGATTCGGATTGGAGGATATAGGGCGCCGAGTCGGCCCTCCTACGCGCGGCGCCCGCCTTCACGTGAGGGGGATCTCGCGAGAAAAATGATGAAGTGGGTAGGCGGCCTTGCGCTTCGAAGGGCTCGACCATCCTTCACTCTTCGCTCTTGTGCCTGGAGTTGCCAGGGATGAGCAGCTCTCGCTCTTTTGCGCGATATTGGACCGGAGGATGGCTTGCCATCCGTAGCTCGAGCGACGGAGGAGCGAAAACGGGCATCGGCCCTACTACGCTCAGCGGCCGAAGCGGCCTTGAGCTTCGAAGGGCTCGACCATCCTTCGCTCTTCGCCCTTTGGCATGGATTAGCTGGAAATATAGAGCTCTCGCTCTGTTGCGCGATATTGGACCGGAGGATGGCTTGCCATCCGTAGCTCGAGCGACGGAGG
>CAYRKB010000196.1:0-5577 GCA_964424705.1 uncultured Victivallales bacterium
GCGGCGACCCCGCCGCGTTCGCTCCGGGCTTCGCCGCATCTCCCCCGGGCGGCGATCCCCGGAACTCACATGCGCCCCCGCCCTATTGCCCATGCAAAAACGTTTCGCTCGCCGCGGCACCTGTGCTAGATTCGACCCGCGAGACGGACAAAGCCATCCGGAACGTGATAAGCGAACCGTACAATCATGAGTATCGAAGGACAGTCGGCAATCCGCAGCGCCATGGTTCAGAACGCGAGAACAGCCGCAACGCCCCCGGAAATCGCGCTGATCGCCGGAAAGGGCGTATATCCGCGCCTGCTGGCGGAGTCTGCCAGAATGCAGGGCGTCTCCCGCATCTTTGCCCTCGCCTTCCGCGGCGAAACCGACCGCGTGATCGAGAAGTGCGTCGACCGGGTCGAATGGGTACACCTGGGGCAGGTCGGCGCAATGATCGAAGCGCTGCGCCACAGCGGCATGCGCCACGTGGTCATGGCCGGACAGGTCACGCCGACGAGCCTGTTCCGGGTCCGGATCGACGCCAAGGCGCGGGATATCCTGCGGCGCCTGCCCGTGCGCAACGCGGAAACCATCTTTGGCGCCGTGGCGGAAGAGCTTGCCGTGATCGGCATCGAGCTGCTTCCGGCCTCCTCCTTTATGGAAGCGCACATGCCGCAGGCCGGGATCTTATCCAGCCGGGCGCCCTCCGCGGGCGAGCAGCACGATATCGAGATCGGATTCAGGGCGGCCAAGCTGACGAGCAGCCTGGATATCGGGCAGACTGTGGTCGTCAAGGAAGGAACCATCCTGGCCGTGGAGGCCTTTGAGGGCACCGACGAAACGATGAAGCGGGCGGGCAAACTCGGCGGCGCCGGCGCCGTCGTGGTGAAGGTTGCCAAGCCGGGCCACGACATGCGCTTTGACATTCCCGTCATCGGGCGCCACACCATCAAGGTGCTGCGCTCCATCCGCGCCGCGGCGCTCGCCTTGGAGGCCGGCCGCGCCATCCTGCTGGAACGCGAGCTGATCATCGCGGAAGCCAACCGCATGGGCCTGTGCCTCAGCGTCGTGGCCGGCGACCCGGACTCACTCCCCGGAGAGTAGGGGCACGTCCGTTGCCCGGCGGGCAGGCAGGAGAATGCAGCTTCGAATGGCGTCCGCGGTCGCGTGCGCGTCGGACTTATCGAGCCGCTCCAGCACGCGCTCCCAGCGGTAGGCAAAGCACCCTTCGTCGTCGCGCTTCTGATGCTTGAACAGCGTCTCGAACCCGCGCTTCTTCTTCCGGTAGTCCCGCTGGATGCCCTCAAAGCGCCGGGTGAACGCATCCAGGTAGGTGTCGACAAAGGCGCGGGGGTGCGGCAAGTAAGCGGCCCGGACATTGAAGGGATGAGCGTAGCCCTCGGCGAAGGCTGCGAGCGGCTGCTTGAAATCGACAAACGTGCCGGTGTGATCCGCCACGATGATATCCTTCGGCGTGTCGTGCTCATCCATCAGCAGCACCTCGTCCCCGTCGTCGAACAGCACGCGCCCGTCCAGATGCAGCCGGCCCACGATGATATTCGGCGCAGCGGAGCGGCCGAGCAAAGCCGCAAATCGCATGGAAAAGTCGTGGTCTTCAAACCGCGCGGGAGGGATCTTGTCCGTGGCAATCCCGTTCACGTAGTCGCGCTCGAAGTAGGTCGCCCAGATCATGAGGCCTTCGAACTCGCGCCGCCAGCCGTGATACCGCTCCCCGATGCGCCCCGTGGTCACGCGAAACGACAGGTTCATGCCCATCTGCCGGCAGCCCAGGCGCCGGTCGAGGATATACTCGGTGTATTCCTCGGATTCCATGATCGCGCGCAGCATGTCCTTGTTCTCGCCAAGCCGCTCGCGGATCCCCCACTTCTGCATGCGAATGATGCGCACCACGGGCCGATCCACCCCTTCCAGCTTGATCTCCGCGATATACACGTCGCGGCGCCCCTGCGCGGAGCTGCGCATGGTCAGGGAGGTGACGATCCGCCCGATATTCACGAACTCAACGTTTCCGAACTCCCGGATGAAGTTGAAGAAGAAAGCTTTTCCGTTCAGATCGCACAACGCGCACAGCTCGGGATCATCGGGCCGCTTCTCCAGCTCCTCGAAGACGGTGTCGAACATCAGTTCGCCGTCTTCTATGCGCCCCGCGGGGAGCCACTGGATCTGTAGAAAGAACTCCGGGCTCAGGCCCTGCAGGACTTCCTCGGCCACACTTTCCGACTTGCGCCGGATCAGGGCCGCGAACATCCGGTTCCGCCACTCCGCGTTGTCGAGCTCGCCCGCGCGAAACTCGGCCGGCACCGCATCCTGGAACCGGGCCAGCAGCGCTGCGTACACCCGGCGGAGCTCGTCGGGCACGAGCTCCAAAAATGCGTGGGGGGAGAGATCCGCCGCCCCGAACGCTCCCTTCGTCATGAAGAAATCGACCTCGGGGTAGGTGCGCCGGTTCTTGCGCAGCGCGTGATCGCGGATTTCCTGAAGCTGGCGGGCAAGGGCCGCGTCCTCCAGGTCGGCAAGCTGCCGGAACGCCCCGAGGGTCACGAGGCGGGTCCCCGTGATCATGTTGTAATGGTAGATCGGCCCCTCCTGGATCTCGATGCGCGAGCGGCGGATCATCTCCTTCATCTCGTCCGGCGACTTGGGCAGGGCCGCAATGCGCCAGTATTCGCCGCGCCGGCGGACGGCCTGGCGCACGCTGTCATCAATGGCGATCACAAACAGCACGCGCTGCTTGGAAACCAGCTCCTGGAGGATTTCGTCCGCCTCGAACGCGAACGCCATGTTCTGCGGGTCGGGGCGGATCAGGATGGAATCGGTCTCCATGATGAGGTCCACGGAGTTGCTCCATTCCTCCACCTCCTCCTCCGTCGTGAGAGGCGGGAGCAGCAGGGCCTTGCGTTCCTCGTTCAGGAAGGCGGTGTATTCGATGCGCTGCGTGGCGTGTATGCCGCGCAGCGTCACAAGGTCTTTGCGGCGCAAGAACAGAGTCCCGATGCGCGAAACCAGGTTTCCCTGCGCGTTCTTTGCCAGCGGGTGGTCGCCAATGATTCGAACCGACATAACGGCGGCATGCTACCATCGACCATGCCGCGTTGCACGCCGAAACTTTTTTCAGCCGGCTTTCAGGTGCGCGCTCTTCTCGACGGCGTCTATCAGCAGCGCGGGCTCGCGCGTGAAGAGCACGGACTTCACGTTGCGCGACACCTTCTGCCAGCCGACGGCGTCATCGAGCTCGTGCGAGTCGTCGTAGAGAACCACGGGGACTCTGCGCAGCCGCTCGGTGGCGGCCAGCCGGGCTGCCACCAGGCGGCCGTTCATCCCCGACAGCACCTCCTTGACCACAATCGCAACCGGCAGCGCTCCCTGCGCCTCCTCGAAAAGCGCCGGGCCGGTCGCCGCGACCGTCACGGCGAAGCCGCTCTGCGCGAAAGCCCGCACGAGGCTATCTGCCAGCGCGGCGTCATCCTCGCCGAGCAGAACCAGTCCCCGCGCCGGCGCAGGCGCAGGCGCCGGCCCCGCCTCCTGCTCCGCCGCGACGACTCGCTGCGCAACGGCCGACCGGATGGCTTCCAGCAGCACCTCGCCGTGGCCTGTCTTGAGAACAAAATCCGCCACGCCGATGCTGCGGCAGAATTCCTCCATTTCGGGGCGCAGCGTGTGCACAATGACAGGCCACATGAGATTCCCGTCCCGCCCGGGCAGCCGCCTGAGAAATCCGACGCCCTCGATCTCGCCAATGCCTATCTCCAGCACGATAAGGTCGGGGTTGAAGGTCCGCAGCTTGCGCACGGCCGCGCGCACGGAAAGGGCGGTTTCCACCCGGAATCCCTGCGCCGTGAGGTACTCGGCAAAGCAGAACGACATGAAGTCGCTGTCGTCGACGAGCAACAGTTTCCTCATCCCCGCATGGGTCACGGTCCGCCCCCTTCCCGAGCGCGCCGCAGCGATGGCAGCGGCGCGCGGGGTGCACTGTATCCGCGATGAGATTGCGGAATCAAGGGGTTTGATCCGCGCGCTTCGTTCCGCGCGGCGCACGGGCGTCGATGGCAAGCTGTCCGTCCTTCAGCTCGATCCGGACGGTGTCGCCCTCGCGGATGTCGCCCGCGATAATGCGGCGGGCCACCGGCGTCTCGAGGTGCTGCTGCAGGAACCTCTTGAGCGGCCGCGCGCCGTAGACCGGGTCGTAGGCCTGCCCGGCCACCCACTCGGCGGCCTTGGCCGTGATGTCGAGCGTGAGCCGCTGCTGCACGAGGCGTTTGCGCAGATTCTCGAGCTGCAGCTGCACAATCTGAACGATTTCCTCGCGGCGCAGCGGCTTGAACAGCACGACATCGTCGATGCGGTTCAGAAACTCCGGACGGAAGCTGTGCCGCAGCTCGTCCATGACCAGCCGCCGCGTGCCTTCGGGGATGCCGCCCTGCGCGTCGATCCCCTCCATCAGGTGCGGCGACCCGATGTTGCTGGTCATGATGATGATCGTGTTCTTGAAATTCACCGTGCGGCCCCGCGAATCCGTCAGCCGACCGTCGTCCAGGATCTGAAGCAGCACGTTGAATACGTCGTGGTGGGCCTTTTCGATCTCGTCCAGCAGCACCACGCTGTACGGCTTGCGGCGCACGGCCTCCGTCAGCTGCCCGCCCTCTTCGTACCCGACGTAGCCGGGAGGAGCGCCGATCAGGCGTGAGACGGCGTGCTTCTCCATGTACTCGCTCATGTCGACGCGCACAAGGTTGTCTTCGGTGTCGAACAGCGTTGCCGCCAGCGTGCGCGCCAGCTCGGTCTTGCCCACGCCTGTCGGGCCCAGAAAAAGGAACGACCCCGTCGGCCGCGCGGGGTTCTGGATCCCGGCGCGCGCGCGCAGCACGGCGTCGGCAACGGCCCGCACGGCGTCCTCCTGGCCGATCACGCGCTCGTGCAGCAGCGCTTCCAGCTTCAGCAGCTTCTCGCGCTCGCTTTCCAGCAGGCGGCTCAGAGGGATGCCCGTCCAGCGCGACACGACGTCGGCGATTTCCTCTTCCGAGACCTCCTCGCGCACGAGCGGCGTCCCGCCGCGCTCCCTGATCTGCGCCTCCGCCGCGGCGAGCTTCTGCTCCAGGCCGGGAATGACGCCGTGGCGCAGCTGCGCCAGGCGCTCCAGATCATAGGCGCGCTCCGCCTGCTCTCCCTCGCGCCGCGTCTGCTCAAGCTTCTCGCGCACCTCGCGCACTTTTCCGATGGACTCCTTTTCGGCCCGCCACCGGGCACGCATCGCGTCGCCCTGCGCGCGCAAGTCGGCGAGTTCCTTGCGCAGCGCGGCCAGGCGCTCCAGGCTGGCCGCATCCTTCTCCTTGCGCAGAGCCGTCTCTTCGATCTCCATGCGCATGACTTTGCGCGTGATCTCATCCAGCTCGGCGGGCATCGAGTCAATCTCCGTGCGGATCGAAGCGCAGGCTTCGTCCATCAGATCGATCGCCTTGTCCGGCAGGAACCGGTCGCTGATGTAGCGGTCGGCGAGCACTGCCGCGGAGACCAGCGCCGCGTCCTGGATGCGCACGCCGTGGTGCACCTCGAACCGCTCCTTCAGGCCGCGCAGGATGG
>CAYRKB010000197.1:0-5470 GCA_964424705.1 uncultured Victivallales bacterium
CGGAGATAAAGAAACGCGCCTGAACGGACAACTCCCCGGAACTCACATGCGCCCACTATGTAGCTGCACGCCAGGCTGGAAACGTCTATAGTCCTGCGAAGTCACAAGGCGAGGCGCAGAAGCGCTGCGAAGAAGGAGCCCGGACGATGAGCGCTGCGAAGAAGAAGATCTACCTGTGCGGGCCGATCATGGATGAAGTGGACGGCGTGGCCCGGGCGTGGCGCGGCGCCGCCACCAGAAAATTACGCAAGGATTTCACGCTCCTTGATCCCATGCGGCGGAACTTCAAGGACCGCGAGGTGGACAGCGCGAACGAGATCGTGGAGTTTGACATGCAGGACGTGCGCGACGCGGACATTGTGCTCGTCAACTACAGCAAGAACTCGATCGGGACCTCGATGGAGGTTTTCTTTGCCGCACACGATCTCGGCAAGTTCGTGGTGGCCTTCTCCCCGTTCAGCTTCAAGGATTGCAGCCCGTGGATGGTGCGGTTTTGCACCAAGATTCTTCCCTCCCTGGATGAATCGATTGCTTACATCCGCGAGCATTTTGTCTTTCAGCACAAGGTGTAAGAAGCCGGGCTGAACGAAGCGGCAGGGGTGGGGCGGAGGGGAACGGGAAACACATGGCGGCCCGGAGACACGAAAAGCTGGCGGAGCAGGCGGTTGAGGCGATGACGACCGCCAAGATCAACCAGCAGGAGCTGGCGTGGCTCAAGAAGCAGCTGCAGAAGCAGCAGGCGATTTCGGAGGCGATGTGGTCGCTTCTCAAGAAGGCGCTGTCGCTCAGCGACGAGGCGCTGGCGGATGAGGTGATGCGGATCACGGAATCCCGGCGCGGCCGGCCTAAAGTGGCCGACCTTTGCACACGCTGCGGACGCACGCTCCAGGAAGGCCGCACGGCGTGCATCTACTGCGGGCATATCGTAGAGCGCCACCAGGTGTTTTGACGCGTGATCAAGGCGAAGCAGGAATGGGGAGCCGACGTATGACCAGAGGAGGCGGATGGATGCTCGCGACGGTGGCGGCCTTTCTGGTCGCCGGGTGCAACCACAGTGACAGCAACAACAACGCTGACATAAAAAAAGGGTTGGACCTAAGCGATATCGGCGACAACGACACGAATGTCGTGGTGTGTATTGGCGATAGCATTACGGAGGGCTCTGCGGAGAGCGTTCCATACCCCGCGCAGCTGGGAGCTCTAGTCGGCAAGACGGTGATCAACGAGGGCCGCGGTGGGGAACGGTCCACGACGGGGGCGGAGCGCGCCGAAGGGGTCCTGCGGGAGCGCAAGCCGGCGGTCCTGATAATTCTCTACGGCGCGAACGATCTGATCCAAGGCTATGACGATGATACCGTGCTCGATGCTTTGAGCCTCATCCTTGAGGCCGCCCGGGCGAACAAGACGGTGCCGGTGCTGACCACTCTCACGCCGATGATACGCGGCCATGAGTTATGGGGCGGCGCTGTCAAGGCACTGAACGAGCGAATTCGCGAACTGGCGGCCGCGCAGGGCGCTGCGCTGGTGGACCTCGAGCAGGAATTCAGCAGCGCCCCTGAGTTATACCTGGGAGACGACGGGCTCCACCCGACCGACCTGGGCAACCAGGTCATCGCGGCGGCCTTTGCCGACGTGTTCTAGCGCGCCCGCCTATTTCTTCAGCTTGCGTACGAACTTGTCCATGCGCAGCATGGCCGTCTTGATGGCTTCCATTTTCGTGGCATAGGAGCAGCGCAGGAACCCTTCGCCGCTTGCGCCGAATGCGGAGCCGGGCACGCAGGCAACGTTTTGTTCGTCGAGCAGGCGCAGCGCAAAGTCTTTCGACTTCAGCCCGCAGCCGCCGATGTGGGGAAACGCGTAGAAGGCGCCCTGGGGCCAGAAGCACGGCAGCCCCATCTCGTTCAGCGCCGCATGGATGAAGTTGCGCCGTTTTTCGTATTCGCCGCGCATCTCTTCCACGTCCCGGTCGCCGTTGCGCAGCGCCTCGATGGCCGCCTTCTGCGCGAGGATCGGGGCGCACAGCATCGTGTACTGGTGAATTTTCATCATGGCCTCCGTCAGCTCCGGCGGCGCGCAGGCGAAGCCGATGCGAAAGCCCGTCATAGCCCAGGCTTTGGAGAACCCGTTGAGGAAGATCGTGCGCTCCTTCATGCCCGGCTCCGCCGCGATGCTCGGCCGCTCCACGCCGTAGCTCAGCTCGGAATAGATCTCGTCGGTGATGACGATGAGGTCGTGCTCGACGGCGAACTGTGCGAGCCCCTGCACGTCGGCGCGGGTGCTGACCGCCCCCGTGGGATTTGTGGGAAAGTTCAGGAGCAGCACGCGCGACCGCGGCGTGACATGTTTCTCCAGCATGGCGCGGGTGAGGCGGAAGTCGTCCTTCATGCGCGTGGGCACAGGAACAGGCTTACCGTGCGCGAAGGTCACGACGGGTCCATACGACACGTAGCAGGGCTCATGATAGAGGACCTCGTCGCCGGGCTCCACCACCGCGCGGATCGCGAGATCGAGCGCCTCGCTTACGCCGACGGCGACAAGAATCTCGGTGCGCGCGTCGTAGGTTGCCTGGTAAGAGCGCTGCACGTAGGCGGCGATCTCCTCGCGCAGCTCCAGCAGGCCGAGGTTGGCGGTGTAGCCCGTGGCGCCGCGGTCCAGTGCGAAAATCGAGGCTTCGCGGATATGCCAGGGCGTGACAAAATCCGGCTCGCCGATGCCCAGGCTGATCACGTCCTTGCGCGAGCTGACGATGTCAAAGAAGTCGCGAATGCCCGAGCGGGGAACGTCCCGCAGGTGGGCGGCGACGTGGCTACGCCGAGACTTGGAGCCGCTCATTCTCTTTCTCCACTTCCATCAGGACGCCCTGATCTTTGTAGGTCTTTAGCATGAAATGCGTTGAGGTAGAAAGCACGCCGTCCAGCGTTGCGAGCTTCTCGCTGACGAACGAAGCGACCTGCCGCAGGTTGCTTCCGCTGACGAACACGAGCAGGTCGTAGGTGCCCGACATGAGAAAGAGCGACTGCACCTCGGGAAACCGGCTCAGCAGCGCAGCGACCCGGTCGAAGCCGCCGTCGCGCTCCGGGGTGATTTTGACTTCAATCACGGCGCTGACGCTGTCGAGGTTGAGCCGGTCCTCATTCACGATGGCCTGGTAGCCGCGAATGATGCCGCGCGCTTCGTAGTCCGCGATCTTCGCCTTGACCTCTTTTTCTGTGAGGTTGAGCATCTTCGCGAGGTTCTTTGCCGATTCAAGCGCGTTACGCTTCAGCAGTTTCAGAAGTTCATCCATGGCTTTTCTCCTTTCAAGCCGTTTACTTTTCCGTTGCGCTCTTATAGCATCACCCTTTCGCGGAAGGTAGCAAAAAGGCGGAGCATGAATCTGGACAGCATACGCGTCGTGATGGTGGGGCCGATGTATGGGGGCAACGTGGGCTCCGTATGCCGCGCCATGGCGAACATGGGCCTGTCCCGGCTGACGCTTGTTGCGCCGCGCAAGCTGGACATGGACGAGGCGCGGATGATGGCGTGCCACGCCACGGGCCTCCTGGACAGCCGCGCCGAATGCGCCACGCTTGCGGAGGCGGTGGCGGACTGCGGCCTGGTCATGGGCACGACCGTGCGCGCGGGCCTGTACCGCCAGCATGCCCGCAGCCCGCGCGAGTGGGCGCCGAAGGCGCTCGAGGTGACGCGCTACGGCCATGTGGCCATGGTTTTCGGGCGCGAGGACAAGGGGCTGAGCAACGAGGAGCTGGCGATCTGCACGCAGATCATCCAGATCCCCAGCCACCCGGGGTACTCCTCCCTCAATGTGGCCCAGGCGGTGCTGATCTGCTGCTACGAGCTGTTTCTGGCCACGGAGACGTACGAGCCGCCGGTGGAGAAGTCGGAGGAATCGCCCTCCGGGCTGCGCGAGCGCATGTTTGCGATGTGGCGGGAGGCGCTGCTGCATATCGGGTTCATGGCAAGCGACAAGGCCGATCACATGATGTACGGGATCCGCCGCATCCTTTCCCGCGGGACGCTGACGGTGGATGATGTACGGATCCTGATGGGGATCGCGCGGCAATCCATGTGGGCCGCGGGCGGCAAGACGCGGGATCAGCGGGCCTATGCGCAGTGGATTGCGGCGCAGGCCGAGGGGGGCGGGAAGAGCCGCGGGGCTCCGGGGCCGGAAGCCCGCGAGCCGGCATCGGAGGACGAGGGGGGCGCGCAGAAGGCCTTGTGCGCGGCGGCGCCGCGCAGCGGATTTGATTTGTGGATTGAGGACTGAAGGCAAGAATTCGGTTGGATGGCGGGTGTTTTGACGGTACACTGCGGGTTGTAAGAGTTGGGATCATCCGAACGGCCGGAACAAGCATGACAGCGGCATCATCATCTTTTGTGGCGGGGCTTCTGAGAAGAACCGAGCTGTTTCAGGAAGCCCAGATCGAAGACCTGCTGAACCAGGTCCGCAAGAGCAGCGACGGCATAACGAAGGTTGTGACGCGAGAGGGCTTTGCGCGGGAAGAGGATTTTCTGGAAAGCCTGGCGAAGGTGTTGAACATCCCGTTCTTGCGCCTTGCCGGGATTGCGGTTGAGCGCGAGGTGCTCGACAAGCTTCCGACGAAGGCGGTCTTCCAGTACAACGTCATGCCCGTCGCCCTGGACGCAGGCGCGCTCACCGTCGCCGTGAGCGACCCGCTGAACACGTCGCTGCTTGACACCCTGCGGCTGGCGGCCGGCATGCGCGTGAAGCTGACGCTGAGCCCGTCCGCCGACATCGCGAAGGCGTCGCGGGCTTTCTACGGCGTCGGCGCCGAGACCGTGGACCGCATGATGCAGGACGACCGGTTCGAGCTGGAGCCGGAAGTTGACATCGGCAAGCTCGACGTCAGCGCGCTGGATCAGGAAGCCTCGATCGTCAAGTTCGTCAACCAGGTAATCTGGGAGGCCTGCCAGCAGGGCGCGACGGATATTCATCTTGAGCCGATGGAAGACTCGCTGCGCGTCCGGTACCGGATCGACGGCGTGCTGCACCAGACTCCGCTGCCGCCGCACCTCAACCGCTTCCAGGCGGCGATCATCTCGCGCATCAAGGTCATGGCGAATCTGGACATTGCCGAGCGGCGCCTGCCGATGGATGGCCGCATCGGGCTGCGCGTGCAGGGGCGCGATATCGATATCCGCGTCTCGACGATGCCGACCGTGTATGGCGAGAGCGTCAGCCTGCGCCTGCTGCAGGGCCGCGGCCAGTTCATCAGCCTCCCGCAGCTGGGGCTGGGGCCGCGCGATTCCGAAATCATCCGGAAGGTGATTCGCCGCCCGAACGGGATTGTCCTGGTGACCGGGCCGACGGGCTCGGGCAAATCCACGTCGCTCTATTCGTTCCTGCACGAGCTCAACACGATTGACCAGCGCATTCTCACGGCGGAAGAGCCCATCGAGTACGAGATGCCGGGCATCAACCAGGTGCTGGTGCGGCAGGACATCGGCC
>CAYRKB010000198.1:0-5444 GCA_964424705.1 uncultured Victivallales bacterium
CTCAAATCACGTCCGGGCCAGCACAAAATCCCCACACAAACCCAGAAGCGCCCAGAAAAGCAGTTTCTTATCAACAACTGGTCTTGCGCGTGTTGACTCGGGGGCGAAGGCTGCTATGATGTGCGCGTCGGTATGTAAAGTGGTCGTATGGAAAGGGGTTGTGACATGAATCGTTTTGTGAAGTGGGTGGCGGCAGGTGCGTTGTGTCTTGGCATGCAGCAGGCGAGGGCGGAGATGGAGGCGCGCCTGCAGGCGATCATCGACCCGACGCAGAGCGAGGAGTCAAGGGTGGGCGCTTTGATCGGGCTCGGCGCGCCGCTGAATGAGCGGGTGACCGTAGGCGGCTATGGCTATCTTGTGACCACGGACCGCGACATGCCGAGGAATATGGACCGGATCAACGGGATCGGCGTATTTGGCGAGTGCGATTTGTCCGAGGGTTATGCGCTGATGCCTTTTGTCGGGGCGCGTGCCGGACTCCTGAGCGCATCCGGCCCCGGATACGGCACGGCGGGCAACCTGGCCGGCACGGTCGGGCTGAAGTACCACTTCACGGACAGGTGGACCACCGCGTTCTCTGTCAACTATCTCTGGGCGTCGGAAGAGTACTACGACTACGAGCATACAGCTGACGGCAAGGGGAAGGCCAGCAACTCGGACGTGACGCTGGACCTGGGCTTTCGCTGGGTGTTCTAGTCTGAATTCTGTGTCCGTACGTTGCGGGGCGCGAGCTGGCACGGGGTGGGCGTGGCTCTCTACTACTGCTACCGAATCGCTGCGTGGCTCAGCCGCGCCTTTCCGCTGCGCGTGACCTATCGTATCGCGGTCTGGCTTTCGGCCTTCTTCTACGCATTCGACCACCGTGGCCGTGGCGCGGTGATGAAGAACGTCGAGCAGATCCTCGCCGCGCGCGGACAGGCGCCGACGCGCGCGGAAGTGCGCCGGCTCACGAGGTCGACGTTCGCCTTCTTCGGAAAGTACCTGACAGACTTCTTTCGCTACGCGGAGCTGCGGTCCGTTGACGTGGGCACCGTCGTGGCAATCGAGCACCCCGAATTCATCCAGCAGGCCGCGACCGCGGGGCGGGGCGTGATTGCCGTCAGCGCACATTTCGGCAACTGGGAAATGGCGGGGGCTGTGATCCCGGCGCTTGGCTACAAGATCCATACGGTGGTCCTGCCGCAGCGCTTTGAGAAGGTGAACCGCCTGTTTCAGGCACAGCGTGCGAGGCGCGGCTTCGACGTCTCGTTCCTCGGCAACTCGGCGATGGGCCTGATGCGCGCCCTGCGCCGTGGCGAGTTTGTCGGGCTGCTTGCCGACCGCGACTTTTCCACGCGCAACGATCCAAGTCTCTTCTTCGGTAAGCCGGCGCAGATGCCGCGCGGCCCCGCCTATCTCGCCCATCGCATGCGGGCGGCGGTGCTGCCGGGATTTGTGCGGCGGCGCGAGGATGACTCGCTGGTCCTTCATCTGTACCCGCCCATCATGCCGGGCGAGGCGCAGTCCGAAGAAGAAATTCATGCGCGCATTGTCGCTGCGCTGGAGGATATGATCGGAAGGTATCCGGACCAATGGTTTGTGTTTCGCGAATACTGGCCCAAGGCGACCGGTCGCGAGGGGAGTCCGGCGATTTCGCGCGGGTGATGCAGGCGGGAGGTGAATATGGACTTGGCGGCACGCAGGACTGCGGAATATGAGTGCCTCGATTCGGGCAGCGAGTGCAGGCTTGAGCGTTTCGGCAAGTATGTGCTGGACCGGCCCTCGCCGGTGGCCCTGTGGTCTCGAGAGCGCCCTGACCTGTGGGCCCAGGCCGTCGCAGTGTACCATCGCAGCTCCGCGGGGGGAGGGGAGTGGGAGCGGCGCGGGGCGTTGCCGGAAAGCTGGAGCATCGCGTGGGACGAGTTTCGCTTTCTTATCAAGCCGACGGGGTTCGGGCACGTCGGGCTCTTTCCCGAGCATTCCTGCCACTGGGACTGGGTGCGGGAAAGAATTGCCGCGAGCCCCACGAAGCCCTGCCGGGTGCTGAACCTCTTCGCCTACACGGGCGCCATGAGTCTGGTCTGCGCCGCGGCCGGCGCAGAGGTGTGCCATGTCGACGCGGTGCACGACATCAACGACTGGGCCCGCCGCAACGCCGAGGCCAGTGGGCTGGGTGCGGCTCCCATCCGCTGGATCACGGACGACGTGACAAAGTTTGTCGCCCGCGAGGTGCGGCGCGGTCGCAAGTATGACGGGATCATCCTCGACCCTCCCAGTTACGGCAAAGGCCCGAAAGGGGAGAAGTGGATCCTGGAAGAGCACCTCCTTCCTCTGATGGAACTGCTCCGGCAGCTTGCCGCGCCGGAGCCTGCGTTCGCGCTGTTTACCTGCCACACGCTCGGATTTTCCCCACCGCTGATGAAGAACCTTCTTCTGCCCTGGACTGCCCGGCACGGCGGGGGGATCCAGGCGGGAACCATGGTCGTGGAAAACGGAAAGAGCCGCTGCGTGCTGCCGAGCGGATTCTATGCGCGCTGGGCGCCCTGAGCCGCGTGGCCCGGCTGCCGTGAATTCTTCGCAGGTGTATTTGCGGCACGGGGAGGCCCGCGCTTTTGCGTTGAAGAAGACGGATCGCTACTTGAAGAGAGGGACGACTATGAGCACAATCCTGACGTGGGTCAAGGCGGTGACAATCGCGGCATTCATGATTACGCTGAGTGCGACCTACTACTTGAGATCAGAGGTGTTGAAGCTGAACACAATCCGCTTCTCCGCAGAGAACGTCCGATCCGAGGAGAACCTGCGGGAGATGAAGGAATCCTATCCGGTGCGGGTGGCGGAATACGAGGTCCAGACGAAAAACTATGAACTCCAGATGGATCACTATCGGGAAATGCTGGACCTGTACCGCTCCAACTACGCCGAATACGTAAAGAGGCAGCGGGACAACTATCAGCCGCCGCAACTTCCGCAGAAACCCCAGCAGGCGCGATCGCCCGAGCTGAGCGATAAACTGGGGCAAATCAATGCGGACTTCAGGGCCCAGCAGTATCACTATTTCGACAGCACGAGCCGGATGAACTGGGTCTGCTGTGCCTCCGCCTTGATCCTTGCTGGCGGGCTGCTCTTCCTCATCATGTTCGAGACAGGCAACCAGCGCGTGCTCTACCTGACCGTGCTGGTTCTGAGTTTTGTATTCATGATCGGGCCGGCATTCCAATCGATCATGAGCGCCATTGTCGGGTTCCTGAAGGCGCCATCGCTCTACTGAACCGAGGCTGATAACGGCCGGCCGTCATGCCTGCACCTGCCAGGCCTATGCGCGCAACGCTCGCCGTGCCGGTGTTATCTCCAGCGTCACGGCCGCGAGGCCGTAAGCGGGGACAGGCAGCGACACCGTGTTGCCTTTCACCTTCAGGCCGCTCCCTGCGACCGGCCTTTCGAGCACGTCAACCTCGGCCGCCCCGAGCAGTGCGCCCAGGAGTTTGTCGTTCACCGTGATCCGGGCCGTGGTCGCCTTCCCTTGCGTCTCAAAAACGCGCAGGAGCAGCGCATCGCCGTCCTCGGTCTTCTTCAGGGCCGAGAAGGCGATGTTGGCCGGCTCCAGCGACAGGAACGCCCCGGCGGCGGGGAGGGCGCCTTTGTGGACGTCGGTCCCGACCGGCTTCAACGGCTGGTTGAAATCGGCGCCGATCCGCGTGGCGTCCGCGGTGGAGATGCGTCCGGCGAACGGGACCAGCCCCATGCGTACCCGGTGCCGCCCGATCTCCGGCAGCGTGTCCGGCTCGTAGGTGCTGCGGATCAGGCGCAGCCGCAGCGTGTTCCCGTCGAGCGAGTGGCCGTGCTTGCTGTCGTTGAGCAGCAGGCAGCCCGCTTTCTTCTGGCCGGCCAGGCCGGTGACCGCCGCCCAGCGGTTGGCGGGTACTTCTTCGCCTGAGTTCTGCTTGCGGTCAATGCCGCCAAACGGAATTTCATAACTCGCCGCCGCGCCCTTCAGGGCCAGCGGAATCGCGATGCTGAGGTTCGGCACGCCGGTCTGCGCCGTGCCGCGCTCGAGCCATGTGCCATCGAGTGAGATGTAGAGGCACGGATCGTTGGCGCGGAGTTCATACTGCAACGTGAACGACGACTCGCGGATGCGGCACGCCACGTCCAGCCGCGCCAGGTGCGGGCCGTTCTGCGTCACCCGCGCGCTGACGATCTCCATCATTTCCATCTTGAGCGTCTTGTCGATGGACCATGCGCTCGCCTCGTGCGGCCGCTCCGTGGCGACCTCAAGCACGCCGGCCTGGCGGGCGGGGTCAATCACGTCTGTGCCCGAGGCTTTCTCTGTCAGGCTGCTGATGAGGCCGGTGCGGGTGTCGATCTTGACTCGAACCAGCTCGTTCTCCATGACGCAGTCGCCGCTCGCGATCGCCTTGCCGGCGGGTGTCGACTCTTCCTTGATCACATAGGATGCGTAGCCGAAGCCGGGCAGCGCCTCGACGGGGAAGGCGAGGGTCACGAAGTCATGGAACCAGAACGAGCCGGATCCGACCCGCTGGGCGGGGACGGTCTTGCCCGAGGGCAGGAGCACCGAAAATGTGTAATCCGTGAGCTTGCGCGTCTCGCCGGGGGGAGGGCTGTCCCACACCTGCACCGTGGCCACGCCCGCCCGCTCGTGGGCGAGGGTATTGAAAATAACGAAGGGCCGCGGCCCCTGTCCCGCGCTCTGCTCCGCGCTTGAGGCGCGTCCCTCGCCCGAGCCGTACCCAATCCCGGCGCCCAGCGCGGAGCGCATGAAGCTCGAAGGGACGGGCTTCAGCTCTTCGGCAGCGTGGGAGGTATCGACTTCGCCCGCGATGCCGCGGAGAGCGATTGTCTCGGCCATGCCGGCCGCGGCCACGATTTCCTGGAAGAGGCCGTGGGTATAGGTGCGGCTGTCGTGGACGCACGATCCGGGGAGGATGTCGTGAAAGTGGTTGAAGAGCGACTTGCGCCAGCTTTCCCGCAGCGACGCGGCCGGGTAATTCATCCCCAGCGCCGCCCAGGCCAGCGCGGCCGAGGTTTCCGCGTCGAAAAGCTGGTTCTCGCCGAGGCGCACGGACCGTTTGATGAGAGTCTGCGATGTGTAGCACCCGGTAAGTTCGAAGTTGAGCTCTCCCTTGACGACCGGCAGCCGGTCGCCGGCCTTTTCCAGCGCTTCATAAAACCTGCTCGACGCGCAGAGCGTGATCGTCGGGAAGACCGGCCAGGTGGCCATTTCCGTGGCGCGCTCGAGGTCCCGGCGCGTCGGGCCGCCGCCGTGGTCGCCCACGCCGTAGACGTACATCCAAAAGCGCAAGCCCGTGCTTTTGCAGAAGCCAAGCAAGGCGGGCACGATCTCGCCGGGCGAGAACACGCCATTGTACCACGTGGTTTCCCGGCAGACGATGACGCGCGAGCTGTCCGGCGCCTCCCACCAGAAGGCCATCGGGGGGGTGGGC
>CAYRKB010000199.1:0-1443 GCA_964424705.1 uncultured Victivallales bacterium
GGGGCGGTGGAATTAAGAATGATCTTTTTCCGGCCGTCGAAGGCGTCGATCTCCAACAATTCATCGAGGATGCTCGTTCCTTCGCGGATGGTGTGGGCGAGCGCCCAGTCGTCGGGGGCGATCTCCTCGCCGGAAGGCAGGCGTCGCGCCTTGAATACACCGTATTCGGATGGGTCCACGCGGGGTTCCGCGCCCCAGATCTTCACGCCGGCGGCATTGCCACGCAGAAGCTTGCCGGTCTTGTCAGCAAACCACAAACCGATGGGCAGGATATCGAATATCTTCTGCAACCGGCTTTCGCTTTCCCTCAACGCCTGTTCCGCTTGCTTGCGCTCGGTGACGTCCCGTGAAACGCCAACGAAATACAGGAACGAGCCGTCTTCGGCATAGGCGGGCGTCATGCTCGCTTCGTACCATCGCCAGCTTCCGTCGGCGTGCCTGACCCGGTATTCAGGTCCTGGCAAGGCGCTGTGGGCCTCAATAACCCTCGACGCATAATATTCGCACGCGGCGACATCTTCGGGATGCACAAACCCCTGGAACGGCCTGCCCACAACAGCTGATGGATCATAGCCGAGTCTCGCCTTCCACGAAGGTGACACATAGGACAAGTCGCTATTGGACTCGAGGGTCCATATCAGATCATGCGAATGATCCACGAGAAACCGGAAGCGCATCTCGCTCTCGCGCAGGGCGGCCTCCACCTGCTGGCGCTCGGTGATGTCCTCTATACAGGATAGGATACACTGATCGCCGCCCAGCAGGATGCCCCGTGCGGAAAACGAGCCCATGAAGGTCGTATCGTCCTTTCTCCGAAACGGATACTCATGGCCGGCGACCGTCCGTCCCGCACGAAGATCGTTCACGACGCAATCGCGATCTTCACAATTCATCCAGAGCTTGAGGCCAATCGACGAATCGGTCCGCGCCTCTTCCTGCGTGAAACCAGTCATGGTCGTAAATGCGTCGTTGACGTTGAGGAACTTTCCGTCGTTTGCGCGCGTGATGGTGATGGCATAGGGCGACGTCTGAAACGCAATGGCAAACCGCTCCTCGCTCTCGCGGAGAACGGTCTCGGCCCGCTTGCGCTCGGTGATGTCGCTCAGCACCAGACGGCATACAAGCGCCCCATCTTCCGCTTGCCCAGCCGATGCCGTCAGATGCGCCCAGCAGACCGCGCCGTCCGCGTTGACCAGCCGCAGTTCGCATTGCTGGGGTTCGCCCGTCTCGAAGAGTTGCTTACGGTGCAGGTAGTAGGCGTCCTGATCGTCTTTGAGTATGAAGTGGGAGAGCGACCGTTTCACCAGCGCGGCGCGCGAGGACCAGTTCACGGTCCGCATCCTGACCGAGAGTCCGACGGAGGGTCTCTGGGTGGACGATGTGCAGCTCGAGGAGGGAACGATGGCAACTGACGTCGTCTACGTGCCGCCCTTGGCTCCCGGC
>CAYRKB010000199.1:1453-5391 GCA_964424705.1 uncultured Victivallales bacterium
AGTAGGCGTCCTGATCGTCTTTGAGTATGAAGTGGGAGAGCGGCTGCTTGACCAGCGCGCCGCGGGCCGTGTCCAGCAGGGTGGCGGCGGTCAGGTTGGCCTCCAGGATCAGTCCCTGCTCCGACAGGGTGCAGTACCCCACCGGGGCCAGGTCATAGAGGTCGAAAAAGCGCGCGCGCCCGGCTTCGATCTCATCCTGGGCCGTGCGCAGTTCCTCGTTCTGTATCTCCAGCTCGATCTGGTGCACCCGCAGTTCGTGGAGCGTTTGCGCCGCTTCTTCCGCCCCCGATCCATCCTTACGTCCAATCGCTGACGTCTGCTGCTCACGCAGCCGCTCTTCGGCGTGGCGGCGCAGTTCGCCGGGATCGTGCGGTATGTGGTGTTTCAATTGTTCTCTCCCGTGGCCGGTTGGTCAGACGGGTCTGACTCGTTCGGCGGAAGCACTCGCTCGGTGGTGGCAATCGCATAGGTCTGCCCGGCCTCGTTCACCAAAGCCGTGGAAATGATCGACACCTGTACGACCGCGCCGTGTTTGGTGATGCGCTGGGTGCCATACGGCTCCAACGTTGTCGCCTGACCCAGCGCGATCAGTTTGGCCAGCGCGTCCTTACGCAAGGATTCCGGAATCCGGTCGCGCACGTTCATCGTCAGCGCCTCGGCCTCACTCCAGCCATACATCCGCACCGCGCCCGGATTCCAGGCGATGATGCGGCCGTCCAGGTCCTGCACGGTGATGCCATCGTGCGCATCGCGCACCACCACCGCCAGACGAAGTTGGTCATTGGCTTTATGCAGCAATTCCCGTGTCTGCACCACCGCCGTGACATCCACGAAGGTGAGCACCGCGCCCTCGATGACGTGTTCCATGGTGCGGTAGGGTTGGATGCGCATGGTGTACCAGCGGCCCTCGGAACTCTGCACGTCGACTTCCTTGGGGATCAGGGTGTCGAGCACCACCTGCACGTCTGCCGTCAGGCTCTCGTAGCCGGGCAGGTTGGAGACGATGTGGCCCACAGGCCGCCCCACGTCGCTCTGGATCAGGTTGATGATCTTCGTGGCGGTGGGGGTGAAACGCAGAATGCGCAACTGGCGGTCTACAAAGACGGTGGCGATGCCGGTGCCGGCCAGCAGATTGTTCATGTCGGTGTTGACCAGCGAAAGGTCGGCCACCTTGGTGTGCAGCTCGGCGTTGACCGTGGCCAGTTCCTCATTGACCGATTGCAGCTCTTCCTTGGAGGTCTCCAGTTCTTCGTTGGTGGATTGCAGTTCCTCGTTGACCGACTGCATCTCTTCGTTGGCCGATTGGAGCTCTTCGTTGGAAGTCTCCAGTTGTTCGTTGACGGTCTGAAGATACTCGTCCTTGGCCCGCAGCTCCCGCTCCAGCGCCGCGATGCGGGTGCCGGCCTCCACGCTGGTCGGCTCAGCTGTCGCAGCGAACGGGTCACCAAGCACGGGCACCGGCGCCTGCTCCAAAATGACCAGATACAAGGGCGGCTCGGGTGAAGCCGATGGGGGGACGACCACCGGACAGACCGTCAGGTTGACGGTGGTGAAATCGCCGTTGGTTTTCACGCGCAATCCCGGGCACAGCACGGCTTCCCTGGTTTGCGCGGCTTTGTGCAGCGCCATGGTCAGGTCGCGGCGTAGCCCTTCCCGGGCCATTTTCAGAATGTTGCTCGGGCCGCTCTCGCCGGGGGCGGGTTCCAGATACAGGCCGGTGCGGCCGTGGAGATACAGAATATCCCCCTCGGCATTAACCAGCGCCCCGGCCTGGACCACCTGCTGCAGCAGGGCCTGTTCGGTCACCTCGCGCAGCGG
Organism: uncultured Victivallales bacterium; assembly: GCA_964424705.1. Lineage (GTDB taxonomy): Bacteria > Verrucomicrobiota > Kiritimatiellia > UBA8416 > CAYRKB01 > CAYRKB01. The sequence goes on from CAYRKB010000199.1 coordinate 3,272, forward strand.
CAGTTTCCGGGGATCGACCGTGTGCTGGGCGGCACGCGGCAGCGCCACGTCAATGGCTGTCATGGACGGCGGGAAGCGCCCCAGTCCCGCGCGCCGGGCGCCGAGGAGGTCTTCCTTGCGCCGGTAGAACTTCTGCTTGCGTTCCAGGGTGGTAAAGAGATTGCCAAACTCACTGACGGTTTCGGAAGTGCCCAGGATGAGAAACCCGTTCGGGTTCAGGGCATAGTGAAACAGCGGGAGGAGCTTCTTCTGCAGGTCAGCGTCCAGGTAAATCAGCAAGTTGCGGCAACTGATCAGGTCCAGCTTGGAAAAGGGCGGATCCTTCAGCACGTTCTGCTCGGAGAAGACCAGCAGGTCGCGTAAGCCTTTGTGGATGCGGTAGGCGTTGTCGCCCAGTTCGCGCGAGAAGAAGCGTGCCAGTCGCTCCGGCGTGAGGTCGGCGGCGATAGAGGCCGGATAGAGGCCGGCACGGGCCACGGCAATGGCCTGGCTGTCGATGTCGGTGGCGAAGACCTGCACCTTGAAGCTCTGTTTCATCGCTTCCTGGCGCTCGGCCAGCAGGATGGCCAGGGAATACGCCTCCTCGCCGGTGGAACAGCCCGGCACCCAGACACGGATGGCGGCGGCGGCGGGCTTGCCGGCAAAGAGTTCGGGGATGACCTGCGCTTCGATGGCGGCGAAGACTTCGGGGTCGCGGAAGAACTGGGTCACGCCGATCAGCATGTCGCGAAACAGCGCCTCCACTTCCGCGGGCGTCTGCTGGATATACAATACGTAGTCCTCCAGCGTTTCGATCTGGTGCACGGCCATGCGCCGTTCGATTCGGCGTCGGATGGTGGAGGGCTTGTACTGCGAGAAGTCGTGGCCAGTCTGGACGCGCAGCAGGACAAAGATCTTCTTAAGCGCGCTCTCGGTAGTGACGGGCGGAGCGGCGGGCCAGGGCGGCTTGTTGAAGGCATGGGTGGTGTAGGCGATGAGCTGGGCCGCCATCTCGGCCGGCGGCAGCTCATAGTCCACGAGCCCCGTGGCCAGGGCACTGCGCGGCATGCCGTCGTATTCAGTGGAGGCGGGGTGCTGGGCCATGACCATGCCGCCCTCGCCCTTGATGGCCCGGATGCCCAGTGTGCCGTCGCTGCCAGTGCCCGAGAGCACCACGCCGATGGCCCGCGCGTGCTGGTCTTGCGCCAGCGACCGGAAGAAAAAGTCAATGGGCAGGCGCTGGCCGCGCGGGGCCGCGGGTTTGAGTAGTTGCAGCGTGCCGTGCAACAAGGCCATGTCGCGATTGGGGGGGATGATGTACGCGCAGTTGATCTGTACCGCCATGCCGTCTTCGACCTCGAAGACCTGCATGCGGGTATAGCGCCGGATCAGGTCGGCGAGGATGCTCTCGTGATCCGGGGCCAGGTGCTGCACCAGCACGAAGGCCATGCCCGGGTCCGCGTCTGCGGGCATGCCGGAGAAGAAGGCCTCAAAGGCGGCCAACCCGCCGGCGGAGGCGCCAAGGCCCACGATGGGGAAATCTGCAGGAGGATGGCTCTCTGCGACGTCAGGCACCACCGGCTGCACATCGGCGGATGCGCCTACCGTGCGGTCCGTGGCGTCACCCGGGGTCACCAGAGGACGGGGAGGCGGTTGCGCCTGTTGGTCAGGTACTATTTTCTTCTTGGGCATAAGCTGCACTCCCCCGATACATGATTTGTCGTGACCATCGATCTGTTTCAATCTCTCGACACCTTGCGCGTGTCGGTGATCCTAACTCTCGCTGGTTTTTATCTACAATTAGTTCGTTAGAATCTCAGGTAATCCTTTATTCAGCGGTTTGTCTCGGAACAAGTCGTTCCTTAATCCGGTGACCTCAAGCTGAGTAGCATTATCTCGACACTACTCGCCTGTCGACTTCAAAAAATCACGCCGATCTCAAAATCGCTCCTACCAGGTAGGCGACGGTATCATAATCGGGTATGCTCTCGGCATGATAAATTGCCGCTTTCTCCTGCTATTTCTTCGTGACGGGCTTCGCTTCCTGCTGCAAGTCGCCCGCAATTTTCTGCGGTCACGCCAGTCACTCGTGCTGGAGAACCTGGCGCTCCGCAGCCAGTTGGCACTCTTCGAGCAGCAAG
>CAYRKB010000200.1:0-5373 GCA_964424705.1 uncultured Victivallales bacterium
ACGGCAAGGCGCTGTCGCCCCGCGGCGAGCGCTACGAAATACCCAACCGCGGCGAGCGGTTTGTCCTGGAAACGAACGCACTCTGAGTGAAATGCCCCATAACAGAGAGACAGAAACGATGAACCGGATGCAGCAGGTGGTGACGGCAACGTTCGTGGCGGCGACCGTGGCGACGGCGGGCGGAACGGCCAAGGCCCAGGTGGCACTCGAGCAGCGCGTATTCTCCAGCGTGACCCACGCGGGGGAGCGGCTTCCCTACGTGTTGATGAAGCCGGCGGACTGGAACGCGAGCAAGAAGTACACGCTGCTCGTGTTCCTGCACGGCGCGGGCGAGCGCGGCGACGACAACCAGAACCAGCTCAAGTGGGGCCGCGAGTGGATGGAGCAGGCAGGCACGCAGTACCAGGCCGTGGTCGTGGCGCCGCAGTGCCCCGGCGACTGCCGCTGGGTGGAGGTGGACTGGGGGCTGCCGGCGCACGACATGCCCGCCGAGATGTCGCGCCCGATGCGCCTGATGTTCGAGATGCTGCCCTCGATCGAGAAGGAATACGCCATCGACCCGGCGCGCCGCTACATCGGCGGGCTGTCCATGGGCGGATACGGCACCTGGGACGCCCTGTGCCGCCAGCCGGCTTATTTCGCCGCGGCCGTGCCCATCTGCGGCGGGGCGGACGAGAAGCAGGCCAAGGCGATCGCGAAGATCCCGGTCTGGGTCTTTCACGGTGAAGTCGACGGCACGGTGCCGGTGATCCGCGCGCGAAACATGGTCGAGGCCGTGAAGAAGGAGGGCGGGAATCCGAAGTATTCCGAGTATCCCGGCGTCGACCACTTCAGCTGGGTCAATGCGTTCACCGAGCCCGAGCTGCTCAAGTGGCTGTTCCAGCAGAAGCGCGCGGCGTCTCCCGCTGCGAAGAAGTAGGAGGCGGCGGGGATGAACGAGGGCTGGCGCACGGAGGTATTCAAGCCGCTGCCGAGGGCGGAGGTCGTGAAGGCGGTTGAGGGCGGGAGCCCGGCCCGCATTCCGCTCGCGTTCGCTCACTGGTGGGGGGAAGGCCTCTGGGAGCAGTACGGCGAGCGGCTCAACGAGCTCAACCGCTATCCCGAGGACATCCGCGTCTGCGGCCTGCCGAAGCTGGACGTGAACGCCATGAACCTGTCCTGGAAGATCCAGGGCGGCAAGGCGCACGACGCGAACCTCGTAATCAGCGACTGGGCCCAGCTTGACGAGTTCATCGCGAAGCTGCCGGATCCCGCCAGGGATTACACTTTCGAGCACATTGCGAAGGAAGCGGCTGCCGCGCATGCACAGGACCTGTATGTCGTCGTGGGCTGGTGGGGCCTTTTTTTTGAGACCATGTGGGGCCTGCGGGGCATGGAAAACCTGATGGTCGACTACTACGAGAACCCGGACAAGCTGCACCGGCTGCACGCCGCCCTCTGCGATCTCTACTGCCGGATCATCCGGAAGGCACACGAGGTGGCAAAGCCCGACGGATTCTGGACCAGCGACGACCTCGGCCACCAGACGCAGTCGATGATGAGCCCCGCGATCTTTGACGCCTTGATCAAGCCCTACTATTGCAGGGTCGGGGATGTTCTCCGGAAGAGCGGGATCCACTGGTGGCTGCACAGCTGCGGAAACAATACGCCGCTCATGCAGTCGCTGGTCGATGCGGGAGTACGGATGTTCCACCCGGTCCAGAAGCACACGATGGACGAGCGGGCGATTGCGCGCGAATACGGCGGCCGGGTGGGCTTCTGGGCCGGATTCGACGTGCAACACATCCTGCGCGAAGGCACGCCGGACCAGGTTCGCGCCGAAGTGCGGTTCCTGGTCGACACCTTTGACAGGCCGGAAGGCGGCATGACCATCGCCGCCGGCAACGGGATTGTCGCGGGCACCCCGTTCGAGAACATCGAGGCGTTTCTTGACGAGGCCGTGCGCTACGGCGCGGCGAAACGAAGCAGACGATAGGACACGGAGGCACCATGAGCCAGCAGACGAGCGACAGGGACATTCTTCGTGAACTCGGACGGCGCAAGGCGGAGATCGGGAACCTGCCGGTCCAGGCCGAGACCGCCGGGCTATGGCGGAAGCTGAACGGCCTGAAGCCCGTGCGGCCGCTTGTCCTGATTTTCCAGGTCCCCTGGCACGAGATGAACGTGAACGACGAGCTCACGGTGCGCTGCGTCGATCCGTTCCTGCGCGGCGTGGAGTCCGAGCTGCGGATGGAACTCCACCAGTGGGACCATTTTCCGGGCGACATGGTGGTGGAGCCAGTCCTCTACTCCGGGCTCGTCGGCGGCCCCAACAGCAGCTACGGCGATTACGGCCTGGTCGAAAAGCTGGTGCGGCACGAGGGCGGCCATGACGTCGGGTTCCTCCCGATCATCCACACCGAGGCCGATGCCGACAAGATCCGGACCCCGTACGTCTGGTTCGACCGCGACGCCACGGACCGGAACTACCGGACGCTCTGCGAGGTGTTCGACGGCGTGCTCGACGTCCGGAAGCGCGGAATCGTGCACCAGTGGCAATCCCCGTGGGACCAGATCATCCACTGGTACGGTATCGAGCAGCTCTACACGGACATGTACGACCGACCGGAGCTGGTCCACCGCATCCTGCGGAACTTCCACCGGGCGCTGAATGAGGTCCTCGACCGGCAGGAAGAGCTGGGTATGCTTGACTCCGACAGCGGCAACTACAGCGTCGGCTCCGGGGGACTGGGCTTCACCGACGAGTTGCCGCCCGGCGACTTCAACCCGGCGCATGTGCGGCCGCGCGACCAGTGGGGCTGCTCGACCGGCCAGATCTTCTCCGAGGTCTCGCCCGACATGCACGAGGAATTCTGCCTGCAGTACGAGCGCCCGATCTTGGAGCGGTTCGGCCTCTCCTACTACGGCTGCTGCGAGCCGCTGCACAAGAAGATCGGCATCCTGCGGTCGGTGAAGAACCTGCGGAAGATCTCCATGAGCCCCTGGATCAACATCCCCGAGGCCTCCGGGCAGATCGGAAGAGATTACGTCTTCTCCTACAAGCCCAACCCGGCCCACCTGGGCATGATCCGATGGGACCCCGTCCTGGTTCGCAACTACCTCACCGACGTCGTGCGGCAGACGCGCAACAACCCGGTCGAGCTGATTCTCAAGGACATCACGACGGTGGGCAATGAGCCGCACCGGCTCTGGGAATGGGCCCGCATCGCGTCGGAGATCGCCCGGGGCGCGTAGACGGGAGCCAGCGCATGACGACGTCATCAGACGTGAATAGCCCCGTGCCGTTGGGCCCCGTTCCGTCGGAACGCCAGCTGAGGTGGCACGCGCTGGAGTACTACGGTTTTCTTCACTTCACAGTCAATACGTTCACCAACAAGGAGTGGGGGTTCGGAGACGAGTCGCCCGCCGTGTTCAACCCGACGGCGTTTGACGCCGGGCAGATTGTGGACGCCGCCGCGAGGGGCGGCATGGCGGGACTGATCCTGACCTGCAAACACCACGACGGGTTCTGCCTCTGGCCCTCCCGTTTCACCGAGCACTCCGTCAGGAACTGCGCCTGGCGCGGCGGACAGGGCGACGTGGTGCGGGAGATCGCGGACGCCTGCCGGTCGCGCGGACTGAAGTTCGGCGTCTATCTTTCGCCCTGGGACCGCAACCACGCAGACTATGGCCGCCCGGAGTATGTCACCTACTACCGCAACCAGCTCCGGGAACTCCTCTCCAACTACGGGCCGATCTTCGAAGTCTGGTTCGACGGGGCTAATGGCGGGGACGGCTTCTACGGCGGAGCACGCGACCGCAGGGAGATTGACCGGCGCACCTACTACGACTGGGACAACACCTGGCAGATGGTACGCGAACTTCAGCCCTACGCCTGCATGTTCAGCGACGCCGGGCCCGACATCCGCTGGGTCGGCAACGAGGAGGGCATTGCGGGCGATCCCTGCTGGCATGCGATGGACAGCGAGCAGTTCGTGCCCGGCGACGCAGACACAAAAGTCCTGAATTCCGGCGAGCGCGCCGGGGCACGATGGCTTCCGGCCGAGTGCGATGTTTCGATCCGGCCGGGGTGGTTCTACCATGCGGCCGAGGACGAGAAGGTCCGTTCGCCCGAGAACCTGCTCGACTTGTATTTCAAGTCGGTCGGGCGCGGCGGGAACTTCCTCCTGAATCTGCCGCCGGACACACGCGGCCAGATCCACGAGCAGGATGTCCGTTCCCTGCTGGGCTTCCGCGACCGGCTGACCGAGGTCTTCGGTGACGACCTCGCGAAGCGCGGCCGGGCCGCCGCCGGAGCCAGCCGGGGAGACAGCGCCCGATTCGGGCCCGGCAACTTGATCGACGACAACCGCGCCACCTGCTGGTCGACGGACGACGGCGTGACGAAAGCCGAGGCAGTTCTGGAATTCCAGACACCGGTCTCTTTCAATATCGTCGGGCTACGCGAATTCCTGCCGCTCGGCCAGCGCGTGGACGAGTTTGCCATCGACATTGACCGGAATGGCCAGTGGCACGAGTACGCGCGGGGCAGGGCCATCGGGAACCGTCGGCTTGTGCAGGGCGCGACCTGCGCCACGAGCCGCGTGCGCCTGCGCATCCTGTCGGGGCCTGTGAGCCCCGCCATTTCCGAGCTGTCCCTCTTCCTGGATCGCCGGCAGCCCGGCTGATCCGGTCAGAAGCGACGCTACGGCCAGATCGACCTCATCTGCCAGGCGTGCAGGCTTTTCAGGACGGCGGGGCCCCCCTGTGCGCGGAGCGACACGCCCACGCTGTCCTTGCGGCCGGGATAGACCCGCATGGCGAGATACTGCGTGCCGTTGACGAACACCTCCACAACGCTGCGATCAATGAAGACCCGCAGCGTCAGCGGCGGCATTGGCGCGGCCGCTCTTTCCACGACGGCGGTCTCCGGCGGCCTGAGCCACACATCCGGCCGATTGCTCGAGCGCGACCCGTCCAGGCAGACGCAGCCGCGCGCGTGGTACCAGTGGCTCAGTACCCGGTCATAGTTATAGAACGTGATGGAGGTCCGCTCCTCCGCATCGGGCGAGCGCAGGACGTTCAGCTGCACCCAGCGCGACTCCTGCGGGTCGATCTCCGCCACCAGCTCCATGCAGCTGCCCCTGATCGCCTTGAGCACAACTTCCTTGTTGGCCGGCATGACCGTCTCGCCGATGTGCTGGTGCCGGCCGCGCAGCGAGGCTGTCGCCGCAACGGGCTCGATCCGCAGCCGCTTATCCGGGCCCAGGGTCAGCTGCTGCGCGAGGGACATGATCTGGTCCCAGTCCTCGCTGTAAAGGCCGCCGTTGATGTTCAGGATATTGACCACTCCGCCCGTGCCATCCGCCGCGCCGGAGGGAGCATGGACTCCGC
>CAYRKB010000201.1:0-5330 GCA_964424705.1 uncultured Victivallales bacterium
AACCTTCCTCCCATGGTGCACATCAGCCACTGGAGGAGAAATGCTTCGTCATGCCCGTCCCACCGGGCGTGTGCCCGCGCTGCCAGAAAAGCAATTTCTTGTCAACCGGGTAACTGCGCCTGCAACGCCAACGCTGTCATCCCGGCCATACGTCTTCACAGTAGGCCCAGGTGTCTCTAATCCGCTGAAGATCCTTCACGGCTCCGTTCACGGGCATGAGCTCTGAGATGGAGAGCGTGAACGGGTGGCCTTGGCACTTGGCCAGGATTTCGCGGATTCGCGCCTGCGTTGCGCTGAAGGGACAGCCGAGCACTTCCCGGTACGGGTGCATGCAGACGACGAGGTGGGTTCTTGAAAAAAAGCGGAGCGCTGCGTCTAGGTCGGACCAAGCGGAGACATGCATGTATTGCCACGTCTGGACGGAGGCGATTGCCGCCATCAGGGCTGTGGTGTTCCCGCAACTGTGAAAGCCGGCTTCCCCGCCCAGGAACCTGGTGAATTCCATGTCGTAGGGGGCGATTATCTCGCGGTACACATCAGCGGAAAAGTTTTCGCCGGATACCTCGTCATTGAAGATGGTGTCGCCACGGGGAAGAGGCTCGCCGAGGAAAGCCGCCCGGTCGGAAATCCACTTCAGCATAACGTCCAGGCCATGGCGCATCAGGGCGTGAAAGAAGGGCGGATCGTCGTACAGGCTGATCAGCGTCCGCTCGCAGCCTGCGAGATAGAAGGCGTTGCCCAACGGCCCCCTGCACCAGACGGGAAAGCCGACGCTGAAACACCCTCCCACGAGGCGCTTCATTTCCGCATGAACTTTCAGGACGGTGGGCATCATGCCTGCCGTAAAGAAATCCGGCAGAGGCCTGTCTTTAAGATCGGCAGCAGAGCGGATTGGCGGCTCGCCGGAAGCCCAGGGCTCCTGGTCCCGACGGGGCGTCCACGGCACGCCGAGTACGGTCGCGGGCAGGGCGACGCCAAAGTCCGGCGCGACGGACCGGCCCAGGTTCTTCCTGTTTCCGGGGATGTGCTCCCGCGCAAAGAGCTGAGCCCGGAGCTGGAAGATAATCTGGTCCGCGGCGGCGCCGCCATAGTACCGTCCGAGATCGAAGTCGAGGAACCGGGCCATTAGCGCCCGTTCGATGCCCAGGCCCACCTTCCCCGCAATGGGAGAGGAAGGCGTCGTATCGGCCTGCATAGCCTGAAACCCGGCCTCGAACTCGGATAGACAGCGTTCCAACTCGCTCAAGCGATTCTCCACGCGGCGTTCTTGTGTCCTGTGAACGGCGACGACGCTACGGAATCCGCTGGTAGGAGTCCAGAACCAACAACCCGCCGCCTCCGAAAGGCAGGATCGACGCGCCGGGCAGAAGAAATGAAGCGCATGTTCAATCCGGACGGAGGAGAGCACTACGAAGAACGCGGAGTACGCGAAAGCAAAATGGAGGTGTGACACGAGCGAAGATGTTTCATAGATTGGCGTGCATGAACACGAAGACAATCAACTTGTCGATTGATGTCTCGGCAGCGGGCCCCGTCATTTCCCCGCTTCTGTTCGGCCACAACCTGGAGGTCACCCGGCGGGCGGTATGGAGCGGCATTGGCGCGGAGATGGTGGCGAACCGCAAGTTCGCCGCCGTCGAAAATGGTTTCCCGAAGCGCTGGTACCGGATTGTCGGCTGCGGGACGGCCGTGCTGGACGAACAAGCGCCCAGCGTGGGCCGCCATGCCGTGCGGCTGGGGGGTGAGGGCGTCGGCGGGATCGGGCAGCAGCAGGACTGCCTGGCCTTTCGCGAGGGGACGGAATACGCCTTCCGGCTTCGGCTGCGGTCGGTTGAGCCGCGGGTCATTCGCATCCTGATCGAAGGCGGCCGTGGCGGGTCGCCTGTGTTCCAGCGTGCGGCCGGCCTCAAGCCCGGCGGCTGGCAGGTTCTCGAAGGCCGCTTTGTTTCACCCGCGACCGTCGAGAATGCGCGCCTTGAGATCGCCAGCGACACCCCGGGCGTCTTCTGGCTCGGTACGGCGTCCCTGCAGCCGGCGGACGCATTTCATGGGATGCGGCGCGATGTGATCGGGCTCCTCAAGCGGATCAAGCCGGGCTGTCTGCGCTACCCGGGCGGATGCTATGCGGAGTTCTACCCGTGGCAGGAGGGGCTCCTGCCCGTGGACGAGCGGCCGCCGATCGGGCCGGTGCCGCTCGACTTCCTGCTGCCTCATACGGACGACTTCGACACCCACGAGATTGGCATCGACGAGTTCATGGCCCTGTGCCGGGAGGTCGGGTGTGAGCCGGCGATCACTGCGCGCCTGAGCGAGACCACCCCGGATGACACGGCGGCGTGGGTGGAATACTGCAACGGCGGCCCGGGCACCAAGTGGGGCGGCATCCGGGCCCGGCGCGGCCATCCCGAGCCCTACAACGTCAGGTACTGGTTCGTCGGCAACGAGCTGTATTCCTTTGGCCGTGGCCTGGCCAAGGGAGCGGAGGGATGCGCCGCGCAGAGCAGGCTGTTCGCAGAAGCCATGAAGAAGGCCGACCCTACGATCCGCCTGGTGGCGTGCACCAATTACATTCCTTTCATCGAGACGCCGGACTGGAACAGGCAATTGCTCCCCGCAGGCGGCGGGCTTTTCGACTGTTGTTCCGTGCATGACTATGTGCTGGGACACGTTCCGCTGAAGACGGACGACGATATGGGCACCGTGGCGCGGGCGCCGACACAGGAAATCCTTAGCATCCTGAAGTCGGCCAGGCAGCACATGGACCGGGAAGCGGGTTCGAGCAGGCGGGTGGGGATGGCATTCGACGAGTGGAATACCTACTGGGGACGGACCGGGAGCGTGTGCATGGGGGTCTATGTAGCCGGCTTCCTCAATCTGCTCTGCCGTGAATCCGAAAACCTGGGAATCGAGATGGGAAATTACTTCCAGCCAATCACGGAGGGCGCCATTGCTGTGACGCCGTTGACCGCCTGCCTCGACACGGCCGGATACGTATTTAAACTATACGAGCTCCACCAGGGCGCACAGTTGCTCAAAACTCCGGACCTGCCCGCCGACGGGGATATCGACGTGTGCGCTTCCTTGGATCCGCGCTTTGGACGTGTCTGCCTGACGCTTGTCAACCGGAGCATCGCGACCGATCACGTGGTCGCGCTCGATCTCGGGATCGCCCACGAAAGAGTCGCCGCATCCGCTCGGTTTCTTGTCGCGCGCGACGTAACCAGGGAACAGGCTATCTTCGACGAGCGCTCGGAGACTCTTGCCGTTGCCGCCGGCCGTGTCTCCGTCCGGTTGCCCCGGTATAGCATCGCGCGGGTTGAGCTAACCTTTGCGCGGGATCAGGCCTAGCATATCCACACGAGTGACAAGAGAATGGGGGAACGAGGATGAGGCTCGGTGTGATCGTGCTGGTGGTGGCGACGGCGATGAAGTCCTTGATCGTGCCAGCGGCAAATGCGAATCGTGCCGACGTCCAGCCCCCTTTAGCCCATCAGGGGCAATTCGCGGGACATGCCGTCAACCTCACGTTGCAGACTCATACGAACTCCGCAACCGTCCTCACGCAATCGCTGGAAGATGAACACTCGTCAAGGGGCTGGCACGGGGGAAAACGTACACGGTTGAATCTGGGGAGGGTGGCGGGGAGAGCGTCGTTTCAGTTCCCGTGAGAGAGAGGTCTGTTGCGCGAAAGTCACAACAATGTCCCTAACGGCTGGCGGGGACAGGGACGAGGAGGGTGGGGGAGCGTTGTGGTCGTCGTCGCCGATGGGGTCTAGTTACTTTGTAGTTACTTTCTGACAGGCCTTCAAGAGGGTCGAGGAACTGCGCCTTATCAGTGGTCGAGTCCATTGTCGGTCACAGCAGCCCCGCCATGACCCGGCATTACACCCATACCAGTGAGGCGGCTGCCGGCGCGGCTGTCGACCTGCTGCCCGTTATCATTGGAGATGCACCGAAGGCGTTGCCGGCGCCTGACCCCCTGGCCGCGTTCAAGGATAAGGTTCGCACATGGGCAGAAAAGCTTACCGCGAAGACCTGGAAGGAAGCGCGCGCCGAGCTTCTCGCTCTGGCTGAATAAGCGCACCGACATCAAGCGGCACGGCAGGAACCAGTGCGGCTACGCTCGCATCAGCGAGACCGCAGCCTGATACCATCAGAAAATCATGCTTGTACCCGAAATGAAAAGGTGTATTGTTTTGTTTCAAAAGCATCATGGGTAAGCATTCAAAATCCGTTGATCAGAACGTCCTTCGCCGCATTATGGGTAAAGGCAGGGGCTGGGTCTTCACTCCGTCCGATTTCCAGGATCTTGGCAGCCGTACGGCCGTTGGCCTCGCCATCATGCGGCAAAGGCGCCAAGGGACGATCCGCCAGCTTGCCCGCGGACTCTACGACTACCCGGCGCAGGATCCCCGTATCGGCGTCCTCTCTCCCTCAACCGATGCCGTTGCCCAGGCGCTCAAGGGCCGTGATGCGGCCCGACTCCAACCGACCGGCGCATACGCCGCCAATATCCTCGGTCTCTCAGATCAAGTGCCGGCACGGACCGTGTTTCTCACCGATGGACGCTCGCGCCGGGTCAGAATCGGGAAACAGGAGATCATCATACGGCACACCACCCTGCGCAACATGGCCACCGCCGGCACGACCAGCGGCATGGTGATCCAGGCGCTGCGCTGGATCGGTCAGCACCATGTCGATGACCAAACCTGTGCGTTGCTCGCCAAACGCCTGACGGATGCCGCCAAACGCAAACTGATTGAAGACGCACGGTACGCGCCGGCATGGGTTGCCGCGATCATGCACCGCGTGGCTGAAGCCGGGAAGGATTGAGAGATGCAGCCATTCATTGTCATGTCGGCCGAGGACCGCAGCCGCTTCTGCCGGGAAGCGGAAGCCAGAATCGGGCTCTCACCGGCCAGCATCGAGAAGGATTTCTGGGTGTGCTGGATCCTGAAGGAACTTTTCACCCTTCCCGAATGGGGCACCCATCTCACATTCAAAGGCGGCACCGCGCTCTCCAAGGGCTGGAAGCTGATCGAGCGTTTCTCTGAAGACATCGACATCGTCGTGGCCCGCGAGTTCCTGGGGTTCGGAGGCGACGCGAGCCCCGAGAAAGCACCCAGCAAGAAGCAGTGCCGCGCGCGACTGGATGCCCTGAAGCAGGAATGCCAGAAACGAATCCACGAACAACTCAAACCGGCGCTGGAAGACCGCATTCGACAGGCCGTTCCGGCCGGCGTCCCGTGGAGTCTCGTTCCTGCAACCGCCGAGGAGGATCCGGATGGCCAGACATTGCTGTTCAACTACCCCGGCACACTCACTGGAAC
>CAYRKB010000202.1:0-5241 GCA_964424705.1 uncultured Victivallales bacterium
GGAGGGCGTCCTTGAAGACGGCGTGCAGTTCCTGACCAAGCCCTTCGGCCGCGAGACCCTTGCCCGCAAGGTGCGCGAGGTGCTGGAATGCGGGGACGAGGAGCGAAGCATGTGAGCACGGGATCGCGTAGTCATGCACCAATTGAGTCCTCAGCCGGGAACCCGCAACGCCGCGTTGCGGCCGACGGCGACGGGACGCCGCCGTTGAAGCCGTTCATCCATCTGCTTCGCAAAGAACACGGCCTGGACCTCGCAAGGTTCGACGAGACGTTCTTGGAGAAGACGCTTCGCAGCCGCCTCATGGCAACTGCGTCCGCCGGCTGGAAGGAGTATGCCGATCTTCTGAAGCAGGAGCCGGCGGAGGCAAACGCACTTCTGGCATCGCTGAGCATCGGCTACAGCGAGTTCTTCCGCAACCCGCTCACATTCGCTCTGCTCGAACAGGTGGTTCTGCCTGCCCTTGTTGCGGACAAGGAAAGATCAGGGCAATCCGAGCTGCGGATCTGGTCGGCGGGATGCGCAGCCGGCCAGGAGGCCTATTCGGTCGCCATGCTGCTGGAGGATCTTGCGGCACTGCGTGAGCGCCCCGTTCCGTTCCGCATCTTCGCCACGGACGTCTCTCCCGACGCGCTGGCCTTGGCACAAGAGGGCGTATACGATCGCGCGGCGGTGCAGAACGTCAGGCTACGGCACTTGCAGGCCTATTTCACTATCGATGGGAATGCCTACGCCGTTGCACCCGGCCTCCGGAAGCGTGTGGACTTTTCCACTTTCGACCTGTTGGACGACAGTTCGGTTTCCCCGCCCGCCTGCCTCTATGGCGATTTTGACCTCGTCCTCTGCTGCAACCTGCTCTTCTACTACGGTTCAGACATCAGGCTCTCCATTCTCGGCAAAGTCTGTCGCGCCCTGTCCCCCGGCGGCTATTTCGTGACCGGCGAAGCGGAAAGAGATGTCGTGTCATCACGCAAGTTGCTGCGGGCTGTGGCGCCTCCGGCGGCGGTGTTCAGGAAGGCGGTCAGGGAAGAAGGCTGAAGGCGGTCAGGACCAATATGAAGCTGAAAGACTTGAAGATCGGAACACAACTGCGCTTCGGGCTGGGCGGCATTTTCGTGCTCGTGCTGCTGCTGGGCGGCCAGGCGTGGTTCCAGGCGGAGAGCCTGTGGCAGCAGGCTCAGGGGCTTCACGACCATCCGCTCATGGTGCGACGGGCCCTCGGAGAGCTCAAAAGCGATATCTTGGCCATCCACAACGCAATGGGCGACGCGGTGCTGTTCGGGGACGATCCTGAGAAGCAGCTCATCTTCCAGGAAGTCGCGAAATACGAAGCGAACGCCGAGAGGCAAATCGCTGTCATGCGCGACTGTTATCTGGGACCGGCCGGCGATGTGGACGACATTTCCCAGCGCTTTGCACAATGGCGCGCCGTTCGAGCTGAGACGGCGCGCCTGTTGGAGCAGGGAAAGACAGCGGAGGCAAGGAACCGCATGCGACTCGACGGCGCCTGTCACGGTCAGGTGGACGCCCTGATGAAGGAACTCAACAATGTCAGCGATTTCGCCCTCACCCGCGGGGACAGATTCTATGAGGATGCCCGGCAGAACAAGCATGCTTTGCTCGTGCGCCTTGCGTTCAGTGTCGGGGCTATTGTCCTTGCCCTGCTGGTCATTGGTTATTTCCTGACAAAGAGCATCAAGAGGCCGCTGGCGGAACTGACGGCGGTGGCGGATCAATTGCGGCGTGGAAAGATGGATGTCCGCAGCCGGCAGTCCTCCACGAATGAGATGGGCGTGCTATCCGCGGCCTTCGACGCCATGGCGGACACCATTCAAATTGAAATGCGGGTCAACGAGCATGCGGCCAAACTCGCCGCCGTCATGCTGCGCGAGGACGAAGTGCATGCGTTCTGCCGCGAGCTGCTCAGGGAGCTGCTCTTGCATACCGGCTCGCAGGTGGGGGCCGTGTACTTCCTCAACGAAGCAGGAACCGCCTTTGAGCATTTTGAATCCATCGGGCTAGGCGCCGGCGGCCGGGCCGCGTTTTCCGCCACGCAGATGGAGGGCGAACTTGGCGCCGCTCTGGCAGCACGCACGATCCAGCGCATCTCGGACATTCCGTCGGATACGCGCTTCACCTTCACGGCGGTGAGCGGGGAATTCAAGCCGCGGGAAATCATGACCATTCCTGTGCTTTCCGATCACTCGGCTTCAGCCGTGATCTCGCTGGCAAGCATCCGTCCGTTTGACGAGCCATCCATCCGCCTGGTCAACGACATCTGGGGCATTTTGACGGCCCGCGTGAATGGCGTCCTTGCCTACCGGAAGATTCAGAACCTTGCCGCGGCACTTGAGCATCAGAACCGCGAACTGGACGCGCAAAAGAAGGAATTGGCGGTCCAGAAGGACGAACTGACAGAGATGAACACCGAGCTGGAGATGCAGAAGCGGCAGCTTGATGAATCCAGCCGGCTGAAGACCATGTTTCTCTCGAACATGAGCCACGAATTGCGCACGCCGCTCAACTCGGTCATCGCCTTGACAGGCGTCCTCAGCCGCCGCCTCGCCAAGTCCATTCCGGCGGAGGAGCATGGCTATCTCAACGTCATTGAGCGTAACGGCAAGAACCTGCTGGCCCTGATCAACGACATCCTTGACCTCTCTCGCATTGAAGCCGGTCGCGAAGAAGTGGCCATCAGCCATTTTCCCGTTCGCGAGCTGGCCGACGAAATCACGGCCATGCTCGAGCCGCAGGCGGCGGAGAAGAAGATCGCCGTGCACAATCGCGTGTCCGGAAATCTGTCGCCGGTTTCGAGCGATTACGACAAATGCCGCCATATTCTGCAGAACCTGGTCGGCAACGCGGTCAAGTTCACCGAGCGGGGCGAGGTGGTGGTGACGGCGGAAGTCATCAGTGATCCGTTGTCGGTTAACAGTCTCCGCATTTCCGTAACCGACACCGGCATCGGCATTGCCGCCGATCAGCTCCCCCACATCTTCGACGAGTTCCGGCAGGGCGACGGCAGCACATCGCGCAAGTACGGCGGAACCGGGCTGGGACTGGCCATTGCAAAGAAATATGCAGAGCTACTCAGCGGCGATATCACCGTCCAAAGCACACCGGGCAAAGGCTCGACCTTCACCCTCCGCCTGCCGATGGATGCAGCGGTCGCGGCGGGGCGCAGCGGGGCGGATGTGGAGGGCGGTCGGCCCGACCGCCGGGCTGCCGCGACGGGCCCCATCGCCCTCCGGGGGACGGATCTGCCGACCGCCCGTGGCCAAAGCATTCTTGTGGTTGAAGACAACGAACCTGCCATCATCCAGCTGACCGATATCCTCCAGGCCGAGGGCTACCGCATCCAGGTGGCGCGCAACGGCAAGGAAGCCCTGGAGCAGATTAGGCAGGCCGTCCCCGACGCCATGATCCTCGACCTGATGATGCCGGAGGTGGACGGCTTTCAGGTGCTCAAGGAGATTCGAGGGGCAGAGCACAGCTCCCGCCTGCCAGTCCTCATCCTCACCGCCAAGCACGTGACCCGGGAAGAGCTGAGCTTCCTTACGGGCAACCACATCCATCAGCTGATTCGCAAGGGTGACATTGACAAGGCCGGGCTCCTCGCGGCGGTGGCGCGCATGGTAGGGCTGCAACCCCACGCGCGGCCAGCCCCGCCCGCGCCGCGCATCAGGCGGCGGCCAGAGCGCCCCGGCAAGCCGCTCCTCCTGGTCGTGGAGGACAACGTGGACAACCTGCACACCCTGCGCGCCCTTCTCATGGACGCCGGTCAGATCGTTGAGGCAACCGACGGCGCAGCGGCCCTCGAACTCGCCCGGACGCGGCAGCCAGACCTCATTCTTACCGATATCGCGCTTCCCGGGCTGGATGGCGTGCAACTCCTGCAGGCGATCCGCAAGGACGAGGCACTGCGGGATATCCCCGTTCTCGCCGTCACCGCCAGCGCCATGAAAGGCGCCCGCGAGACGCTTCTGGCCCAGGGCTTCGACGGCTATGTCTCCAAGCCGATCGATCATGATGAACTGATGAGGACGTTACGGGAGCATGTGTAGGCATGAAGCTTCTCGCCATTGATGACAACAAGGACAACCTGACCACGCTGACCGCCGTCATGCGCGATGCGTTGCCCGAATGCGAAGTGTTTGCCGCTTTGAATGGGCCCGAAGGTATCGCGCTCGCCCGCACTGAAGACCCGGATGTAGTGCTGCTTGATATTGTCATGCCGGAGATGGATGGGTTCGAAGTCTGTCGCCGGATGAAGGCCGATGTCGAGTTGCGCTCGATACCGATAATTTTTCTCACTGCGCTGCGGACCGATCGCGAAAGCCGAATCAAGGCCGTCAACGCCGGCGGCGACGCGTTTCTCACCAAGCCGCTGGACGAGCAGTCATTGACCACCCAGGTACGTGCCATGGTCAAGGTCCGTATGGCAAACCGGCTGCAGCAGCTGGATAGTAAGCAGCTCGCGGCGCTGGTCGCGGAACGCACGCAGTCATTGGAACGTGAACTGGGAGCGCGCAAGCGGGCGGAGGATACCTTGGTGAGTGGTGTGCGGCGCAACCGGGCGCAGCAGGACGCCATGGCCTCCATTTGCATCCTGCCCTCCCTCGGCGACGGCGATGTTGCCGCCTTTGCCATCCAGCTCACGGAAGCCGCCGCCAAAGCTGTCGGCGTCGATCGGGTCAGCGTGTGGCTGCTCAACGATGACGAAAGTGAATTGCGCTGCCTGACTCTTTACGAGGCTCCCCTGCGCCATCATTCCTCGGGCATGGTGCTGCGTCGCCATGAATTCGCGAACGAGTTCGATGCGCTCCTGTCCGCAAGGTATGTGGATGCCCATGATGCCCTGACCGACGCGCGAACGGCCGGATATGCGGCAGGCTACCTCAAGCCGTTGTGCATTACTTCAATGCTGGACACCGTAATCCGCGTCAGAGGCCGGAACCTCGGTGTGCTTTGTTTCGAGCATGTGGATCAACCGCATCACTGGGAGCCTGACGAGATCGCCTTCGCCTGCCAGCTCAGCGATCAGATTGCAATCGCGGTCAGCAATTCCGAACGAAGACTGGTGGAGGCGGCTCTTGTCGAGACCGAGAAGAAGTACCGTGGCCTTTTTGAGGAATCTGTAGCGGCGGTCTACGTGTTTGACAGCCAAAAGCATTCCGTGGATGCCAATCAGGCCGCGCGGCATTTGCTCGGCCATTCCCGCGCCGAGCGTCTGCGCATGCGCAT
>CAYRKB010000203.1:0-5173 GCA_964424705.1 uncultured Victivallales bacterium
TGTACCAGTCCTGAAGGGTCCGTAACTCCATCGGCGTATGGGCGTCGCTTTCCAGGGTGTACTGATAGATTTCGCCAAGGCCCGTGCTGATCGGCCCCATCTCGGGTTCGGCCCAGTCGGGCAGTTGCTCCTTGGCAGACTGTAATCGCTGGAACACCAGTTGCCTGGCGAAATACAGATCCACGCCTTCTTGGAGCACGATAATGACCTGGGAGAGCGCCGCCTTCGACAGGGAGCGCACCTGCGTCACGCCCGGCAGGCCTTGCATGGCCAGTTCGATCGGAGCGGTAACTTGTTGCTCCACGTCAAGCGGCGCCAGTCCCGGCGCATCGGTGAGAATCATCACCTGAACGTTGGTGACGTCGGGAAAGGCGTCGACCGGCAGCGTCTTCCAGGCGAATAGCCCGGCGCCGGCGACAATGCACGTTCCCAGAATAACCAGCAGTCGCTGGCGCAAAACAAAGCGAATGAGTTTGTCGAACATCGTAATGCTCCCCCGCTAGTCGGCGCAGCCGGCGCCCATCTTCTCACGCAGCACGTCCGACTTGAGAAGAAAGGCCCCTTCCGACGCGACGATGTCACCGGCCTGCAGGCCGGCGAGAATCTCCGCCATGCCGGCAAACTCCCGCCCCTTGCGCACCTCTTGACGGATAAAGAAGTCGTCCTTCCACTGCTTAAAGACGAAGGTCTTGCCCTCGTCCGACAGCACGGCGGTGCGCGGTACGGCCAGGACCTCTTTGTCTTGTCCGTTGCCTAGAGCGAGAAACGCTTCGCAGAACATCCCCGGCCGCAATTCCATCGTCGGATTCTTAACCGTGGCCCGCACCTTCACCGTACGGGTTCGCTCGTCCATGGTCGCGCCCACATAGTCGAGGGTCCCTTCAAACTGCCGGCCGGGAAAGGCCGCTACCACAATCTCGACGGGGACGGCCCCGCGTTTCTCGGCCGCCAGAAGCGGCGCCAGGTCGCGCGAATACACGTTCGCCCAGACCCACACCGTGGTCAGGTCGGAAAGTAGCATCAGGTCCTTTCCCGGCTCCGCCATTTCGCCTGCCACCGCATGTTTCTCAATGATCGTGCCTGCAGCCGGCGCTCGCACCGGCAGGCGGCCCGCATCGGCGCCATGCACGGGCTCACGCATGGCCGCCATATCCGCTTCGGTCAATCCCAGCACATGGAGGGTCTGCTCGGACGCCTTCAGGTCGGCCCGGTGCTGTTCAAATACCATCTGCGCGCTATTCACGTCCTGCTCGGATCCGACCTTCTGCTCACTGAGCTTCGTTTCGCGGGCGAGCATCTTCTCGGACAGGCCGCTCAGGGCCCGGTTGCGCTCGTATTCCGCCAGGGCTTTGCCGAGCTCCACGCTGGCCAGAGTGAGCAGGGTGTCGCCCGCTTTGACGCGCGCTCCGATATCCGCCGATACGGATTCGATGATTCCCGCGATGCGCGGGCTGATGTGCACCGCCGCGTTTTCGTTCAGCGCCACCTCCCCGGTGGTCGGCAGCGTCGCGGACATCTTGGCCCATGCGACGGTCTGGGTCTGCACGAGGCCGGTCCCATCCGGCTGCTTAAGAAGGCATGCGTCCACTTCGACGAGCCCCACTTCATATCGGCATTCGGCGCATTGATAGATCGGTACGCCGCACTCGCAGTTCGCAAAGAGCCGTTCCTCGAGGGGCGTCGCGGGAGCGGGGGCTGCTTCGGCGCTTTCGTTCCAGCATCCGCATGCTATCGCCAAGACAGCCCCTAGGGCGAACAGCCCGCCCATGATCGCCGGTCTTCCTTCATTCATCTTCCTTGCACTCCTCTGTAGGTCGGTCATTGAATCGTGTTGAGCGGCGACCCGGTCAGCCGTTCGACGTCTGCCGCCGCGTTGTGATAGTCCGCAAGGACGTCCAGGTACCGCACTTTGGATTCGCTGAGTGTCCGCTGAGTATCCAGCACCTCCAACTGGCCGAATTTTCCCTCGCGATAGCCCGTCTGGGCCGCATCGAAAGCCTGCTGGGCACCCGGCAGCAGCTCCGCCTTGGTGGTCAGCGCCTCCGCCCGCGCCGCTTCCAGCCGGCAATAGGCTTCGACCAGGTCCGTCGTGGAGCGCAGGCGGGCCGCCTGCCGCTCCTGCTCTGCGCGGCTTGCCTGCTGCCTTGCGGCGAGAATGCCGCCGGCGTTTCGATCGAACAGCGGCAGCGGCAGCGAAAGCCCCACGGTTCCAGCGTAGGTGCCATCCTCCTCGAAGCGGATGATACCGGCGCTCACGCCAACATCGGGTATGCGCTCCGCCTTTGCCAGCGCCAGCGATTCCAGGCTCAAGGCCACTTCCTCGTGCCTGCGCGCCACCTCTGGAGTGTCGTCGAGCAGCGCGACGAGCTCCTCCAGGGGCGGGACATCCCGGACCGCGTCCAGTTCGCCGCCTGCCGTTGTGAAAGCCGGCTTCGTTCCACCCCAGGATGCCGCAAGGCGTTTCCGGGCCTTATCCGTCTCCCGCCGGGCTCGATCCCGCGCGATGCGGGCGGTTGCCACCTCGACGCCTGCCTTCGTCTCCTCCAGCAGCGGAACCTTGCCGGATCGCACTCTTTCTGCCGCGGCTTTGCGCACGTCCTCCGCGGCGGACAGCTGAGACTCCGCAAGAGCAAGCTGGCCCTGTGTCAGGAGCACATCTACGAACGCCTGTTTGGTGCGCGTGAGCACGGCCAGGCGCTTCGATTCGTAGTCCCAGCCCGACAGCCGCGCTTCCGCCCGGGCAACGCGCTGCCGACTGCCGCGCTTGCCGCCGAGATCCAGGGACTGGCTCAGCCGCACGGACGTTTCCGCAGCGCCGTAGCCCTTTCGTGCGCCGGCACCTCCGAATTCGCCGGCCTCCAGCTCAAGCTCCGGGTTGGGCCAGGCTCCGGCTTGTCGCGCGGAGCCTTCCGCAGCCCAAACTCCGTGCGAGGAAGCGGCCAGCTCCGGGCTGTGCAGCACCGCTAATTCAAGCGCCCGGCGCAGCGTGAGCACCCCGTCCGGCTCGAGCTGCGATCGGGCGTGGAGCGCTTGTGCTTCCGGGGCGACTTCGCCTCGATTGGCCGCCATGTCCCGCCCCAGCGCGCACGTGGGCGGCCATGCCCCTGCGTCTTTCGCCTCCGCATTCCCGGCGCAAGCCCGCCCTCCCGCGCCCGCCACGGAAAGCGTGAGCGCGAAGCGGAGACTTGCGTAGATGTAGTTCATTTCCTGCTTCATGAATCCTCCGGCTGCTTGACAAGAGAGTGATAGCGGCCCGGTAAAGGCGCGACGAAAGAAAGACCGTCATCGGCGCCGGCACAGGCGCAAAGGGTGACGGAGAAGGGCGGAGCGCCCCTAGGCGGCGGCCGGAGGCCGGAAGATGTCGGAAGGCAACAGTCTTCCCGAAAGAGGCATGTCCACGGAGCCGGCGTATTCAGAGCAGCGGGCCGCCTGGCCGCCCGTTTGTTCGAGCAACCCAAGAACGGGCGCGCAACAACAGGCACAGGCGCACTCGGTGGCACAATTTTCTTCGTGCTCGCCTTTACAATGCGACGCCATCACCAGTGGCGCGACGAACGCCAGCACCAGCAGCGCGGCCAAGAGTGTCCTCATGAATGACTTCACGGCGTATCAGATATCAAATCGTCACATTGAAGTCAAGGTGTACCGCAGTCCTGCATCTGCTTATGATGTCAGCAGCCCCGGGGCTCTTCCATTTTCCACTGAGAGCCTGGGGCCTGCATCGCCAATCGCCTTGCGGACCGCTGTCCCCGTTGCTGAATTCAGAAAATGGTTGCGTCCGGGGTGGCGTCCAGCGTATGGTTCCGACCGGTTTGTTTTGGAACAGGATGGTGATCAGGGCTTCACTGGGCGGCTTGTGGGGCGGCGGGTAGGCTCGCAGAGCCGTCCTGCAGCTGTGATCTGAACAGTTCCAGCATCCCATGGCGAGGTAGCTCAGTTGGTAGAGCAGCGGACTGAAAATCCGCGTGTCGGGGGTTCGATTCCCTTCCTCGCCACCATCTTTCTCTTTCTCCCGCAATGACTTACATATGATGGTCAGCGGAGGCACTTCGGTTCCGCGGTAATTTCCGCGGTAATGCGGGTGGCAAGAAATCACTTCTGAGTCGTCGAACCTGTCGAAATCAATCAGGCTGAGACGACGCACTTCAATGTCTCAGGCAGGCTGATGAGAGGTATTCATCAGCGGCCCAGGCGGAGTTGCTCTTCAGCCATTTTCCATTCGATTGCAAAAGGAAGCGATCCAGGGGCGGGAAATATTTCTGCTGGCGGGGCTGCTAGCTGAGCGCTGAGTGCCCATCGCGCGGGTCATTGTGTAGGTGTGGATTCCTTTGTTGGAGATCCGTATTCCTTCTTGCTGAAATCAACAAGCCTCCTGTCGGGTTCGTTGTCATCATGAGGCCAAGACTCGTTGTGCTTCTTGAGATCAAAGTCATTGTTCCAATTCCGGAGATCGCCAAGACTGATCTTGTAATCATCAATATGATAGTGGATGGCCACGCCATCCTCCGTCTTCATCTTATCCTCACGACGACTGAGAATCTGTAGGTGGCTGTTGCCTAGATGAGCGGCGTCGACACTGAAGTTAACAAACGCCTGCCCGTGCCGCCGACGATTGTCGTATCCAAGCTGGCCGAAGAAGATATCGCGACGCTCGGTGTCACGAATCCGAACGTTGATTTCCAGATTGGTCTGCAAGGGGGGTGCCTCTCGGATGTAGACACGAAACCATACGGACGTATGACCATTGGTCTCCACCGACGAAGAGACGTAAGCTAGAAGAGGCAGGGCCTCGTACTCCTTCGCGTCGACATCGTGTAATACCCAGCAGGCAGTCGCGCTGAGTATAGGCGCGAGCAACACAACCAAGCTTATGGTCGCAAATCGTTTCATCTCATCTCTAACGTCAGCCCTCATGCTGAGGCGCGGATGCGCCGATAGCATGCGGGGCTTGGTTGGTTGCTCCCATTCTTCCGAACTTAGCCACACCGATTTCGCTAAGAACCAGAATCCACGTGTTGTCCTGAGCGATGATACGAAGAGCTTTGCCTTCGATCAGGAGGCTGAAGTTCCCCCCGTTTTTCGGACAGGTTGTTAAGGTAGAAACCTGACGTCCAAAATGACGGGAGATTAGCGATGGCAGCGAAGCGAAAGATACATACGAATGAGTTCAAGG
>CAYRKB010000204.1:0-5144 GCA_964424705.1 uncultured Victivallales bacterium
TGATCCGACGCTTCCAAGGCCCGGGCATAGCCGATGGCATCGCGCCGGTGCCCGAAGAGCATGTCGAAATCGATCAGGTAGGCGAAGACGAGCCCGCGCGGCAGATTACGCGCGAGATCGAGCACCCCAGATTGCGCGTCCCGGTTGTTTTCGACATGGATCGACCGGGAGATTCCGCTGCCCGCGAAGATATCGTCCAGCTTTCCTACGGTGACTACCTCAAAGCCCTCGTCGTGCAGCCGATCCAGAACAGTGGGCGAGGGCAGGGGAAGCGAGTAGTCGCGCCGGTTCTCGGTGCGGCGAAACGCGCCGGGCTTGCCGAGATAGGGCCGGGCGATCACGCGGCCCACGCGCAGCGGATCGCACAGGGCGCGGGCGATCTCGCACCCCTTGTAGAGTTCGGGCAGAGAGATTACCTCTTCGTGGGCGGCAATCTGGAATACCGAGTCCGCGCTGGTGTAAACGATCCACGAGCCTTCCCGCATTTGCTGCGGGCCCAGCTCCTCGATGACAGCTGTGCCGCTGGCCGCCTTGTTCCCCAGGATGGAGCGACCGGTCCGCCGGGCGAATTCGGCGAGCAGGCTGTCAGGAAAGGAAGGGGGCCCCGGGGGAAACAGAGTGAGCCCCTCACGCAACACCAGGCCGGCCATTTCCCAGTGGCCGGTCGTTGTGTCTTTGCCCTGCGAGACCTCCTGCAGCGCGCCGTAGAGGCCGCGCGGGGCGGCGGCGGGGGGCACTCCGCGAATCGGGAGGCCGCCCGGAAGGAGGGACGCAATGTTTCCAAGGCCGAGGGATTGCATGCAGGGCACGCGCAGGCCGCCGGCCTTCTCTGCAAGATGGGCCAGCGTGCTCGACCCCTCATCGCCGTAGGCTGGCGCGTCAGGCGCTGCGCCAATGCCCACCGAATCCAGAACAATCAGAAACGCACGCATTGCCGTATCCCCCCTCTCGCGCGAGTGTACGCCATAGGTGCGCCGAGGCGAGATATTAAAGTCTGCTTGCGGCCGGCTGGCGTCGGGGGGATAATGGCGTCATGAGGACGGCGCTCTATTGGCATTTGCGCGAGGACGGGACGGTGCAGTGCGATCTGTGCCCGCACCGGTGTGTCGTCCGGGAGGGTGGGCAGGGGCTTTGCGGGGCGCGGGGGCTGAGGGGCGGAGAGCTGCGCGCTCTCGGGTACGGGGCCATTTCATCGGCGCACATCGATCCGATCGAGAAGAAGCCTCTCTACCATTATTATCCGGGCGGGCGAATCTTCAGCATAGGCGGGTGGGGCTGCAATCTCGGGTGCCTGTTCTGTCAAAACTGGGGCATTTCGCAGGAAGTTCACCTCGAGTCCGGCGCGCGCTCGTCGCCGGACGATGTTGCCCGGGCTGCCGGGGAACGCGGGTCGGTGGGGGTCGCCTACACGTACAATGAGCCGCTGGTCGGATTCGAGTTTGTCCTGGCCTGTGCGCGGGCGGTGCGCGCCGCCGGGCACAAGAATGTGCTCGTGACGAACGGCTTCATCAACACCGGGCCCGCGGCGGAACTGCTGCCGTGGATTGATGCCCTCAACATTGACATCAAGAGCATGGACGAAAGCTTCTACCGCTCGCAGTGCAAGGGATCGCTTGCTCCGGTCCTTCATTTTGTGGAGCAGGCGGCGAAAATGAAGTGCCACGTAGAGATTACCAACCTGCTCATTCCGGGCCTGAATGACGCGGAGGGACAGCTCGATAGGCTGGCGCGCTGGGTTGCCGAACACTTGGGGCGGAGAACGCCGCTGCATCTGAGCGCGTACAGGCCGGAATACAGATGCAGCCTGCCTGCCACGCCTGTCGAGGTGCTCCATCGGGCGCACGCGGCCTGCGCCCAGCACCTGCTGCACGTCTACCTCGGAAATGTCGTGACGGCTACCGGGCAGAACACGCGGTGCCCTGACTGTGGCAGCACGTGGATCCGCCGCTCAGGCTATTCCGTGGACGTGTGCGGAATTCGAAATGGCACATGCGCCTCGTGCGAACGCGAAACCGGCGTGATCCTATGATGCGTAGCGTGCGGGCCGGTCACTGCAGCTGCTGCAGTTCGTTCTCCGACGGAGCGCTGCTGTCTCTATCCGGTGTTCCGGCTTGTTCTTCTTCCACCGCTGCGTCGAGCGTCTCGTAGTCCTCGAAGCCCCCTTCGCGAAGAAGACTCCCTGCCCACTCATCGAAGAGCGTGCCGCCCCTGTAGTTCTCGATGGTCGAGAGAAGCTGAGGGCGGAACGACTCAGCAGTCCCGAAATCGGATGGCTCCCGCTGCGTCAGGCATCCGATCATGAACCCTCCCGGAACAGAGACAAGATCCGAGATTTCGTTGGTCTGCAGCCAGGCGACGCGCGGGATGAACCTCTCCGCATTTTCGAACGTATTGGTCTGCATGGCTTCGTATACAGTGAAAGTCACGATGGTCGGGCTGCCCAATCCCATTTCGGCGGCCGCCGCGGAGAACATCTTGCCGGCGCGCACGGCATCCGCGAGCCCGTCACGGGACCGCTTTGCGCGCTTTATGAAGGTCTTTACCAGCGCGTTGGTCCGGGCCAGATCCATGGCTTTCCCGCGAACATCGCTGAACTCCTGCATTTGCGAATCCACGCTCTTCGCAAGAGACAGGACGTACACCATATTGCTGGAGGTGACAGGGTCGCTAACCATCCGGTCCAAGTCGTTGGTATTCAGCCGGAATGCCGCCTGTGCAAATTCCCAGTCGTTCTGAATTCCCGGGATGTCGTCGCCGGCGGCGAACAAGTCCGTGGTCTGAATGGTCAGGTTGGTACTTGCGGCGGCGTTATGAAACGACATGGCTTTGCCGGTTCGATCAGGAATCATCTGCATGGAGAATTCGGTGGCAGCATCACGCGCCTTATAGACAGAGCCGTCGGCGGCAAGAATCCGGACAATTTCATCGCGCACCGTCGCCAGAGGAATTTCCGTGCTCGTGCCGTTGGTATCTGTTGTGGAGTATTGTTCAAGATGGTCCTGGTAGTACGTGTTCACCTGCGCGTCGGCAACATCGTTTGTGGTATAGAAATTTGTCGCGGGGAACTCGACGAAATGGACGCTGACCCTGGCGGGAAGAGTGAACGAATCCTTGTTCGCCGCGAAGTAAGTCTTGGCATCCTCTTCGGTCACTTCGGGCATATCCTTCGCCGGGTCCGGAACGAGCGTGACAATTTCTGCGGTCATGAGATCCGTGAGATTTCGCAGGCGTTGATTCAGCTCGGAGGGCGATGTCCATATCATGCACTGCATCGTTTCGGATAGTTTCTGGCGCGTCAGGCTTTCCCGGAGGTAGGTTTCGAACGTGTCGACCCCCACGCGCAGCTGCTGCTGGATTACCGACTGGTAGCGATCCTTGTTGAATTCGCTGTTCACTTTGAACGCAGGGTCGCGCCGGATCAACGTGCCCAGTTCCGTGTCCGATACGCCGATGCCGAGACGCTGAGCGACGCGCAAAGCGGCGATGCGCATCCATGTGCGCTGGCGAAGCTTCTTCTGGCCTTCATCGGTCCGGGGCGCGTTCTCGTCCCGCATGCCCATTTCGAAGTAGCGCGCCTGCGAGAACTCGCTTTCCTGCACCGCCTGGCCGTTGAGTTTGCCGGCTGCGCCTGCCTCCTTCTCGGAGGACATGGCCCGGCGGCAGCTTGTGCGAGGGCCCAGAAAGCCAAGAAAGGAAATGCTTACGACAACGGCAAAAAAGGTCCAGACGAGACGGTTGCGAATCATCTTGTTGAATTTCGTGATCAGCACTGCAGCCACCCTTCGTTAACAGTTTGCGGGAACCTCGAAAAATGCTTTTACCTGCTTCTTGCGTTCTGCGGTGTCTTCGGCAAGTTGGCGCCGAGGGCGTCGAGCCTAGTGAATCCCCACCGGAGTGGGATGAGGCGCAGGCTTTGTCGGGTCGCCGGGAAAGTCGCGCTCGAACTCTTGTATCTCGACATCGAGCACCGAGCCCGCGCCGCGGGGCTCAAGGGTGGACTTCTGCGCGGGCGGCTCCATATCGGGCCCCTCATCCGCAGCGACCTCTTCTTTGACGTCCGACTTTTTCTCTTCCGGAGTTTGCGCCTGGCCTTCCTTTGCAGGCTCTGCGGTCGGCTCGACTGCGGGTTCTGCCACAGGCTCGGCTGCAGGCTCGGCCTCGGGTTCTGCGGCGGGCTCTGCCGCGGCGGGCGCCGGGCTTTCCATACTGACTGAATAGGTGATCGCTTCCTGCACAGATTCGTCCGAGCCAATGATCAGCGCGGTGACGACCATCATGCCTTTCACTCCGGAGCGCTGCTGGAGAAGCTTGATCACTGAGCCGGTTTCCAGAGAAACAATTCGTTCGCCGCCTTCCGCGTCTCGAATGGTTACTTCAAAGGTGCCCTTGGCCGCTTTCAGGCGCATGAATGAAAGATCGGGCGCGCACGCCGCCATCAGGACATCATCCTTATCGAGCAGGGCGATCTTGAACTGCGGCCCGGTGATCTGGGCGGTCGCGTCTGCGCAGCTTACCACGATCACCTGAAGTTCGCCTTCAACGAAGGCCTCCGCGGAGAGCTTTCCGCCTTTGGTAATGCTCGCACGGAGGCAGGTGCCGGCGACATCCAGCGATCCGAACTCGGTGAACTCCGGCTCCATCATGATGTCGAGCTTGCCGCGTTCAAGCGTGATCAATTTGTGCATCGGAGCCTGCTTGTCTTCGGAGGTTACGATGCGGCCTTCGCCCGAGAGGGTACATTCGTTAGCGGGCGATAGAATCACCTGCATGCTCGAGCCGGGCCCGGCTGAGTGGGCCGAGCCGTAGGGGTAGGCCTTGCCGGATTCCATGGCGACCGGCTTCTTCGCTCCGGGCGTCAGCACCTTGCATGAGCCGGTCAGCTTCCCGGCGACAACAAGCGGCTCAAACGGTGCGGCGCTCGCTGAGCTGCATGCCGTCGCAACCAGAGCCGCCGCCAAAAAAGCTCCAAACCACCTCATGCTCATTGGATCTCCTGATGAATTCACGCGACCTAAATGTTTCAAGTATTTGAGAGTAACTAGCGAGGCGTTGGGCGTCAAGCCGGAACAGCAACTGCGGCGCGCCAGCGCCTCGATTGACAAACTAAGCGCGCCCCCGGCGAAGCTCGGGGGGCGCGTTCAGTC
>CAYRKB010000205.1:0-5025 GCA_964424705.1 uncultured Victivallales bacterium
GCCGCCGTGGAAGCCGGGAGCGGGCGGAAGCTCGAGTGGGACAGCCTGGATTTGAGTAATGTTGCCGGTCTGCAGGAGCAGGCGCAGCGGATCGACGCATGGGGCCGGGTGGGCGTCCGCGTCGCCGTGGACCTGCCGCACGTCAGCCTTAACTGAAAACGCAGAGGGAGGATGGACCGGCAATGAGGCTGGCGACGACGAGCATCTCAGTACCCGGCTGGAACGCCGCAGGGCCAGCCGACTCGTTCCGCGCCTTTGCAGCACAGCTCCACGGGCAGGCGCGGGAGATACTGATCAAGGACGGGTACCACGCGCAAATGTTCTTCCTCGTGCGCTTGAACGGCGACGGGCACATAGTCATCTGGAACAGCAACGACCGCGATCTGGCAGCGCGCTGGCTCCGCAGCCACATCGCAAAGTACTACATTTACGGCGTCATTCACGTTGTCGAGGCGTGGCTGCACACGGCCACGGGGCCGGGCGACCACACGTACAAGCAGCTCATGGCAGGCGAGATGAAGGTAGGTGATCTCAAGCCCGAGCACCGGCAGGAGGCGCTGATGGTGTCGGCGCAGAGCCGCGACGGCTGGGCCGTGTCGTGGGTGGACGAGATCCTCCGCGACGGCTCGGGCAAGCTGTCGCTCGGCGGCTCCCGCCAGCTGACCGACCTGCAGGGCCGATTCGGGCAGGTTTTTGGGTGAGAGGCGGGTGTGGATTGGCCTGCGCAGCACTTCCACACCGTGTCCGCCTGAGCGCGCTAGAACGCGGAGTTCCTCGTCAGGCGGTCAGTGAGCAACGGCTTTGCGATGGCTCGTGATGACGGGGATGAGGGAGCGGAGGGCTTGATTGACGCTTCTGGCATTGGGGAACTCGCGGGCAATATCCGGTTCCAGAACCACAACATTGGTCCCTTGAGCATATTGCTTCGCGTACTTTCCTCTCACGCCCTTGCTGAAATCGTATTCCGTCCGCATCTCGTCGACCTGCATGTTAACTTTCTTCATAGGCTCTTCTCTCATGTCTCGTTGCCGGGCGCGCGTTGATGATACGCACGTTCTTGCCTCGCCTGCAGTGCGCCACCACAATCAAACGGTGCCGATGGGACATGCCAATCGTCAGTTCTCTGTCCTCGCCGGGTAGTGAATGGTCAGGATCAGGTATGGTCGTCGACAACGTGTCACCAAATACAGCCGTTGCCTCCGCAAAATCAACACCGTGCTTTCGGCGGTTCGACTCGGCCTTTTCCAGATCCCATTCAAACGCTACCGGCATTAAGGTGCCCCCTGAGTTCGGAATATAGCGTAACAGTGAGTTCCTTCTCAAGGGCCAACTGCAGAATGGGTGGACTGGATCAGGCCACGCAGTACGGACATGCCGCCATCCCTCACACCCGCTCCCCGGCCTACCGTCTGCGTGCGGCCACCGGTGCGGGCGGCCAGCACTTCTCGCAGTACACCGTGTCCTTCTGCAAGCACCCGATGCCCGCGACGCTCACAAGGCTGCCGCTCAGCTGTCCACACTTCGTCCTCTTGAATTGGTCGCCCATCAGGTGAACCTTCCTGTCATCAGGCCGCGCGTACGATATCAATTCCAGTGAGCGCATACGTACCTCCTCTGCGGACCGTTCCGCCTGTTACACCAACCATCCCAACCACGCCAACCAACGTGCGCACCACGCCGCGCCCCGTGTCGGTTCCAGCGGCAGGGCCGCCGTTGCCCGCCCCGGCTGGCTCCCGGCCAACGTCGCGCCAACGAACGCGCCAACGAACGCGCAACGAAGGCCAGTGTCGGGCAGCGCGACGAGACCCCAGCCTGCGCCAACAAGTGCGCGCCGAACGCTGCCAGTAGCGAATAATCTGGGCAAGGACTGGAAGCAGTTCTGGCTACAGCGCGCCCATACTGGAAGCCCTCGGCTCCGGACTGGAAGCACAAGAGGTGTTCTGCTGCCAGTATTCGGGGGGTAAAGCGGGCTGAAAACACTCAAACGGCGTGAGAAACGTACGCCACAGTGGACTTTCGTGCGGTCTTGGAAGGTGAGCGCCCGGCGCGCTGTGACAACCGGCACGCCGACGATCCCGCTCTGGCGGCTGCCGACTTGCACATAAGGAGGCGTTTCATTGTCTGGCTGATGGCTGCATTTGTGGCTCTTCAGGGCGGCGCGCTATGCCGTCTTCTCGGTCAGTTGGCCGGTAACAAACTTGTGCAGGACGCTCGACATGAGCGTCTGGTACGGCAGGCCCTCCTCGACAGCCCTGCGCTGGATGCCGTCCAAATCCCGCTCGGACAGGCGGATGTTGACCCGCCGGTTCTTCTGGAACGTGGCCTTGGCGTACGCCCGGTACCGCGCCATCTCCCGCTTCACGTTCGGCACGGATTTCGGGTTCTCCTTCTCGAACCCCTCAACGACCTCGCGCTCGTACTTGTCCAGTCTCATGTCGCCTCTCCCCCGAGGTACTGCCTCGTCGCCTTGCGGTTCGGAATGATCGTCTTGAGGAACACCCCGTCCTCGGTCTCCACGAACGGCACAAGGCACACGTAATCGTCCACCTTCACCACGAACATCTTCTGATTCGGGTACTTCCTTGGGTTCGGATGCGGCACCACGTCCAGCAGCCCGCCGCCCATCATGAGGGCGACCACGTCGCTAAAGGACACGCCTCGCTCCCGCTTGAGCTGGGCGTCCTTGTCCTCGCTCCACTGGAAGTACTTCATTGAGGCCAGAGTACCATGTTGTGTGCCTTATGGCAACACGGTTCTCAGGCAGGAATCGCTAGCGGCTCCGCAACGGCGGGCGCAGCCCGACCGGCGGCCTTGCCGCACGCGTGGGCCAGCCGCTCCATCTGGTTCATGCCGTCTTGGATCAGCTCCGGGCAGACGGTCGCGTACGCTGTGGTCGTGGTGATCCGGCTGTGGCCAAGCTGCTGCTGGACCATGCGCAGATCCTTCGTGGCCTGATACAGCAGCGAGGCGTTCGTGTGCCGCGCGTCGTGCAGGCGGTGCCCGTTGGGGGCGTACTTGTGCCAGCGCCGCCACAGGCCGGTCGGCGCGTACCGCTCGCCCCGCGCGTTGCGGATGAGGTACGACTCGGGCGTCAGCTCGCCCTGCTCGGCCTTCCAGACCAGATAGTCCTTGAGTACGCGCTTGAACTCCTTGCCGATGTGCACCGTGCGGCCCTTGCCGTTCTTGCCCCGGCGCACGAGCAGGTGCGAGCGACCGTGGCCAAGGCTCAGGTCCTGTATCCGAAGGTCGCAGATCTCAAAGCGCCTGAGCCCGCTGTACAGGGCGCAGAAGATAATCATCGCATCGCGCACGAGCGGCTTGCGCCCCCGCGTCTTGCCGCGCAGCATGAGCTCCTCGGCCTTGGCCAGCAACGTGCCGACCTCCTGCCGCGTCATGAACCGGTCCGGCCCCGGCTCCCACTGCCTGCCGCTGTCAGAGATCATGCCCGTTCCCTCCCGGTCGCAGCGCCCACAAGGTCGACAGTCTTCTGCGTCGCCACCCGGCCACGGGCCGTCTTGCGCACCCAGCCCCCGCGCAGGAGGAACGGCTCCACGGCCTGCGCCAACGTCTCGTCGCTCTCGCCCACCGAGGCGGCGATCGTCGCGAGGCCCACCGGGACCTGCGCGTCGGCCAGCGCGAACAGGTACGCGCGGTCCACCTTCGTCAGGCCGTCGCGGTCGATCTCCTTCAAGGCAAAGGCTTCCTCAACGGCGGCAAGGCCAGGCTGCGCGCCGGTCCCCGCGCAGAACTCC
This sequence comes from uncultured Victivallales bacterium, assembly GCA_964424705.1. Classification (GTDB taxonomy): domain Bacteria; phylum Verrucomicrobiota; class Kiritimatiellia; order UBA8416; family CAYRKB01; genus CAYRKB01. Next base: position 3,753 of record CAYRKB010000205.1, read on the forward strand.
GCAAGCCAGCGCAGGTTCCCGATCGCGTTGCGCGCGGTGCAGCGCGACCGGCGGGCGATCTCACCCGCGACCTCCTTCGTCAGAGGAAAGCCAGTTCGGACCGCCGCGTTAAGTACAATCGCCTGCAGCTCCTCCTCGCCGTACGGTTCCAGCGTCAGCGTCTGGACAAAGCGGCTGCGCAGCGGATCACTCAAAAGGCCGGAAAGAGTCGTCGCGGCCATGCAGGTAAACGGCGGCAACTGCACCATGACCGTCGTCGGGTCCTTGCGCCCCATGCCGAGTGATTTCATGAGATCGTCGTACCCGTTTTGCGTGACCGAGATGCACCCGTCCTCCAACGCGGCATAGAGGATTTCCTCGACGCCGCGCGGGAGGCCGTGGATCTCGTCGATAAAGAGCACGTCGCCCTTCTTAAGGCGCGTCAAGTGCCGGGTCATCTGCTCCGGGGCCTGCAGGTTCGCCGCGACCACCTCGACGAGGCGGCTGCCCATCTCGGCGGCCACGATGCGCGCCAGTGTGGTTTTGCCAAGGCCCGGCCCGCCGGAGAGCAGGACGTGCGGCACGCAAGCGCCGCGTTTTGCGGCGGAGCGGCACAGGATCTGCAGGACCCGCTTGGGCTTGTCCTGCCCAACGAAATCAGTGAACCCGGATGGACGTACATCAGTACTCATGTTGCTCCTTATCTAGCCAGAGCGGTACGCAGCGGAACCTGCGGCCACCGGCGGATTCTTACTATGGATGGTCGATCATCAGTTTGACGTGGTCGTTCTCGCGCCGGACGTAGAAACCTTTGCGGCAAGCGCGGTGGCGCGGGCTGTCGTTGTTGTTGAGGCCATCCTCGTTCGGCTTGGCCGAGAGTAAGACCTGCACGTTGAACCCGGCGCGCTTCTCGTCCTTGCCGGTGTGCTGGGCCAAGAGCCGCACCAGTTCGTCGCGCCGGATGCCCGCCTTGTGCGCGGCCAGAATGTCGAAGCACGCGGCGTAGGCACTGCCGCCCCGAAACGGGTTGCCCTCCGCGCGCTTGAGCGACGACTCGCCCGCCGCCGGGGCCTTGGGTTCTGCAGCCTTGGCCGTCGGCTCGGCCTTCTTGGCCGTCTGCCGCCCGCCCTTTCCGCCCTTGTTTTCAGTACTCTTTGCCGCCTTTTTGTTGCTCATGCCGCCGCCCTTCTTGGTTAGTAGTTTTGCGTGTGTCATACCACGCCGGACACGGCTGCCTTATACCACGAACATTAGTAATGTCTCAAGCATAAACAGTTATATACTAGTCTGTTAC
>CAYRKB010000206.1:0-4946 GCA_964424705.1 uncultured Victivallales bacterium
ATCGAGCCGCGAATTGTGCCTGTTCTCTCCCTTGCTCACAAGCACCGATAGCCGGAGCCAAAATGCGATTGATTCAAGTCGTAAGGACTAATACACAAGGTTCCGGAAATCCCTCACCCGGTGAAAAGTGATCACGTTGCCGTCATGCGGGGATCGGGCGCGTTCATCCCCGGAGCGGCTCAGCACCACCAGATCGTCGCCGTCGAAGGCCATGCTGGCATAGTGGCGGGAGGCTTTCTCGACCGGGCCAATGGCAACCATCCCCGCAAAACACCAGTCGATCATGTTTCTGGAAAAATGCAGCTGCAGGCGGCGCCGCTCGTTGTTGGGCAGGTTGTAACGGTCATCCGGCATGCGGTCAGGCCGGATCATGCTGTCGGTAGCCTGGGTGGAAAGCAACCAGTACAACCCGGTGACCTCGTCGTGGAGCACATGGAACTTCATCTGCCCGCCGGGACAGGGCACATAGAGGAGCGTCTTGCCGGAAGGCGCCTTCTCCAGCAGGGTCGTCATCGCGCCGGTGCCGGGCGTGTCGCCCTGTTCAACCACCTTGGCGATACAGGCATAGCCGGTGCCGCCGGTGTGGGCGCGCATCCAGAGATGGAAGGTCCGTCCGGACGGATCGTGCCACAGATGGTCCGGATCGGTGAACTGCACGACGTTGGTTTCCAGCCAGCCCATCGGACTGCAGTGGCGGGTCGGCGTGACCATGACCCCGTACACGGAATCGGCGGCATAGAACGGAACACCGAAAAAGTCCGCCTTCGCCTCATCCATGACCTGATAGAATGACCGTTCGGAAGCGAAGGTCCAGTTCTCGGCAAGCGTCAGGTCGTCCCCAAGCCGGCCGCGCATCAGCACCGGAGCCATGTCGCCGACATACCACCCCTTGACGTGAAAGCGGGTCCGACGCTCCATCACGAGGTAGACGCAACCATTGGCGTAATGCACATTACAGGCGGACTGGTGCCAGTACTGGCCGTCGGTAAGCCTGGCCGGCGCCGACCACGTTTCTCCCCCGTCGTCGGAACGGATGATCGTCAGATCGCCGGCGTGGCCCAGCACGTACACGGAGGCCCCGGCAACAAAGGGCCGGGCGTGCATGAACGGGAACTCGGCGCGCGGCGTCCACCCCCGGCCCCCATCGTCGGAGGTGAACACCCGCCCCTGCCACGACCAGCCGTTCTCCCCCCGCTGCCATTTCACGCCGGGCAGTTCGGCGGCGCCCGGCCCGCCCAGGTCGAGGGTCGCAACCAGCCGTCCACTGGCCAGCCGGGCAATGCCGGGGCTGTAGGCAAACAGCCGCGCCGGGTCCGGGGATTCAAAAAGCGTCACAAAGTCATTAGCCAGGCAGGCGGCAGGCCGGCAACTGGACGGACACACGGTTGTCATCTGTGATTCCTCCATCCCGACATTATCTTCACCTCATCCGGATGGACGCCGGTGTCCCCGCCGGGGTTGATCGGTCTTCCGTTTCGCAGGCACGACACGCGGCCGCGTGAATCGTACGGGCTGGTTGGGCGGCAGTTTCACGCGCAGACGGCCCCCCGTGATGTCCGCGTTCACCTTCACGCCGGGGCCGTCTTCCGTCAGGACTTGCCCGAGCAGCGGACCGTCACCCCACCCTTCCGGCACGGGCCAGTCGATCTCGCGAGCGGTACGGCTGAACGCCAGCAGCGTGTTCGGCTTCGGGCCGGGGAAGACCGTAACGAAGTCCCGGGCGATCAGACGGCCGTCCACGACCACCTCATAGCCGGGCTTGGCAGGGTCCACGGCGATGTGGCTGCCCGGCCCGTAGTCCACACGGTACCCCGTGCCGTGCCGCCGGCAGGCGCTCCATTTCCGGTGGCGGAGCATCGCGTACGGCGGCTGCACCAGGTAGAGCAAAGCCACAACGTCCTCCAGGGTCTTCGCCATACCCTCCTCGGATGCCAGGCACTCCAACCCGACTCCCCCGCCTTCTACCAACATGCCGAGAATGGTGTCGTCCAGGCCGGGCTTGTCGGCAAAATAGGCCAGCGGGATGTTCCCGTGTCCGGCATTGTACGAGGTCGCCCCATGGTAGATGAAGTTGGTGAAGGGAATTTTTTCCGCGCCTTCCCAGTTGGTTCCGTAGTTGAACAGTGCCCAGGTATGCCCGATGTGCCCGACGTAGGGATCGGTCAGGCACTCGCTGGTCACGTCCAATCCATTTCGATGAAACTCATCGAGGAAGTCTATCTTGGCCTGCGTCAAGTCGTAGGCGCTATAGGGATGATCCGGCGTGGCGCAATAGGTGTAGGGACCGCCGTTGAATGTATCCAGATGAACCGTGTCGCGAATACCGTACTCGCGGACCACCCGTGCGATGATGCCGGCCAGTTGCCGGCGATACGCGGGAATGCACAGCCCATAGAGCAGATTGCCCCCCCAGTTGCCCTGGCCACTGACCCGCCCCAGGCTGTCGCGCGTCAGATAGCGGCCGTCCAGCAGCGGGCTCGTGTCGCTGAACACATCCACGTTCAAATGGAAGCTGACCCTGGCCCCGTACTTCTCCCGGGCTTCCCGGATCCCCCGCCGCAAATCCGCCTTGTCGCCGACGAGGGGATAGACGGTGAAGACGTCCGGCCAGCCGGAATCATGCCCGATGTGCTGGAACCCGACCCAGTAGCAGACCTGCTTCATGCCATCGGTCAGATGATGGACGCGACGGATCGCGGCGAGCGCCTGGTCCACCGAGTTAACGGGCTGGTTGATCCAGGCCAGAGTGGTCTTGTAGACGAGCGTATGGTCGTAGAGCGGCTCACAACGCCGGCTTTTCGGGATGAGCGACTGGAAGTACCGGGCCGCATCGGTCCAGTCCAGCTTCCGCCTGCCGCGGGAACGCATGAAATGCAGCCGGATCTCCCTGGGCCCCGTGCAGCGCAGCGGTTCTTCCAGAAGCGCAACCGCCGGAATGGTTGACGCCGCCGGGAGCGGCATCCCGGCCGCCGGGTTCTCCACCGTACGCTGGCGGAACATGAGCTCTCCGCCGAGACTCGCCAGCGTTTCACCTCCACCCACCCGTGTCGTCGAGCGCACCTCGTTCACGAACAAGTCCTCGTACCCCGGCAAATCGAAGGTCACGAGGAACCGGTCCCGGTAAGCCGCGCCGCAGGGGCGCGCAATCGCGCCGTGCCAACTGTAGTCGGTCAGGCCGGGCTTGCATTTGGCCGGGTCCAACAGCCGGCCCTGGGTATGACAGGTCACCACACGTCCGTCGCCGTCGATCGAGCTGGCGGCCACGACACGTGCCAGCCGCAGGGAAAGGAAGCAGAACCCCGGAAACTCCCGGACGTTCTCGAAACAGATCGTGACGTCGGCGCCCCGCAACCGAAAGCACACGTCCATCGCCACGGCGGGCAGGCCGTCGCACGTCACACGGGCACGGTAGACGGCCTCGGTTTCGGTCGCGTGCAGGTCATACTCGACGCGGACATTGTCCCCGTCGCTCGTCAACTGCGCGCGGTCGCGTTTGCGAAAAAGGTACACCCGCGGGCCGACGGCCTGTCGTTCCCCGGGGAGCCGCGTCCCGCCATCCGGGCTCTCATACCACAGCACCCGCGGCCACCGCTCGTCCAAACCCATCTTTCCTGCCATGCTCTTCAGCGTTATCATGTGTTCCTGCTTCCATGCGTGTCAAACGACTCGTCGTTTCAGTATGCAAAGATAGGCCCCGGCCTCCAAGCCGATCCTATGGATTCGCAGCCATTCGCATTGGCCTCTTCTAAGGTGGCGGACGACACGGAGGTCGTCCCTCCATGCGGAAAACAGCCGTTTGCGGGCATCCTGGAGGGTCGGGCTCCGTCCCGACCGCAACCCGAGAGACCATAGTGAGAATTGCTCATGGATTCGTCATCACCGGCTTCTCGTCCGTTTTTCATCCAAAATGATCGGCGCCGGCCCGCGATAGAGCTGCGGCCCTTGTGCGCCCGTAATCTCGAGTTCCATCCCCGCGGGGATGTCCACCGTCGTCCGCGCGCCGGCCACGCGAATGCCGATCGGGCCTAACGGCGTCGGAATCGCGGCACAGCTCCAGTCCAGCGAAGCAGGAGTCAGGTCCATCGCGCAGCGGGTCCACCCTGGGGCGAGCGGACGCAGCCCGAAGAGGGCACCGGACAGCAAATGCAGCGGCCCGCTGCTCCAGGCATGGCACAGGCTCTTGCCATACGGCCGGCCGTAAAACGCATAGTGCTGCGCCCCCGTGTGCGTCGCATCGTACCCTTCCCAGAACGTCGACGCGCCCGCCGCCAGCATGCCGCCCCAATAGGCGCGAATGGCCGTCAGCATCTCCGCGCGTTTCCCGCATTCCGCCAGAGCCAGGGCTTCGAAATAGGCCATGAAGGGCGTGCCGACCGGCGTCACGTCGGCGTTCAGCAAAACCTCCTGCAGGAGTCCCTGGCGCTGCGCCTCCGTCGCCACGCCGGAAAGGATCGCAAAGCTGTTCACCTGGCGGCTGACCGCCGCGCCGCGTACACCACCCTCCGCGTTGTCCACAAAACAACGCCGCCGCTCGTCCCAGAACCGGTCGCGGCAAAGGCCTCTCAGGCGGACGGCCGTCTGCAGAAGCGCCCCGGCCCGGTCCGGATGGCCCGCGAAACGGTGCAGGTCGGAGGCCGCCTCCAGCGCCATGACGTACAGGCAATTCAGGAACGCGGAATGACCCGCGGTCGCGACGGGCGCCCAGTCCACAAACAGCCAGGCGAACCGATCGGAGGCGAGCAGCCCGTCCGGATCCGACTTGGCTTTCAGGGCGGCCAGCAATCGGTCGGTGTAGGGCGCCATGCGTGCGCAGAAGTCCCCATCCGCAAAGTGCAGCGCGTGGTTGCGGGCCGTCAGGATCCAGAACAGGCTGTAGCTCACGATCCCGTTAAGATCCACCGTCTCGGGATCCTCGCCCATGAGGGCCGTCAGCGTGCGCTCCGCCA
>CAYRKB010000207.1:0-4925 GCA_964424705.1 uncultured Victivallales bacterium
GGACCGCCGGGTCGTGCAGGATCGCCTGTGAAAAACACACGCGCTGCCGGTAGCCCTTCGACAGGGTCCCGATCGACTGGTGGCGCACCGTGTCCAGCCTGCACCGGGCGATGGCGCGGTCAACCGCGGCGGCGCCCGCCGCACCCCGCAGCCCGCGCACGTCGGCGCAGAATGCAAGGAAGTGCGCGACGGTCATCGAGTCGTACGCCGGCGCATTTTCCGGCAGGTACCCGATGCTGCGCTTGACCCCCACCGGGTCGGTCAGCACGTCGTGCCCGCACACGATGGCCGTGCCCGAACTTGGCGGCAGGAAGCCCGTGATCATTCGCATCGTAGTAGTCTTTCCAGCCCCGTTGGGCCCGAGAAAGCCCAGCACCTCGCCCTTCGCAACCGAAAAGGAAACTCCCTTCACGGCCTCGATGGGGCCAAAGTGCTTGTAAAGTTCTCTAACCTCCAGCATATCTCCCTCCACGTTAACGCGGCGCGCGCCGCCTTTCCACATTGCCATCCCCGCAAAAGGCCCTACTTCGTACGGAATCGGAGGATGCATATCAAGCGCCAACTCCCGGCGCGGGCCATCACTCCACCTTCAAGACCACGTAGCTCGCAAAGCGGCCATGCGCGGAAAGACACTCTTCGCCGCAACGCCGTTCGCTTTCATGACCCGCTCCTTTTCTCTTTCCTCCCTAGCAAGGAGGTCCCGGCGGCCTCGCCATGCGGGCGGGGTACAACCACGCGCAACACGCCATTCGTCATCCCGGCTTTGGCTTCGCCGTCAGCCTGCACCGGGCCCGGCAGCAACACCGCCTGCTCGAATCTCTGCGCGCCATGCAAGCCGGACTGGCTGGCCCGGGGCACCGTCTCTCCAGCCACGGTCAGCAACCTGCCTTCCAGGGTTACGCTTGTCCTGGCGGGGTCCAGGCCCGGCAAACTGAAATCCACCACGAAGGCGTCTGGCATCTGCCGCATGTCCATGGTCGGCGAGGGAGCAAGCATCGGCCACCCGTCGTCGAAGTTGATCATCCGGTCCATGCGCTCAAAATCCCTCATCGCCTGCGCGAGCATTCGGTCGAGATCCATCCGCATGTCCGCGCCTCCGTCCACCGGGCTCCCGATCTGCCATGGGCACTCCGCAGCATTCGTGGAAAAGGGGGCGGCCGAATCATCAGGAAGTTGGCCGGCATGAGAGGTGGGCGAACGCCCCTCCCCGACCTGAGGCCGTGGTGATTCGGCCCGCCCCGCAATTTGTTCGCGCCCCGCCGCCTTTCTTTCCAGCTCGCCAAGCCGCCTTGACGTTGACCTCAACTGTGCAACCGTAGCGACCTGCAGCACGATCAGTGCGGCGAGTGCAAGCTTCCACGCCCACCCTTTCACGGTCGCTACTTTGTTGAACCACCCACTCATCGCAAGCCTTTCTGAAGCGTGCACGTGTTATGCAGTTCGTGTGCCAACTCCCATCGCTGCGCGCCCGCTCACGGTTTTGGACAGCACAACCCCGCGAATCGCAGCAAATCTAGAAAACGCGGGCTGCGAGCAAGCGCTCGATCACGAGACGCTCGGCTACATGCTGCGACATTTCACCGCGCTCCTGTGACATTTTGTCCGGTCCGTTGACGGGCGCGCCGCTTTCTGCTGGACGATTGGCCCCCGCGTAGCGCATTCTGCGCAGCCATCTTTATCGGGCATCCGCAAGCCTACGCATGGAGCTGAACATGAACATTACTTTCCTGGAAAAGATCGCAAAGGAGTTGCAGATTCAGCCCCGCCAGGCGGCGGCAGTGGGACTGCTCCTGAACGAGGGGGCGACCGTCCCCTTTATCGCACGCTATCGCAAGGAAGTGACCGGATCGCTGGACGAGGTCGTCATCACGAACGTTCGCGACCGACTGGCACAGCTGCAATCCATGGAGGAACGGCGCGACGCTATCACCCGCTCGCTCTCCGAGCGCAGCCTGCTGACCGAGGAGCTTCAGGCGTCGCTGGCCTCAGCCGAGACGCTCTCGGCGCTCGAAGACATCTATCAGCCCTACCGGCCCAAACGTCGCACGCGCGCCATGATCGCGAAGGAAAAGGGCCTCGAGCCGCTGGCTGACCTGCTTTGGGCGCAGGATCCGCAGATCGACCCGATCCGTGAGGCAGAGGCGTTCGTCAGCAAGGAGAAGGAGGTCGAATCGCCCGAGAAAGCGCTGGCCGGGGCACGGGACGTTCTGGCGGAACGAATCAGCGACGACACCGCTGCGCGGACGGCTGTGCGCGGCCTTTTCGCGACAAAGGGCATCCTCCGCTCAACGGTAATCGCCGGGAAGGGAGCGGACGGCGCAAAATTTAAGGACTACTTCGACTGGAGCGAACCCGCGGCTAAAGCACCGTCGCACCGCATCCTGGCCATCCGGCGCGGGGAAACGGAGGGCTTTCTCAGCAGCCGCCTGACGCCGCCCATCGAAGAGGGCATTGCGCTCCTCAACAAGATCTTCGTCAGGAATACAGGCGCGGCGGCTGCCCAGGTGACACTGGCCGCCAAGGACGGCTACCAGCGCCTTCTGGAGCCTTCCCTTGAACTGGAGGCGCGCCTGGAGGCCAAGACGCGCGCGGACGTGGAGGCGATCCGTGTCTTTGCCTCCAATTTGCGCGAGTTGCTGCTCGCCGCGCCGCTGGGCAGCAAGAACGTGCTCGGGCTTGATCCCGGCTTCCGCACCGGGTGCAAGCTGGTCTGCCTGGACCGGCAGGGCAAGCTGCTGCACCACGACGTGATCTTCACGGAACAGTCCGTCCGCCAGCGGGACGAGGCGAAAATGAAAGTGCTCGCCTATTGCGCGCGCTTTGAAATCGAAGCCGTGGCCATCGGCAACGGCACGGCGGGCCGCGAGACGGAGGCCTTCGTCCGCTCGGTCGGGCTGCCGCCTTCCATCACTATTGTGTCCGTGAATGAAAGCGGCGCCTCCGTCTACTCGGCCTCGGAAGCCGCGCGCGAAGAGTTTCCAGACCAGGATATCACCGTCCGCGGCGCGGTCTCGATCGGGCGGCGCCTGGCGGATCCGCTGGCGGAGCTGGTGAAGATCGATCCCAAGGCCATCGGCGTGGGCCAGTACCAGCACGACGTGGACCAGAACGCGCTGAAGACATCGCTCGACGATGTCGTCGGCAGCTGCGTTAACGCGGTCGGCGTGGAGGTCAACACCGCAAGCAGGCAGCTGCTGGGCTATGTTTCCGGCCTGAACGCCATAACCGCCACGAACGTGATTGCCTATCGCAACGAAAACGGACCGTTCAAATCGCGCAAGGAACTGGCCAAGGTTCCGCGGCTTGGGCCCAAGGCGTTCGAGCAGGCGGCGGGCTTCCTGCGCATCCGCGGCGGGAAGAGTCCGCTCGACGCGAGCGCCGTGCACCCCGAGAGCTACGGCATCGTGGAGCAAATGGCCGCCGACTTAAACTGTGCCGTTGCAGACCTCATGAAGGATCCCGCCCTGCGCGCGCAGATCAAACTGGAGGCTTACGTGACCGACAAGGTCGGCCTGCCGACGCTGAAGGATATCATGAATGAGCTCGCCAAGCCCGGGCGTGATCCGCGCGAGAAGTTCGAGGCGTTCTCTTTTGCTGAAGGCGTGACCAAGCTCGAGGATCTGAAACCTGGAATGAAGCTCCCCGGCATTGTAACAAACGTCACGGCCTTCGGGGCATTCGTGGATATCGGCGTGCACCAGGATGGGCTGGTCCACGTCAGCCAGCTTGCCGACCACTTCGTCAGCGCGGCGTCCGACGTCGTCAAGGTACAGCAGCGAGTGCAGGCGACGGTGCTTGAGGTGGACTTGGCGCGCAAGCGCATCGCCCTTTCCCTCAAATCCAAGCCGGAGCCCGGCGCGGCGCGCGCGCCGCGCTCCGGCCCGGCCGGCGAGGGGCGTCCGCCCTCACGTCAGTCAGCGACGCCCGCGGCGCCTATCAACGACTTGTTTAGCCTCGCGCTGGCCAAGTCCAAGAAGTAACGCGCCGGCGCCGCGGCGCTGGCCGCGGCGCACGGGAACGTTTTCCGGTCGCGCCCGCCTACTTCACGATCTCGAGCAGCTCAACTTCGAACATGAGCGTCGAGCCAGGTGCAATATCGCCGCCCGCACCGCGATCGCCATAGGCGAGTTCCGAAGGAATCCAAAACAAAAACTTGCTGCCCTTGCTCATGAGCTGGACGCCCTCGGTCCATCCGGCAATGACCCGGTTCAGAGGGAACGTAGCAGGCTCACCTCGCGTGACAGAGCTGTCGAACACTTTGCCATCAAGCAGCTTGCCAGTGTAGTGAACCATCACCGTGTTTGTGGAGGCAGGCTTCGCGCCTTCGCCCGCAGCGATCACCTTGTACTGCAGCCCGGAGGCCGTCTCGACAACACCCTCCTTGCTCTTGTTCTCCGCGAGAAACTTCTTGCCGGCCTCTTTGTTCTTGGGTGCTGTTTCCATGGTTTCCTTTAGCGATTCCTTCTGTGCTTCCTTTTGTTTCTTCATCATACTTTCACGTAGAATCTTCTGCATATTGGTGATCTCGGTCTTCAGGTCCGCCTCACTGAGTTCGGACTTGCCGTCCAACCCGGCCTTGAAGCCGGCGGCGAAGGCATCGGCGTCGACCACAATGTCTGATTTCTTTATGTTGGTAGCCACGTCCACCCCTATGGCGTAGCTTGAGCGCTTCGCAGGCGTATCGAGAGTGACATCAGCAGCCATCACAGTTCCAGCAGCGGCGACCATCAACAGCATCATGCACTTCATAACTGATTCCTTTCCTATGTGTCTTTCGCGCAGCAAGTGTGCCACGCCTTTCTCCTGCAGACAACGACAAACACGAGGGACTGTATCGTCGGGCGACCATCGTCGGGCGAATTCCGGTGAATTCCGGGGATCGCCGTCCGGGTGAGATGCGGCGAAGCTCGGAGCGAACGCGGTGG
>CAYRKB010000208.1:0-4887 GCA_964424705.1 uncultured Victivallales bacterium
GGCTCCTGCGCCGCAAGGGCGCAGGGAGCCCCGTTCTCAGGTATCGACTACTATTCAATGGCCGGATTAGTGAAAGAAACGCGCCTGAACGGACACCTCCCCGGAACTCATATGCGCCCAGCCGGCGCGCAAACGCGGCTTGTTGCGGCGGGGCGGATGTGGTACACAGGGCGCACGTTACGAGCCCCGCATATCATCGGAGTAAACATGGGCAAATGGACTGTCTGGATGATATGTGCCGCCCTTGCGGCAGAGTGTGTGGCAGCCTCCGCTGTTGCGGCTAACAGTGGCGTCAAGGTCGCGGATGCTGTCGCGGATCAATCTGCCTCTGTGAAAGCGGGCCGCGGCGCCAAGGATGGCATCGACGCTTCGGATGTTCTGACGGCTGCGATTGCCGGACAGATTCTGGGTGATGCCGCTGCCAAGGCGGATCTCCCCGCCGGTCGGGTCTCGACCAAAGATGTGTCCGTCAGCAGCTGCGTTTATACGGCGCGGATAGACCCTCAAGGCGCAAGGGGTATCCGCAACACCAAGGGCGTGAGCGTCCTCGTTAGAGCGGCCAAGACAAGTGCGGGAGCCGACTCCAACAAATCCCAGTTTAGTGTCAACAAGCCCGTTGGAGTGCAAGACGTAGATGGGCTGGGCGACAAGGCTTTCTTTAACCCTCAGTATGGGCAGCTGAACATCTTGAAGGGCGGAAACTGGTACATTGTGTCGAGCTATAGTGGCTCTGTCGGCCGTGGCACGGTGGAATCCTGCAGACAACTGGCGGACCTGCTCGCTCTCAAATAGGCTCCGGTCACCCCGCAGGGCTCACCCTTCCTGGCGGGCCGCCGGGCGACTTGCCCGCCGCGGGCGCGCCGTCAAGCTCGCCATACTGCGTACGCTTCCATGTGTTCCTTAATTTTGGCTAATCTTTGCCGATAGTCCAAATGAGGGCCGAAAGGCGCGTAATACCCTTTCGCGGCGCATGAGCCTTTTCTAACGACATAGCATGACGGAACAATTCGTAACTTGGAAGCAGGACTACAGCGTTGGGGTTGATGAGATTGACCTTCAGCACAGACATCTCATCGACATAATCAACGAATTCCATAACGGAGTGATAGGCGGGGGCGCCCAGAGACCGGCGTCGTTCCTGAAAGCGATACATCAGTGCGTCAATTACGTTAAGGAGCACTTTTCCGCTGAAGAACAATTGATGCTGGACAGAGAATATCCCGAATACAAGCGGCACAAAGAAGAGCACGTTCACTTTATTCAATTGCTGATGGAAGATGTGGCCAAGTTTGAAGGCGGTGACAACTTTGTGCCGGGCAGGTTTGCCGGTTTTCTTGTGGACTGGTTGTTGAACCATATCGCCTTACAAGATAAGCGGATCGGCCTGTTCATGGGTCAGAGCACGGCGAAAAAATGATTGCGTAAGGAAGGATGGCGCTGCATTGCGCCAAGGGGCTCCAGTTCGGCGAGGTGTATCGCGTGGGCATGGAGGACGGCCTGCTGTCGAACGAGAGGTCGGCCGATGAAGTGCCGTCCTTGAGCCCTTCCTTGATGTTGCGGTGTTACTTCGACCCAACGTCGTGCTCAAGCACGACCTTCAGGCCGCCTCCGACGCGCCACCAGCGATTGTCATTATAATCAAGTGTGCTTGCGTAAGATGCCCAATCCAGAGCAGAGAACAGCTCCAGCCATGGACGGAGGCGATAGGTCGCCCAAGCCCCGGCAGGCATAGGCGTATCGCGCCGGTTCTCCCCGTCCGTCTTCTGCGCGTAAGGGCGGGTACCGATTCCCGCCCATGCGCCCAGATCCAGACGAGCCGCAGGCCGGAACTCGCACCCCATCGCCCCGCCGAATCCTGAGTAATCCGCCTCCCCCGCATCGGACGCGTTGTACTCCGCATAGAGTTCCGCCCACACGGTCACCCGGTGGGATAGGTGCCACCGCAATTCCGGCCGCAGGTCTACCTGACTGTCGGTGCGATCCGTAGCCGAGGTGTACATGGAGCTATTGTACAACGTCTGGCGGAGAGACCCCTTCAGGCTTATCTCGGCCGGCAAGTTCTCAAGCGTGCGGACGAAATAGGGCCGCGCCTGCCAGAAGGTGTGATCGTCGTTGGGCAATGCCTGATCCCGATACAAACCGCCACTTATGCTCGCGCCGGCCTCGTTCAGTCCCTCGAAGTAGCGCCATTGCGCGACGGCAGAAGCTTCATCCTTAGTTTCAAACCCGCTCTTCGTATATTGCGTTCGCCTGTAGTCCAAGCCCAGCGATGTCTCTGTCTTCGCGCCCAACACCGTCACGTCGAGCCCCGGGCATGCTTGCCAGAAAGCAGAGCCTTCCTCCCCGTCTGATTCCGCCATGCGGTTATTCTCATAGCCGGCCTGTGTTGCGATCCTCGGGCTCACAAAGACGTCGGTGGCAGCAGCAGTCAAACCGGAAAGCACACTTGCCAGAAGGCTGCTCGCAAACCTGACGGTCTGACGGGTCATGCTTAGCGCCCCTGGGTCGGTGTTGAGCCCTGCGGACCGGCCTCCGTCGGGCCGTTCCCTCCTGACCCGCTGCTGCTGCCGCTGCTGCCGCTGCTGCCTCCCGGCCCGCCACCATCGGCACCGGCGTTCGCAGGCTCATTTCCGGGCGACGCCGGACCTCCGCTTTGTCCGGAGCGTGCGTCAGATCCCCCCGCCCCGCTTCCCTGCTCAGCTGGCCCGCCAGCGCCCGGACGCGCGCCAGCAGCGCCGGACGTCTTCTCGCCGCGCCCCCAGCGGGAGTCCGTCCCGCTCCCGTCCCAGAGCTGCTGTCGGATGCGCGCGCCCTCCACATGGCCTCTTTGCTGCTGCACCGCGAAGCGGCTGGCGCGAATGACTTCCATCCGCCGCATGTTGAGCTGCGTGAAATCAATCATGATCTGCCCCACGGTGGCCTCATTCATGCCGCTGAGTCGCATTGTTTCGCCTGCCTCAACGATGCTCTGCATTCTTTTAGGCTGCCCGCCTTTGGACTGGGCCAATACGCCCTGCAACGTGTCGGGCGAAAGTCCGCTCTCCAGCGCCATCGTCACGGATTTCATCAATTGATCGTGCGACGCGCACCGGTTGCCATACCCGGCCTCCTTCAATACGGTCGCGGCGCTCTGCAGGTTCGCCAATCTCTGGCGCCCCGCAGCCTGCAGAGCCGTCTCCTCAACCCCTTTTGCCGATCCCTCCTCGATCCGCGTCAGGACTGGGTCAGCAGGTAACCCCAGCCGTACGGCCTCCTGGACGAGGGCCAGGCATTCCCGCGTCGCTTGAGCTGATAGACCGTTGGCCTTCAGTTGCCCGACGATGCGCTGCCACCGGGCGGCATCCACATCGGCAGGCGCAAGCGCCTCCATCGTGGCCGCCCCCTCACTCATGGGCGGGCTGGACTGCCCTGGCGACGGCCCGCTGCTCATAACCGTTAGCAGCACGCCTAGCCAGCAGCTCAGGTTGGCTTTGCTGTTCATTGTTAGCTCCTCTCCTCATAGACATCCACCACTGCATTCTCGCGACCAAACCCGTCTGGCCGATGAGTCGTGGCGTTCGGATCCGTCACCCACGTCTTGCCGTTCACAAGAAACTGATATTCGTAATGCCCTTCCGGCAGCTCCACGCTTGCCGTCCAGTGGCCGGATGCGTCCGGCCCCTGCAGCCGCACCGCGCCGGGCGTCCAGTTGTTGAAGTCGCCCAGGAGTTCCACCCGTTGCGCGCCGGGCGCGTGGATCTGGAAATGCACCGCCACCCGCTGCGTGGGCGTCTGCGCCCGCGGCGTCAGATGACTTACGCCAAATACTGCCACCAGCATCGCCAGTGCGCCGGCCAGCGCTGGCGCGGCCCACTGCCGTCGCTGCGGGAGAAATTCCTCCAACCACTCGCGAAACGTCCGCTGCCTTGCCGCGGGCAGCGCCGCTGTGATACCAGCCATGAGCCCGGCGGGCGCTCCCACGCGGCTCTTTTCCAGCCTTCGGAGCGCGTCCCGATATCCGGCCAGTTCTGCGGACTCTTCCGCCGTGCAGCCCGCCACGTCCGCCTCGCCGTCCAGCAGGGCATGAATCCGGCTGTTGTTACCCTTGTTCATTGCAACCTCTCACGTTCCTCGCCCAGCAAGCGTACAAGCTCGTCGCGCCCTCGCGCCACCCGCATCTTGGCTGCGCTCACGCCGATGCCGAGCGTCCGCGCCACCTCTTCGTAGGACATCCCCTCCATATGCTTCAAGACCAGCGCCGCCCGCAGGGAATCGGGCACTTTGCCAAGAGCTGACTCAAGCGGTTCATCATGTGTCGCCTTCGCGGGCGCCGACTCCGTGTCCTGCATTGCGACAAGCGACTGCTCTGTCCTCTCCCGCCGGCTGCGGCTGCGAAACCGGTTTCGCGTCAGGTTGGCGCCAATGCTCATCACCCAGTTCTTGAAAGCGTATTCCGGCTTGTACGAATGGATCTTCTGATAAGCCCGGACAAACGCCTCCTGCGCGATGTCTGCGGCCTCGTGCCAGTTCCCGGTCATCCTCCACGCCAAGTTGAAGACGGCGTCCTGATTCTGGCGAACCAACTCCCCGAAGGCGTCGGAATCGCCGGCGCGGCACCGTTCTGCCAGCTGGGCGTCGCTTGCATCCATCCTCATCTCCTATCTATACACCGGCGGCGCCGCTTTTGTCACTTCAAGGTTTGTCGGACGGGTGCGATTGCAATAATTTGCAATCGCACCAAGGAGTCAGAATACAGGAGCCAGAAGTCAGAATTGATTCCCAACAGTTTACATCAGAACCTGCCGTCCAATATCGTGTCCTCAACAAAAGAGGACACAATTCGCATTATGGCTGTTCACCCCAATCCACAGCCCGCGTAAAGCGGGCTCTACCTCGCGAAGTGTCACA
>CAYRKB010000209.1:0-4854 GCA_964424705.1 uncultured Victivallales bacterium
GGTCGCCACCCAACAGGCGGGCCAGGCGACGCTCGAAGAAGGCTCGCCGGCCCTGTTTCCGAAAGAGCCGCTGACAGAGAACCGATTCGAGTCCGCCTCCATGGTCGAACTGTCAAAGATTGCAGATCCCAGCGAATGGAAGCCCGCAGAGCCATCCGTCAACGGCACCTGGTACGACCACCAGCCTTCACGCTGGCAGTCTTCGGCGGTGGTTCCTGCCGTGGCTGGGGCGAACTTGACGACACGAACACAATGTTCCGGAATAGGACTCTATTTCGAACTGACCAGGGACGGTGGGCCTTTCATCATCAGGGCTGATGGAGAAGAAGTGTTTGAAGTAAGCACTTCGATGGATTTCCCGGGCGAACGGATCGGCTGGATATTCTCTCATGTCGGCGACGTGAAGAGCAGGATGGTTGAGGTCGTGGCCAAAAGAGCTGAGAAGACAAAGGCTGCCTATCTTCTGTTAACAAGGAAATGAGATCTCAACAGATGCAACAGGAGCTCAGAATGCGAAATGCAACCAGGACGTTGATTGCAATCGCGGTGGCCCAAGCGGCCTTGGCAACCGTGTGTTTCGCCCAAGCGGTCTATCCGGTGACCGACAACATGAAGGCAATCCTCAAGAAGAACGCGGCATTCGGATTGAAGAAGTACCCCATCAGCATTTGGAACTACACCGACTTGAAGGCCGACGGGGAGCACATGACCGAGGCGGAGATGCAGTCGCTGGCGGACGCAGGCATCACCGTGCCGCAGAGCCCGAACTTCGACCCCGCCGATCCGGCCCAGAAGGCCCACATTCTGAAGATGCTGGACTGGGCTGCCGCGCGTGACATGAAACTGATCCTCCGGGACCCGCGCTGCATGGGCCAGGCAGGGGCGGACGGCAAGCCGCCCGCCGACTACGCAACCGGTGTCAAGGCGGCCGTCGCAGATTTCGGCAAACATCCCGCCCTTTTCGGGTTCTTCGTCGGCGACGAAGGCGGCGGGGATGCCTTTGCGGAATGCCAGCGCATCCAGAAGGAAATCGCGCCCCACCTCTTCCCTTTCTACAACCATCTTCCGGCCATGGGCCCGGGCTGGGATAAGGTCCTGGACAAGTATATGCAGCTGAGCAACAGCGATATCCTCGGCTACGACTGCTACATGCAGATGCACAACAAAGACGGACAGCGGGGCATTGATGCCTATTTCGAAAGCCTGCGCATCTATCGTGAAGCCTCACTCCGACACGGCGTACCGTTCTGGAATACGGCCTTGAGTCTCGGCCACATGATGTACCGTTCCCCGAGCCTGACAGACCTCCAATGGCAGTTGAACACGTCCGTCGCCGCCGGCGCCAACGCCATGGTGTGGTTCTTCTGGTATCTGCCTCACCCCTGCTCGAACACGGGAATCGCGCCGATCGACGAGTTCTGGGAGAAGACCCAAACCTACAACGACATGCGACGCGTGCAGCAGCGTTTCCACAAGACCTACGGCGACCTGTTCAATCGTCTGGTGTCGACGCGCGTGAGTTTCTACCCCAAGGCATGCGGACAAGGCGAGGTGTTCACGCCAGACGACCTGGTGTTGGGCATCTGGCCGGCCTACGACGGGGACTGCCCCATCCTGATCGGCGAGTTCACCGACAAGGAAGGCCGCCGCTACGTCATGTTTGTCAACAATAGCCAGACGCAGACCGACCGCGTGCTGGCCAAGTTCCCCCTGAAATCCAAGCTGTACTCCTTCAGCCACGGCTGCGAGGGCAAAGAAATCCTGGTCAACGACGGCTCGAAGCCGGATCCGGAATTCCTGCCTGAATGGCTTTGGCTGAGGCCGGGGGGAGAGATGGTCTTCCGTGTCGAACTGGCCAAGTGAGCCCGCCGTAGTCCCGCATAGCACGAGGAGCTTCAATGGTCTTGTGGGGCCGTGGTGTGCTCCTGGATTACATCCGGGGACGCCGCGGCATCGCTCGCAAAGGCCCGCCCGATCACACCCGTTCGAGAACCCCTGTGTCGGGAGCGAAAGGGGCGAAAAGAGGCGAAAGGCTGATAATGTGGAGTGGATAGTGCTTGTATGCCCGCCTTGGTTCTGACACTTTTCCGCTGTGATAATGCTTCGTCATGTCGGTCTCGCCGGGCGTATGCCTGCACCGTCAGAAAAGGAATGTCTCCTCGGCGAGTCCTCCGGAGCCGGGCGAGGGTCGGCTGTGTCTGTTACCCACCCGCGCGAAGTGGACGCTGTGCGGCGTGGATGGCGAACGGCGGGAGCGAAGCGATAGGCCATGAGTAGAAACGCGACGATCTCTCTGGTCAGTTTCCCGGTCCGGTTGCCCGCCGGTGAGCCGGATCGCCTGGCGAAGACCCTCCGCCAGATGGGCGAATATGTGGACCACGCGGCCGTGCTCAAGAGCGACCTGGTCGCATTCCCCGAGACTTGCTCCATGTGCGGGACCGAGACCCCCTGGGCGTGCGAGCCGCTGGACGGCCCGACGATCGCTGCCATGTCCAGGAAGGCGAAAGAGCGGAACATCTGGGTTGTCTGCCCGCTCGGCACGATGGATGGCGACAAGAAGCGCAATAGCTCGGTGCTCATCGACAGGCGGGGACAGGTCGCCGGCATCTATCACAAGAACTTTCCGACGCATCCGGAGCTTGATGCCGGGATCGTTCCGGGAACCGAGACGCCGGTGTTCGAGACGGACTTCGGCCGGGTCGGTCTGTGCATCTGTTTCGATCTCGACTACTGGGAGGTCGGGGCCGCGCTCTGCGCCAACAGGGCTGAGCTGGTCATCTGGTCATCCATGTGGCAGGGGAGGCGAATGCTCACCCGGTGGGCGATTGAGTTCGGCTTCTGCATGGGTGCGGCCTATTTTGAAAGATCCACCTTCGTCGATCTTATCGGTCGCGAGATTGCGAGCGTCAGCCGGAGCGCCAGCGACGTCACCGGCTGCGCGCCGCTCGTGACCGCCACGTTGGACTTGGACCGTCGGCTGCTCCATCACGATTTCAACCTAGAGCCTATGAAGAGGCTGATCTCAAAGCATGGCCCCACCGCCGCGCATGTGGAATGGATTCCCGAGGAATGTCTGCTCATATTCGGATCGGAGATGCCGGGAGCATCGAGCGACGAGCTGATCAAGGAGTTCGGCCTGGAGACCATGCGCGACTACCTTACCCGCGCGCGTCACGATCGGCAGCGGGCGTTGCAGGGAACATACCCCGTGAGCAAGTCGAGCCGTTAGGAGGTCCTATGGAAACAGCCAACAAATGCAAGGTTGCGGCGGTGTGCGGCGACGGCCACCTGCGCGTGATCGAGCAGGATGTGCCCGCGCTGATGCGCGGGACGGTTCTCGTGGACGTGAAATCGTCCCTTGTGAGCCCCGGCACCGAACTGAACGGATGGCGCGGCCTGGCGGAGAAGAGAAGGCATCCAGACGCCGCCGCGCCGCGGCCTTTCGGCTATTCCAATGCCGGCACGGTCCGCGAAGCGGGCGAGGGCGTCACGGAGTTCAAGCCAGGCGACCGCGTCGCGTGCATTGGCGCGGGGTATGCGCTTCATACCGATTGCGCAGTGGTGCCGCATCATCTGTGCGTCGCACTGCCGCAGAAGGTGTCCTTTGCGCAAGGCGCCTATGCCATGCTCGCGGCAACCGCGCTGCACACCTTGCGGCGCGGCGAGCCGGAATTCGGCGAGTCGGTCTGCGTGCTTGGCCTGGGGCTCGCGGGCCAGCTCGCCGCCCAGTTGTACAAGCTGGCAGGGAACTTCGTCATCGGCTGGGACCGGATTGAAAGCCGCCTGCAGATCGCGAAGAAGTGGGGCATCGACGCCACGGTGGCCGCCGGCGCCGGGGACGAGGTGGCTGCGACCCGGGGCTTTACCCGGGGCCTTGGCCTTGATGCGGCGGTGATGGCCAATGCGGGCGAGTGTGATGAAATCGTTGACAAGCTCGTCCGTGCCATGAAGGTCTCTCCCGATGGCCATCCCATGGGCCGGATCATGGTCGTCGGCTGGCCGACGTTCCGGTTCGCTAATCTGATCGGCGGAATGAACAACATCGACATCCGCCGTTGTTCGCGGACCGGGCCGGGATACCATGACGATCCGTGGGAAGTCGGGAACGCGTATCCGCCGGTGTTCATGCGATGGACAACGCGGACGAACCTTGAGCTTTGCGTGCGGCTGATCGAAGAGGGCCGGCTGAACGTGGATGCGCTGACGACGCACCGGATTCCTTTCCAGGACTTGGAGGCGCGGGTGGACAGGCTCCTGGACGATCCCGACGCGCTGCTGGGTGTGGTTATCGAGTATTGAGGAATGAGAATGACGGTAGCCCGAATGCCTTTCACGCTCTTCACCAAGCCCTGGCCGGACAAGTCCCTGCCGGAACTGGCGGCTTTCGTGCGTGACCGCGGATTTGACGGCGTCGAGCTGCCGGTGCGGCCGGGCTTTCAGGTCACGCCTGAGAATGTGAAGAAGGGGCTCCCTGAAGCCGTACAGGTGTTCGCGGCTGCCGGGCTCAAGATCGGTTCCATCGCCGGGCCTACCGATGAGTCCACGATGGCGACATGCGCCGAATCCAGAATCCCGATTATTCGTATCATGGCGCCGATTCCACCCAGCGTAAACTATCTCGCGGCGATTGAAGAGTTCCAGCGCGAATGGGACACGCTTGTCCCGCTGGCGGAGAAGTTCGGGGTCGCTATCGGCGTGCAGAACCACTACGGCCGCTGCCTGGCCAACGCGATGCAGCTCCGGCAGGCGATCGGGAAGTACAATCCCAAGCACATCTGCGCGGTCTGGGACCCGGCGCACAACGGCCTGGAAGGGGAGCAGGTTGACCTGGCTCTCGACACGGTGTGGTCGCAC
>CAYRKB010000210.1:0-4840 GCA_964424705.1 uncultured Victivallales bacterium
GCTCGTAGCGCTGGCGGTACCTCCGCAGTAGAGCCACGGCTACGAAGTGGCTCTCTTGGCAACCGGGGCGGACGTCCAGGCCGAGAAGATGCGCCCGCATGAAACTGACGAGAGCGTGAGCCAAGCCGCGTAGCCGCCAATTCGCGTTACAGATGGATTTCTCTGTGAGCCGACCCGCCAGCTCGTAGCGCTGGCGGTACCTCCGCGGTAGAGCCAGAGCTACGTGTGGACGCTGCCGTGAAAACTCCCGAATCATCCGGTTTGGCTATGTCCCGGGAGAACAGCAGATTGACGAATTACGATCTCAGAATGTCGAGGGTAGGATCAGCCACGGCTCGCCTTCCTTCGCCATTCTGCGGTTGGCTATTCTGCGGTTCTACCGTAAACAGTCATTTTCAGAACGGCTTAAGGAGAGCACTTTCAAAGCGGCGTTGACGGCGGTCATCCTCACGCCCCGGTCGCCAGGAGGTGCGCGGGGCGGGTTGCGGGGCCGGCCGCAACTTCGGTCACGATCCGGTCGCCGTCGCACTTGATACGGATCACGCTGCCGGCGGCCGTCTGCGACGAGTAAACATCAAAGCAGGCGCGTTCCAGGTGACCAGAGAGAGTGGCAGCAATTCCGCGGGCGCCGGTTTGCATAAGGAGACACCTTTCGGCGAGCCGCTCAAGGACCGGCGGTGCGATCTCCAGCCGGACGCCTTCCGCCGTGAGCTCCGCGCGGTACCGCTCGACGACCTGGGTGGAAAGTATCTGCTGCAGCTCCAGCACCCCCATCGGCTGCAGAGGGATGATCCGGCCGAAACGGCCGATCAACTCGGGCAGCATCCCGTACTCCGCGAAATTTGCGGCGGGAACGACCTCCTCATCGGCAACGCTCTCTGTGAAAGAGCTGCCGACGGCCGGCCTTCCGGGTATGGTCCCGAAGCCGATGGAGGGATCATGCCGCATGTTCCGGATGGCGGCCTTGAAACCGGAGAACGCGCCGCAGGCGATGAACGGCAGATCGACGGTGCTCATGGTCGCTCCCGCGCGGTCCGCGTCATCCCCCTCATGCAGGTCAACCTTCTCCAGCATTTTGAGAAGCTCGCGCTGGACGCCGTAGCCGGAGACGTCCTTGGTTGTGCCCTGTCCGGCGAAGCGCGCGCGACTGCCACTGCCGGCCAGCTTGTCGAACTCGTCGAGACAGATGATGCCCACTGCGGCTTTCCGCGCGTCGCCGCCTGCGGCCTGGACCAGGCGCGGAAACAGGCTGCCGACGCTGTCTCCGATGTACCCGGTCTCCGTGAAGCTGGTCATGTCCGCGATGATCGTGGGGAGGCCGAGAATCCTACCGAAAAGCAACTCAACCAGGAAGGTCTTGCCGCAGCCCGTGGGGCCGAGCAGGAGGACGTTCTCCTTGGGCGGAAGGGCGCTGCGCGCCACCCCGTCGATGTGGATCATTCTCAGGCGCTTGACGTGCCGGTAGGCCGTCAGGCAGACCGCAACGCGGGCGGCGTCCTGACCGACATAGCCCTCGGCGGCAAGCCGGTCATACATTTCCCGCGGGCGCATCAGAGGAATGCCTGCGAGCCATTGCTTGAACTGGTCCGCCGACCCGCTGGCGCCGCCGGATGCAGGCGGGCCTTTACTGCAGGCGGACCCGGGGCCTGCCTGCACGGGGCCCGTCGCCGGCGCGGGCTTCGGGTCCGCGAACGTGCTCAGGAGGCTGACGTGGAACGCAAATTCAATAGTCTCCCCGCGCATGGACATACCGAAGCTCTTGTGCAGGCTCACCCCCCACCCGCCCGGGGCGATGTTCGCACAGACGTGATGCTCGAATGCAGCAAGGTTCGTCCTGACAAACCATTCCCCCAGGAAGTTGCTGATGTGCCTGGCATTGAATTCCTCATGACAAAGGCGCAGGCGTGTGAGGATCGTCTTCGGGAGCGTAATGCGAAATCGCACATCCCCGGACCTTGCATCGTCTGGCCGGGGACAGAACTCCACCGGCAGGCCGGAGCTCATAATGGCGTTCAGGACCTGTGCAAGTACCCGATTCTTCACGTTCTCCATGACGCACCTCCAATCTTGTCGAAAGAGACACACTATACGGAGGGGGGTCCGACAAGGGCCGCCACAGGTCAAAATCATTCACCCTAAAAGGAGCAGTCAGGACCACTACGAAATACGCGAAAGGCGCGAAATGTGCCGGGCATCCATGAGTTGCGGGACAATGCTCCGTTGCTGAACATCAGGCGTTTCTTTTCGCGTAGCGGGGTATCAATTTTGCGCAAGTGAAAGGCCCTGGACGGTCAGGGAAAGAGAAGACTAACCACGGAGGCACGGAAACACGGAGAAGCCCTGACTCGCCCACTCTCTATCCCTCCTCCGGAGAAGACGTTGCGCGAATTTGACACAGGGCGTGAGCATGGATAGGCGCACCTCCAGCATCGTAGAAGCCACCGCCCTGTGCCAAATTCGCGCAACACCGGTCTTTCGAGTACACAGGAGGTAGGACCGTCTCTCTTTCTTCCCCGTATCTTCATCTCCGTGTTTCCGTGCCTCCGTGGTGAATCTTGCACAGTCTGCTCATGGATGCTTGCGTCACGTGGATACCCCGCTTCGCGTATTCTGCGCCTTTCGTAGTTGATCTGCTCTGCGCATGGATTTCCCGAACCTGTCCGCAATGCGGAGACGCGGGAACAGGCCGGAAGCAGAAATATCGACGTTGCCGAAAGATTGTTCCGGATTTTTTGCCCCCGTGTGCAATGTATAGGAGGGGGAACAACAGATGAAGACAGAGCCGACAACCGTGAAGCCGTTTCAAAGCAATCTGGACTACCTGGCGCAGCACCTCGACTACCTGCGGTCGCTCTGTGCGCTGCGCCTGAAGGGTCGTCACGAAGAGATCGACCCGAGGGTCAGCGAGAAGCATGGCGTACTGCCTGCCGACCGCGCCATCACGCCGCGGGCAGTAAGCAACAAGCTCCGCCGGCTCGCGGCGCGGGTGGAGGCAACGCGGGCGGACGGGTCCGTGAAGCTGCCGATGGAAGATCTCGTCCGGGCCCACAGGCTGGACCAGACCGAGAAGTTCATCCTGCTTTCCGTCCTCGGGCCGGACCTGGAGGACGGTTTGGACCGCGCGATGGAAGCTGTAGCCGGCGGCCGCGGCCGGAGCAAGGCGGTGCGCACCGTCCTGGCGCTGCTGTGTGACGATATCGAGGCGAAGATCAAAGCCCGCCGGTATTTCATCCACACCGGCAGCCTGCTGGCCGGCGGGCTGCTGAACGTGGCCTATTCCAACGCCCCGACGTCCGAAAGCGATTTCATGTCCATGGAGATCGAGATCCCACGCCGCGTGGCCAGCCTGATCCTGGGCGAGTACGATGTGGACGACCAGGTGCTTTCTTATTCATCGGTCATCGATCCCGCAGTGACCCTGGACCAGGTGGTGCTCCCGCCCGGGAAGAGGGATGAGGTCGTTCAGCTGGTCACGGCGCGCGACGAGTACCTGCAGTGCCGGAAGGACTGGGGTTTTGACGACGTGCTGAGCTACGGGCGCGGAACCATCCTGCTCTTCAGCGGTCCCCCGGGAACCGGGAAGACGATGCTTGCGCACGGGCTTGCACATGCCGCCGGATATCGCCTGATGCTGGTGGACTTCCACAAAGTGATGACCTGCTCCTCGCGGCACGGGCTGGACGAGAACCTGCAAAGGATTTTTCACGAGGCCCGGCTCCAGCATGCGATCATCTTCTTTGACGAGGCCGACGAGATGTTCGCCGACCGCAATTTCAACGGCTCGATGCCCACCTTGCTGCGGGAGCTTGAGCGGCTGGACGGGATCTGCATCCTGGCCACAAACCGGCGGCAGGTCCTCGACGAGGCGTTGGACCGCCGTATTCTTTACAAGCTGGACTTCGAGGTGCCGCCGGCTGAACAGCGGGAGGAGATCTGGGGAAAGCACCTTCCCAAGCAGGCGCCGCTGGGCGGGGATATCGATCTGAAGGCCCTGGCGGAGGAGTTTGAGTTCAGCGGCGGGTACATCAAGAACGCGGTGCTGACCGCCCTCACCCGCGCCGTCCAGCGCCGGGGTGCGGAACAGCGGATCATGCACGCCGATCTCCGCAACGCCGCCATACTCCAGCGTCGCAACCGCCTGACGTCTCACGCGGACAAGGTGCAACCGAAGGTGGGCCTCCCGGACGTGGTCCTCGCCGAAGGCTGCCGGTCTCAGGTCGAGGCCCTCATTGCGGCAGCCCGCCAGAGATCGAAGGTATTCTCGTCCTGGGGGTTCGGGAAGAAGGCCAGTCGGGGACGCGGTCTGGCCGCGCTGCTCAGCGGCCCGTCGGGAACGGGCAAGTCGATGACGGCGGAGGCCATTGCGCACGAGCTGGGCCAGAACCTCTACCCGGTACGGATGGACTCGATCGTCAGCAAGTACGTCGGCGAGACAGAGAAGAACCTGGCCGCCGTGTTCGCCGCCGCACATCAGACTGAAGCCATTGTCTTCTTCGACGAGGCGGATGCGATCTTCGCCGGCCGCCTGGACGGACAGGACCACCATGCGCGGTACATCAACCAGCAGGTGAACGTGCTGCTCACGGAGCTGGAGAAGTTCGACGGCGTGGTGCTGCTGGCCACCAACCGGCCCGAGGCGCTGGATACAGCGTTCGAGCGGCGGATCCGGTACCACATCCGGTTCGGGCCCCCGGACTGCGAGGCGCGCGCCGAGCTGTGGCGGAAATCAATCCCGGCCGAGGCCCCGCTTGATGCAGACGTGGATTTTGACGCAACGGTTCCAACTCGGAAATTCTTCGAGCTGTAGAGGCGGCTGAAGAGAGCGAAGGATGGGCGAGCG